>JARKOK010000061.1 GCA_029975765.1 Aggregatilineales bacterium
GCCGCCAGCGACACGGTAAAGGCTTCGACCGCGCCTTTGGTCGCGGCGTAGGCCAGTTCGCTCGCCATCGGGCCGCGCCCCTGGCCGGAACTCAGATTGATGATACGCCCGCCGGTGCTGCCCGCGAAGCGCCGCGCGAACTCAACACTGAGCAGAAACGCGCCGCGCATGTTGACGGCGTAATGCGCGTCCAGCGCGGCGGCGTCCAGCACGTCGTAACCGCCGTTGGTTGAATAGGTGGCGTTATTCACCAGAATGGATACCGCCCCCAGCGTATTTTCCGCCGCGTCCAGAATCCTGGCCGGTGTGTCCGGCTGGCTGAGATCGGCTTCGAGGCTGGCGCAGCGCACGCCCATCTCGCGCAGTTCGGTTTCCAGCAGCGCGGGCGCGCCGGCGTCTTCGCCCCAGGGCATCGTGCCATCATAAGGCCGCCAGTAGGTAAAAAATATATCCAGGCCCTGCCGCGCCAGCGACCGGCAGATCGCCGCGCCGATGCCAATACGGCGGCTCGCGCCCGTCACCAGCGCCACTCGGTTCGTTGCGGTCATCGCTGCGGCTGTCCTTCCGGTAGAGCTTACACACGAAACAGGATTTTAACGTCAGGAAGGTTATCCCCTCCCCTAAATCCTCTCCCCATTGCATGGAGTGGGGACTTTACGAAAGTTTTTTGCCCCCTCTCTACGCAGTGGGGTTGGGGGTGAGGAAGGGCGAATAACATTATCATGCGTCGTCCCTGTACCTTCCGGCGAAGCATCTTGAGAAACCCTGACAATTATGGTAAACTATTTTTGGTACAGTCACAAACGGGACAGCAACCGATTTTTAACGTAACGAACGACGTGTTAGAGGACGATTCCGACTACCCCCCCGACTACTGGCGCAACCGAATAATGCGGCAGACACGCATCGGCTCGGTTCTTAACCGCCGGATACGCCGGAGTTAAGACGTTTTTAAACGTCGTTTAACTGCCGGTCTTTTAGAATTGGTGGGCAGCGGAATGAGGAAAAGGAAGACCAGACTTGGACGAGGGTAGTTTAGCCGGCCTGATTACGCTGCTGCTGCTGGTGGCTCTGCACGCGCTGATTACGCTGGCGTATGCCGCGCTGACGAACAGCCGGGAAGATTATCTGCCGGAGGCGGCAGAGGCTGGCCTCAATATTCCGCCGCAGGTTCATCTGACGTATCATCTGAGCCTGATGATCGTGCAGTTCTGCCTGGCGGCGGTGGCCGCCGTCACGCTGGCACAGCCGTTGATCGGCAGCCTGGGGATAGACGACCCGAACACCGCGCGCGTGACCGCGTATATCATCACCCTGATTCCAACGGCGCTGGTGACGCTGGTGCTGGGCAATCTGGTGCCGGAAGCCATTGGCAGCGCGCAGGCGGATAAACTCGCGCCCTGGTTTAACTATCCGATGCGGGTGCTGATCGTGCTGCTCAGCCCGCTGGTGAAGGCGATCATCTGGTTAAGCAAGGCGCTGGCGGCGATGTTCGGCAGCGCGGCGCTGGTCAATGTCTACACCGAAGAAGAAATCATGACCATGCTGGACGCCAGCGAAAAAGAAGGCGAAATCGAAAACGTCGAGAAGGAGATGATCTACTCCGTCCTCGAATTTGACGATACGCTGGCGCGCGAGGTGATGATTCCGCGCATTGATATTGTGGCTGTCGAGATTGATACGCCGGTGCAGGAGGCGCTCAAGTCATTCATCGAAACCGGCCATTCGCGCATCCCGGTTTACGAAGATACGATAGACAACATCAAAGGGCTGCTGTATGCCAAAGACCTGCTTAACCTGTGGCATACCGGCGGGCAGAAGCCGATCCGCGACATCATGCGGAAGGCGTTCTTCGTGCCGGAAAGCAAACGCTGTGATGTGCTGCTGAAGGAACTGCAAACCAGCAAGATTCATATGGCCGTCGTGGTGGATGAATACGGCGGCACCGCCGGGCTGGTGACGATTGAAGACCTGATTGAAGAAATCGTCGGCGACATTCAGGACGAATACGACGTGAATGAAGAAGCCGACTACGTGCAGAAAGCGCCGGATGTCTACGTCGTGGATGCCAGCATGAATCTGGATGATTTTGGCGAACTGCTGGACGTGGAACTGGAATCCGAGGACAGCGACACGCTGGGCGGCTTCATCTTCGCCCAACTGGGGCGCGTGCCGGAAGCCAGAGAAACGATTGATCTGCCGCTGCTGACGCTGCGGATTGAGTCCATCGAAGGGCGGCGCATCCGAAAAGTCCATGTGATACGTAAGCGCGAGGCCGCGCCCGACGAGGGGGAAACCGCCGCCGGCACGACGCGCCTGCAGCCGCAGCCGGCCACGCCGGATTGAAGGTTCAGCCGTCCCGGCACCAACTGAGGCCCCACCCAGACAGGGGACAGGATCGCACTATGACTCATCAGGCCGATATTGAGCAGCTTATCCAACTGGCAATCGCCACCAGCCAGAACGCCTATATCCCGTACTCGCACTATCCGGTCGGCGCGGCGCTGCGGGCGACCGACGGCACGATCTTCACCGGCTGCAACGTCGAGAATGCGTCGTACCCGGTGACGATCTGCGCCGAGCGCACCGCGCTGGTGAAGGCCGTCAGCGAAGGGCGGCGGGCATTTGATACGATTGCCGTCGTCACGCGCAACGGCGGCTCGCCCTGCGGCATGTGCCGCCAGATGCTGTTTGAATTCGCGCCTGAGATGCGGGTCATCCTGGCCGATTTGCAGGGCAATATCACGCTGGACTGTTCGCTGTCCGATCTCCTGCCGCACGGCTTCAGGCCGCAGCATCTGGAGTAAACATCATGCCCCGCCCGGAACGGGCTTTTCGAACACCGGCCATCATCCTCAAGCGGCGCGATTTTGGCGAGGCCGACCGCCTGCTGACGATTCTCACGCCCGAATACGGCAAACTGGACGTGATCGCCAAAGGCGCGCGCAAGCCGACCAGCCACAAAACCGGCCACGTGGAACTGTTCACCCGCGCCGATATGCTGATTCACCGGGGGCGCGACCTGGACATCGTGGTGCAGGCGGAAATGACCGCGCCGTATCTGGGCATCCGCGAAGATTTACAGCGCGGCGCGTATGCCAGTTATGCCGCCGAACTGCTTGACCGTTTCTTTTCGGCAGGTGAGGACGACCACAACGACATCTTTCAGTTAGTGGACGAAACGCTGTACCGGCTGTGCCACGATGACGACCCGCGCCTGGCGGTGCGTTATTACGAAATGCGGCTGCTCGATCTGGTGGGCTTCCGCCCGGAACTCACGGAATGTGTCGTCAGCCGCGAAAGCATCCAGCCGGAAGACCAGTTTTTCAGCTACGCGCTGGGCGGCGTGGTCAGCCCGCAGTACGGCCACGAGGGCACCTCGCTGGTGCCGATCCCGATGGTGACGCTCAAGCTGCTGCGCCACATGCAGCGCAGCCCGTACAGCCACGTCAAAACGCTGCACATCACCACCGCGCTGCACGATGACGCGGAACGGGTGCTGCTGGGGTACATCACCTTTTTATTAGAGCGCAAGCTGCAAAGCGTAGACTTTATCCGGCGGATTCGCACGTAACCGAAATGGGTGAATTTTTACAGCCTTCGGATTGAAGTGTGTTATGATTCAGTTCGGGCGGTTTACTCCGGTGGAGGACAATCAGGTGATTGAGCGGGATACGCTCGACATGCAGGTACTGGCGGGGAAACCTGTGCCGGTCGAGGCGCTGAAGGCGGTCTTAACCGAGACACCGCCGCCCGACGCTCATCTGCTGTACCTGTACGCGGAACAACTGCTGCTGCACGCGCTGGAAACGCGTGACCCGGAAGCGGCGGCGCTGGTGGCGCTCCTGATGGATACCGACCCGGCGCTGGATGAACGCCTGTATCGTATTCTGGGGGATACGCTGCATGTTCAGCCGGATGCCGTGTATGCGTTTATCCGGGTGCGGCTGAACGACAAACCCGACGCGCGCTGGCTGCCGCGTTTGAAACTGGCGGCGCTGTTTTCGCTGCGGGTGGCGATCAATGACGGCGGCCCGGAGACGATCACAAGCTGGCTGACGCTGGTGGCGCGCGAGCCAGCCAACTACGATCTGAGCGACGTGCTGCACTACGGCCTGCTGGCCGCCCAGACGCGGGCGCGGACGGATGGCGAGTTAGGCCGTCACCTGCTGGTGATCGCGGCCAAACGCGACCCGGCGGCGCTGGAAACCCTGCTGGAGGACGCGGAACTGCTGGCCGCGCTGCCGGACAACTTTGGCCGCGTGGTGCGCGAGATGGACGGCGACGCCCTGCAACTGCTGCACGCGCGCGGCGCCGAGATGTTTCTGGTAGTGATGGCGCGGGCGGCGCAGGCCGGCAGCGGCACGATGTTTACGCCGGCGGTCGTCGGCCAGCTGTGGGAGCTGTATCTCAATCATTACCAGCCGGCCAGCCTGCCGCCGGCGTATCAGGCCGAGGCGATTGTGCAGGACTGGGTGCAGCGCGGCGTGCAGTATCTCAGCCGCGAGGCGCTGGAAACCCTGCTGACCCTGATAATCAGCCAGAAACGGGACGATCTGGCGCTGCAACTGCTGCATCAGCCCGGCGGCGCGGATACGCTGCTGCCCTTGCTGGCCCGCGCGCTGGAAAGCAGCCACCGCCCTCTCAATGATATTCTCGATCTTGTCAGCCGGATCGTCGTCACCGGCGACCTGACACCGCTGCAGGTGCTGACGACGTATACAACGATGCTGAATGATCTGGAGTGGAGCAAAGAGGCGCTGCCGCTGGCACAGCAGTTGGCGCGCACGCTCCAGCAGCATCCCAACCTGACCATCCCGCGTGATACGCTGTGGTCGCTGCTGGCGTTTTCCGGCGACAGCCGCGACGAACTGATCGCTCGCGTGGCCGTCCGGCGGCTGTTTCAGGAACAAACGGATTTCGAGGACGATAATCGTTTAATCGAAGACCTGCGCCGCGCGCACGGGCAGATCAGTTGGAGCGACCCCGCCCGGCAGGTGCTGGCGAACTGGTGGCGCGGTTTTATCCGCGCGCAGCCGTTAGCGCGGTTGCAGCGGTTGGAACGGCTGCTGGAGGGCAAACGCGGCCTGGATGAAACTCGCAGCGTGCTGCAAACCCTGCTGGCGCTGCGCCGCATGTTAGGCCAGCAGTCGCTGGCGGAATTCGCCGAGCAGGTGAGCGCCGCTTACAAGGTGCTGGAAGCCCTGGCGGAGTCGTTTGATCTGCTCGGCAGGCGGTCGGTCGGCTTCGATCAGGACACCGTGCGCGCCGAACTGGAGGCGCGGGGGGATGAAGTTACACCCCAGCAGCGGCAAATCCTTGCCAATAATCTGAAAGAACTGGCGCAGCTCATCGCCACGATGGGCGACAACCGCACCAAAGCCGTACTGATGCGGCGCGGTGATGATCTCGACCGCGATCTGATGTCCGGCGAGCAGCAGCCGCACAGCGCCGTTGACGTGATGAAATGGCTGTCCGGTTACTGGTCAGGAATGCAGGACAGTCAAGCCAGCGACGAGTAAGGGGTTGAGTCTGAAATAAAAGGGGCGAACCAATTCAGTTCGCCCTCATTCGTTTAAAGGGTAAAAGCCGCTACCGCACGGCCACCGCCGCGCGGCTGCGCACGTCGGGGTGCAGCATCCCGGCGATGGCTTCCTGAGCCGCCGCAACGGTCGGTGAATGGCCGGACGCGCACGGGCTGGCGTCAAAATAGGCGCAGCTTGCGACCAGATGGTTGATTTCCCACGCCAGTTCCCCGGCGGTCGCCATATCCATCGTGCCCTGCCAGCGCCACCATTCCGCCGCTTTTTTCATCGGGTTCAGCAGTGCGTCCTCGTCCAGCAGCGCGGCCATCGCGGCCTGTTTCTCGCAGATGGCGTGGTGCAGTTCGTAAGCCTCGGCGGGGCTGTCCGGCGTGATGATGTAACGTCTGCCGAACTTCGCCTGGAACATGGTGCAGAGCTGGGTGAGTTCGGCAACCTGCGCTGCCAGTTGTAAGGCGGTGGTGGTATTCATCAGGCACTCCTCCAAGACGACTGACCCCGAGGCGGGCGTTCTTAAACTGGATTTAATATAGTTTAACGGTTCTTAAAGAAAAATTCAATGCCGGAAATGTTAAGAGTCCACTCATGACAGATTTCACAAATGGTCATTGACAGGCGCTCTAAACAGGACTACAATCAGATTTAGATTAACCTAAGTTACGACTTCAGCCAGTGCATACTTCTGGAAGCCACTTCGTTCGACTTCCCCTTGCCGACTGAGGCCATCCGGGGGATATGATGGCGCAAGGACAAATCAGCAATTCATTGAACACTGCTCAGGAAGGCTGGCGCAGCGAACGCAGCGCCCCCTCGCTGCCGGAGGTGTTTGGTTCGATTCACGTACCCAAACAGGCCGGCTTCTGGCGCACGCTGCTGGCCTTCGTCGGGCCGGGCATGATGGTCGCCGTCGGATACATGGATCCCGGCAACTGGGCGACCGATCTGGCTGGCGGCGCGCAGTTTGGTTACCGGCTGCTGTCGGTCATCCTCATCTCGAATCTGATGGCGATTCTGCTGCAACATCTGTCGCTGAAGCTGGGCATCGTGACCGGGCGCGATCTGGCGCAGGCGTGCCGGGATCACTACTCGCGCCCGGTGGCGCTGGGTCTGTGGGTGCTGGCGGAAATCGCCATCGCGGCGACCGATCTGGCCGAAGTGATCGGTTCGGCGGTGGCGCTGCACCTGCTGTTTGGCATCCCGCTGTGGGCGGGGGTGCTGATTACGGCGCTGGATGTGGTCGTCGTGCTGTTTTTGCAGCACAAAGGCTTCCGGTATGTGGAAGTGCTGGTCGGCGCGCTGATCTTCGTCATCGGCGCGTGTTTCGCCTACGAACTGCTGCTGGCGCAGCCGTCGGTCAGCGCCATCGTGAACGGGCTGCTGCCCACGCCGGAGATTGTGTACAATCCGGCGGCGCTGTATATCGCCATCGGCATCCTGGGCGCGACGGTCATGCCGCACAACCTGTACCTGCATTCGAGCATCGTGCAGACGCGGGCGATTGAACCAACCGAAGCGGGCAAACGTAAAGCCATTAAGTTCGCCACGATTGACTCGACCGCCTCGCTGATGCTGGCGTTTATCGTCAACGCGGCTATTCTCATCCTGTCGGCGGCGGCGTTTCATGGCACGCCGCACCAGGATGTCGCGGACATCAACGACGCTTACCAACTGCTGACGCCGGTGCTGGGGGCGTCGTTCGCCAGCATCGCTTTCGGGGTGGCGCTGCTGGCCTCCGGGCAGAACTCCACGCTGACCGGCACACTGGCCGGGCAGATCGTGATGGAAGGTTTTCTGAATATTCGGATGCGCCCCTGGCTGCGCCGCCTCATCACACGCCTGATCGCGGTGGTGCCGGCGGCGTTCGTGGCGGTGGTGTACGGCGAAAGCGGCGAAGGCCAACTGCTGATCCTGAGCCAGGTGATTCTGTCGCTGCAACTGAGTTTCGCGGTCGTGCCGCTGGTGCAGTTCACCAGCGACCCGCGCAAGATGGGGCCGTTCGCCAACCCGCGCTGGCTGAAAGGGGTGGCGTGGGGGGTGACGGCGCTTATCGTCGGCCTGAACAGCTATCTGCTGATCAGCACGTTTGCGGGTTAAGCGCCAATTCGTAGGGGAGCGCCGGCGGGCGGCCACATCGGGCCGCCCCTACGCTGCCCCGGTGATGAGCCGGGGCGCTTTAGGTGTTAAGCCAGCGTGGCCCGCGCGCGCTGCATCCCCCACAGGCACACCTGCCACAGATCGGCGACCGGCACGTTGGTAAACGGCAGCGTGTGCAGGTACATGGGCGGGCCGTATTCCGGCGTGAAGGTTAGCGGCAGATCACCCGCCGCCGCGCGGTGCTGCCGGATGGCCGCCCACTGGCGCTCGTGCCAGGCCAGGTGCGCGGCGTATTCCGGCGCGGCAGGGTCGGGCACCTGAGGGCCTTCCTCATAGCCAACCCGCCCGTGAATGTGGATGGTGCGCCGGTTCGCCAGCGCCAGCGCCTCGGCCTGATCGTCCGGCAGGCGCTCGCACACATTGACCCAATGGCTGTAATCGGCAGTCAGTTTCAGCGTGTCGAAGCGTTCCAGATAATAACGGGTGTCCCAGGGGGTGAAAAAGACGCGCCCCCGGTGGGTTTCATGCGAGACCGGGATGCCGATGCGTTCCTCGTGGCGCAGCGCCGCCTCGAAGAAAGCAGCGCCTTCATCGCGGGTGAAACAGTCGCGCCCGCTGTGCAGGTTGATCTTGAGCGGCGTGTAGCTCGCCAGTTCGTCCAGCACCGGCGCCAGATCGTCGCGGCGGTCGGCGTTCCACGCCATAATCAGCTTCAGCTTATACCCGGCCACCAGCCGGACAAATTCACCTGGCGGTATTGTCACCGCGCCGGGCCAGGCTTCCACGCCGTCGTAACCGGCGGCGGCGATCTGTTCGATCTGCGCTTCCAGCGGGCCGGTCATGCCCCATAACGCCCGAAACACCAGCAGACTCATCAGCCATCCCTCCCCAATCCGAATCCAAAAGAGCGAGACTCACGTCCCGCTCTTTGTAGCAGCGAAAGAATTTCGCCGCAACTGTTCAGGGTTGAACAGATTAAAGAGGGCCAGGCCGGGGGGGGCGCACCGCCGTGCGCCCCTGCCAGTACCCTACGGCCTCATGCAGCGGTTATTCACCCGCCGCGTCCACCCGCGCCAGCAGCCAACTCGTGATCGTTTCCAGCAGTTCGGGCGTGAAGTTCGGTTCCAGCGTGCCGTATTCTTCGACCCCACCGGTCACGGCGGCCTGCCCCAGATGGTTCATGCCGGGGATGGTGACCACCGTCACATCCTCGTTACCGGCGGCTTGCAGCGCGGCTTCGATAGCCGGGGCATTCTGCGCCGCGTCCACCTGCGCGTCCAGTCCTCCGAAGATCGCCAGCACCGGCACCGTTGTTTTGGCCCAGTCGTCCGCCGGGTTGTACGCGATGAAGCCGCGATACCAGTCCGAGGTCATCTGTTCCATCGCCATTGTGCCCGTCTGGTCAGCATAGTCTTCCGCGCTGTCATACGCCGCGCGCTCGTCTTCGGGCAGCAGATCGTAAGACTTCAGCAGCGTTTCCCGCGCCAGCAGCATGAAGGCATCCTTGTCGTTTGCTTCCAGCAGCGGAAAGGCTGAACGCAGGAAGTTCAGTTGCAGGTCAATCTGCTCCTGACTGGCGCCGCCCAGCCGCAAAACCTGTTCGCTCTGCGTCAGCAGCAGGTCCTGGCCGCTGACGGCAGTACCGGCAAAGGAAATCAGGAAGGCTACGTGTTCGTTACTCGCGCCCAGCATGGCGGTGATGATACCCCCCTCGCTGTGTCCGAGCACGCCGACCTGCTGCGCGTTGATTTCCTCGCGCGACAGCAGATAATCCACCGCCGCCGCCGCATCGGTGGCAAAATCAACGGTCGTCGCGGCGGCAAAATCACCGGTGGACTGCCCGATGCCGCGATCATCGTAGCGCAGTACGGCGATGCCGCTGCGGGTCAGGTGATCGGCAATCAGGCGGAAGGGTTTGATCTCTGACAAGGGGGCCAGCGATTCGTCACGATCCTGGCCGCCGCTGCCGGTAACCAGCACCACCGCCGGGAACGGCCCGTCACCTTCCGGCAGCGTCAGCGTCCCGGCCAGCGTCACGTCGCCGTTGTCAAACG
The DNA here is from genome assembly GCA_029975765.1 of Aggregatilineales bacterium. GTDB lineage: Bacteria > Chloroflexota > Anaerolineae > Aggregatilineales > Phototrophicaceae > CFX2. Next base: position 9,692 of record JARKOK010000061.1, read on the forward strand.
TAACCTCCTCGACCACGTAAGGCACATCCTCCGGCGTGACTGCCGCTGTTAGCGGTTGGTAAGCATCCAGCACCGGCAGGAATACACTGTCGTGCAGCGCCTCATAGTCATCCGGCGAGGTTTGCAGCAGCGCCACGTAGGTCTTGCCGGCCTGTTCGGCCAGCGCCAGATCCACCTTCACCGTTACGCCGCGCGCGTTCACATCCACCTGGTACAGCGTCCAGGTAAACGTAGCGGTGTCCCGCGTGCCAACGCTTTCCGGCGCTTCAGTCAGCAAAAGCTGCGGCAGCAGGGCTTGCAGCAGTTGGCTGGCGGGCAGCGGCGCGGCTTGCAGCGCCAGCAGGGTCACATCAGCGGTGCCCGGCGCGCGGCCATAGATACCGGGGCCGGCCTTCGTCCAGCCGTCCGGGATCACCCCCTGAATTTCATAACCATTGTCGGTGAACGGCGTGAGCGTAACCGCCGCGTCCTGCGCGACGGCAGCGCCGGCGGCCAGCAGCAGCAGCGCGGCAAACAGCCAGCGAGTGAGATGTTTCATGGTGTTGCTCCTTACTGCGAGGGTGTGATTCTCGCGGTTGATAATCACATATGATTATATTCTCAAAAATGAGATTAGTCAAGCCCTCAGCGGCTTGTATAACCTAAACAAATTTAACGATGTCTATATCATTTGTTGTGTTATACTAATCTTGTGAACAACCGCACAATTGTATTCAAGCTGAACATTGCAGCCAATCATCAGGGGTAATAGTCCATATCGGGAGAACTGCACAGCGTTATGACTCAACTGGGGACAACCGCCAATCCACTCCGTGTGGCCGTTATCGGAGCGGGGCCGTCCGGCTTCTATGCCGCCGACCATCTGCTGAAACAGAAAGCTCTGGCCGTTGAGGTAGACCTGTTTGATCGTCTGCCCACTCCGTATGGCCTGGTGCGCGGCGGTGTCGCGCCCGACCACCAGAAAATAAAATCAGTCACCAAAGTGTATGACAAAATCGCCGCCGACCCACGTTTTCGATTCTATGGCAACGTTGAGTTTGGCCGCGATGTCACCCGCGCCGATCTCTCCCAGTTTTATCACGCCATCATTTACGCCACCGGCGCGCAGACCGACCGGCGCATGAACATCCCCGGCGAAGACCTGCCGGGCAGCCACCCCGCGACCGAATTCGTGGCGTGGTACAACGCGCACCCGGATTACCGCGACCTCACATTTGATCTGACGCAGGAAGCGGTGGCCGTCGTCGGCATGGGCAACGTGGCGATGGACGTTATTCGCATCCTCGCCCGCACGCCGGAGGAACTGGCGACGACCGATATTGCCGACTACGCGCTTGAAGCCCTGCGACACAGCCGCGTGAAACGCATTTACATGCTGGGGCGGCGCGGCCCGGCGCAGGCCGCGTTCACCAACCCGGAGATCAAGGAACTGGGTGAACTGGAAGACGCGGAAGTGATCGTCCCGCCGGCGGACATCCAGCTTGACCCCCTCAGCGAGGCGTTTCTGGCCGCCGGCGCGGATAAAGCCGCTGTCCGTAATGTGGAAATCCTCCGCGAATATGCCATCCACCCGCCGCAGGGCAAAACACGCCAGATCATCACGCGCTTTCTGGTATCGCCGGTGGAGATCATCGGCACGGAGCGGGTGGAAGCGATAAAAGTGGTTAAAAACGAACTGGTGCAGTCGGACGATGGTTCGCTGCGCCCGCGCGCCACCGGCGAAACCGAAATCATCCCGGTCGGGCTGGTATTTCGCTCGGTCGGTTACAGCGGTGTGGCGCTGCCGGACGTGCCGTTTGACGCGAGACAGGGCGTGATTCCCAATCTTCAGGGGCGGATACTGGCCGAGGTGAACGGCTCGCCGGCAGCAGGCAATTATGTGGTGGGCTGGATCAAACGCGGCCCCAGCGGCATCATCGGCACGAACAAACCCGACTCGGTAGAAACGGTAGACCGGCTGCTGGATGACCTGCACGCCGGCGCGCTGATGCAGCCAGCCACACCCAGCCGCGCCGCCGTCGAAAAGCTGCTGGCGCTGCGCCAGCCGAATATCATCACTTATGCCGACTGGCAGTGTCTTGACCAGATCGAATCCCAGCGCGGCGCCGCCCTGGGCCGCCCGCGTCTGAAGTTCAGCCGCATAGATGATATGCTGGCCGCCCTGCGCAACCAGAAAGAACCCGCCGGGGATTAAGTTGTCATGACCGGGGCACGCCGGCGCGCCCCCCGGTTCTAACCTTTGTTCTTCCGCTGGTCGCGTTTTTCTTCGGCTTTACGCAAGATGTCCGCCAGGCTGATCTGCGGCGGCGGTTCCGGCGCGGACGGCGCGGCGGGTGTTTCCTGCGTCTGGATGCGGCGAATCGCCGGGTGGCTGGTGGTGGGCGGCACGGGGGATTTCCGGCGCTCCAGTTCCTGCGCCAGCGCCCCGCTTTGTTCCATCTCCCAGTAGATCGCGTTCCAGTAAATCAGTTTGCCGGAACGCTGCGCCGCCTCCCGCACGGCGGTATTTACATCCTCTACAAACGCCTGCGCCAGATAGGGCAGCGCCGCCGGATTGTTGCTGATGCTGCCCAGGTCAATCGCGGCCTTACGTCGCCGGTCGGGGTCGGGGTCGTCCTGCAAGCGGCGCAGGATCATACGAATGTCGCTGTCGCCGGGGCGCGTGGGCGGAATCCGCTGTTTGCCAATCTGCGGGCGGTCGTCCAGGCCGGATGACAGCACTTCGGCTCCCGGCGTGAGCGCCGTCATCGCACCCATCACCATGCCCTGCGTCCCCAGCAGCGCCCCACCAATCGCCATGCCCAGCGCCATATCACCGGCTTTACCGCTGCGCTCGCGCAAAAGCTGCATGTCGGCCTCATGCTGCATTTGCTTCAAGAGATCGGCTTCCTTTTTGTCCTGTTCGACTTGCAGTTCATAATCAATGTGGAAGTGGTGGAACAGGGCATCCAGTGTGGTATAACCGGCCTGCCGGGCGGCCTGCACCCGTTTGCCGGCCCAGGCCAGCGAGGCTTTCACTTCGCCCACCGATTCGGCGCGGTACTGCGCGGCCAGCGCCTCCAGCGCCGCCGTTTCGTCCAGCATCCCGATGATGCGCGCCGTTTGCAGGCGGATGGCGGCATCCGGGCCGGTTAAATCGGCCAGTAAAGTCTGAAGATTCACGATCCCCCCTGACAGTCTTTTATTCTTTATTATCAACCCAAATTACCTGAGCGCAAAATAGGATTTTTCGGCGACACGGCCACCGCGCCACGCTATAATAGGCGGTAAGAAGGCTGAGAGGGATGGTGCTATGGCAGACCCGGTGCTGGAACAGCAGCTCCTTAACGAATTACGGCGGCTGGACTCAACCAAGCAGCAGCGCGTGCTGGCCTTTGTCCGTGAGTTGGCGGAAATGGGTAAACCGCGCGGTGTGCCGGCGGCGGAACTGCTGCGATTTGGCGGGTTAATACCCAGAGAAGATTTGGAGGAAATGCGGCGGGCAATTGAAGAAGAATGCGAAAGAATAGATTACGATGAATGGTAAACTGCTGGATACCAATGCTGCCATCGCTGTGATCGAGGCGGACGCCGGTATGCAGGCATGGTTAAAGCGGAACAGCGAAACTTTTGTGCCATCGGTTGTCATTGGCGAATTATATTTCGGCGCGTATAAATCAAGCCGTGTGGCCTTTAATGCAGCGCGGATTGAAGAATTTTCAGCCGGTAACACGATCCTACCCTGTGACGCTGACACCGGAAAATGGTATGGGCAGATCAAACAGGAACTTAAGCTGAAAGGCAGCCCCATTCCTGAGAACGACATCTGGATTGCTGCCGTAGCCCGGCAGTATGATTTAACGCTGGTCACGCGGGATGACCATTTTCAACGTATACCGAACTTCCAAACAGAAAGCTGGTAAATGATGACGGCTGTCAACTATGCCCACCGCCAGGACAAATTACGCCAGATCGCCGGTGTAGACGCGGTTTTGATCGTGCCCGGCGCGAACATGCTGTATTTCACCGGCCTGAAGTATCACCTGTCCGAACGCCCGATCATCGCGTTTGTCACGCCGGACGGCGCGCTGTCGTTCATTGTGCCGCAGCTTGAAGTGCCGCAGCTCAACGTGCGCCCGGACCTCGAAGCGCGCGCCTTCGCCTGGACGGACACCGATGGTTTTATGGGCGCGTTCCGGCAGGCGATTGACGAACTGGGTCTGCGCGGCAAAACGCTGGGGGTAGACGGGCTGACCATGCGCGTTTCCGAATGGCTGGCGCTGCTGGAAGTTGACCCCACGCTGCGGGTGAAAGCGGTCGAACGGGACATCATTAAAATCCGCGCGATCAAAACGCCGGAGGAAATCGAACTGATGCGGCAGGCCACCCGCCGCAGCGAAGCGGCGCTGGACAAGCTGCTGGCGTGGGTGCAGCCGGGCATGACCGAACGCCAGATCGCGGCGCGGCTGTCCGACGAACTGACGGCGCAGGGGTGCAGCGGCCTGTCGTTTGAGTCGCTGGTGCAGACCGGCCCCAACAGCGCCCTGCCACACGGCACGACGACCGACCGCGTGTTACAGCGTGATGACCTGCTGCTGATTGATTTCGGGGGGACGGTGGACGGTTATCCGGCGGATATCACCCGCACGGTCTGTCTGGGCACGCCAACCGCCGACATGCAGACAATCTACGAAACGGTGCTGGCGGCGAACACGGCGGCCAAAGCGGTGGTCGCGCCGGGCGTGCCGATGGGCGCGGTGGACAAGGCCGCGCGGGACGTGATTGAGGCGGCGGGTTACGGCGAGTACTTCATCCACCGCACAGGGCATGGCCTGGGGCTGGATGTCCACGAGCCGGTGCCGCAGATCGCGGCGGGCGTGACCGATGTGCTGGAAACCGGCATGACGTTCACGATTGAACCCGGTATCTACCTGCCGGGAGTCGGCGGGGTGCGGATTGAGGACAACGTAGCGGTGACGGCAGATGGGATTGACGTGCTGACCACGTATCCGCGCCGTCTGACGGTCTGAACCGCCACCGGCAGATCCGGGCGGGTCGCACGGTCCGCCCGGCGGATTGTTACTAACTGGCGGCGCTGGCGGGTGTCGTGTTAGCCAGGAACGTCGCCACCGTGTTCAGCAGTTCGCTTTTCATCACGGGTTTAGCCAGATAACCGTCGCAGCCGGCGGCGATGCAGTGTTCCCGGTCACCGTGCATGGCGTTGGCCGTCAGCGCGATCACCGGAATCCAGGATAACTGCGGCGAGGCTTTCAGACGGGCGGTGGCTTCCAGGCCGTTAATGTCCGGCAGGTTGATGTCCATCAGAATCAGGTCGGGCTGTTCCCGCGCGGCAACGGCGACGCCGGTTAAACCCTCAGTGGCTTCCAGCACTTCGTAGCCGACGCTCATGAGGATTTTTTTTGACCAGACGCATGTTCTGTGGATTGTCTTCCACGTAGAGGATTTTGGCGGACATTCCCTGCTCCTGACGATTGATTTCTTAATGGAGACCTATCATATCTTAATTATCTGAACATCTTCTACACAAGTCAAGTCCAGATGGCATTAAATACGTGAATTATTCCTAAAGATAATGTAAGAAGGCGATCACTAACAGTCTGGTGTTGATCCTTGTCTACAGGCCAGGTGTGGTCTATTATTGAGACGCAGTTTCAATTAGGCG
>JARKOK010000525.1 GCA_029975765.1 Aggregatilineales bacterium
TGGGATACCTGGGTAACGGAGGCTGGTGACGGTTTCGGCTCGCGTTATGAATCGTATATCACCGATCCGGGTGACGAGCCGGATGCTGCAAAATGGGAAACAGAGGTAGCGATTCGGCTGGCAGATGGTCAGCCGTAACCATCAGGTTAGATCACTGAGGGTCATAACGGTTTAGAGCGGTCATTCCATCTATACACGGTGTTCGGGCGTGTTATAATTCCGGCATTTGCATCATGATGAACAGATGTGTGTGCCATGTCGCTTTTAACCGCCAGCAATCTCGCCAAGTCCTTTGGCCCCGATGACATCTTTGAGGGCATCAGCCTGGACATTCCGCAAAAGTCGCGGATTGCCCTGGTTGGCCCCAACGGCGCGGGCAAAACGACGCTGCTGAATATCCTCGTCGGGCTGGACATTCCGAGCGAGGGCACGGTCAGCCGCGCCAAAGGGCTGCGGATCGGCTTTCTGCCGCAGCGCCCGGAACTGGTGAGCGGCCATTCACTGTGGGATGAACTGCTGACGGCCTTTGCCGATCTGCGGCGGCAGGAAACGCAGTTGAAGCAGATGGAAGAACAACTGGCCGACCCGAATCTGCACGACAGCGTGCTGGAACGCTACGGCGAGTTGCAGCACCGCTTCGACGCCGCCGGCGGTTACACCTATGAAAATCGAATGCGGCTGGTACTGCACGGCCTGGGCTTCACGCCCAGCGAATACGACCGCCCGCTGGAAAAGCTGTCCGGCGGGCAGCGGACGCGCGCCCTGCTCGGTCGGCTGCTGCTGGAAGAACCCGACCTGCTGGTGCTGGACGAACCGACCAACCATCTCGACATCGGCGCGATTGAGTGGCTGGAAAGTTTCCTGAAGGACTTCCCCGGCGCGGTGCTGGCCGTCAGCCACGACCGCTATTTTATGGATGAATTCGCCGGCACGGTGTGGGAGATGGATTTCGGCACGCTGGAGACGTATCGCGGCAACTACAGCCATTACGTGCAGCAGCGGCAGGAACGCTACGAGCGCCGCCTGAAGGAATACGAGGCGCAGCAGGAATTTCTGGCGAAAGAGGAAGACTACATCCGCCGCAACATCGCCGGGCAGAACACCCGGCAGGCGAAGGGCAAACTGCGCCGGCTGGAAACGATGCAGAAGCGCGGGGACTTCATCAACCGCCCACGCGAACGGCGTAACATTCACATTAAAATGGCCTACGCCATGCGCAGCGGTGACAAGGTGCTGATGACACGCGGCCTCGCGGTCGGCTATGCCGATGGGGACGCGCCGCTGTTCAGCGTGCCGGACATCACGCTGTACCGGGGTGAGGTCGCCGCGCTGATCGGGCCGAACGGCGTGGGCAAAAGCACGTTCCTCAAGACGATCCTGGAGGATTTACCGCCGCTGGCCGGCGAAACCCGCATCGGCGCGTCGGTCATTGTCGGTTATTTCGCGCAGGCGCATGAACGGCTGAACCCGCGCAACAGCATCATTGATGAGGTAACGGCGGTCAAGCCGATGCTGGCGGGCGAAGCGCGTAATTATCTGGCGCAGTTTTTGTTCACCGGCGACGATGTGTTCCGCCCGATTGAAACGCTGTCCGGCGGCGAGCGCGGGCGCGTGGCGCTGGCGAAGCTGGCGCTGTCCGGCGCGAACTTCCTGCTGCTGGACGAGCCAACCAACCACCTCGACATTGACAGCCAGGAGATTTTGCAGGCGGTACTGGCGGACTTCCCCGGCACGATTCTGCTGGTCAGCCACGACCGCTATCTGGTGGACGCGCTGGCGACACAAATCTGGGCGGCGGAACCGGGATCGCTGACGGTGTTTGAGGGCAGCTACCGGGAGTTCGTGGCGGGGAGGCAGACCCCACCCCCGACCCCTCCCCGCAAGCAGGGAGGGGAGCAAATCTCATCTTCGGACTCTTCCCGTCGCAATGGGGAGGGGAGAAGAGGAGGGGACAAAAAGCATGGGCTGAATCCGTACCAGCTTGAGAAACGGGTGGCGCAGTTGGAAACGCAGATTCACGATCTGGAAACGCGCCTTGCCACGCTGACCGACGACATCAGCCGCGCCAGCGCCGAAGGCAACGCCGCCCGCGTCAGCGATCTGGGCGCGGTCTACACGCAGACCGAAGCCGATCTGCACGCGGCGATGGACGAATGGGGACAACTGGCGGAGTGACAGGCTGTCATTCCGTCTTTTGCTGGCTGCATTGTTTCGCCAGGCTTGATATTCGGCAGGGATAGCAAACCGATCTGGATGAGTGGGTCGAGCAGTACAACCGCGAGCGGACGTACACCCTTACAGACCTCCCGCGAGACCATACACCTGGCACAGGCCAAGCCATTGGACACGCTCTTTGAATGGCAAGAACCGAAGTCAGACATCCCTGACAACAACCCCCTGGAAGCTGTCGGTTAAGTCGCTTGTGTCAGATGAAATCTTGTCTAATACAGCTGAGCGGGTGCGCTGTCAGGATGAGGCTGGTGCAGACAAAACAAAAGCCAGCGAGTGTGCTGGCTCATGTTCGGATTGGATCCTCGATTGTGGGCAATATCGGACACGACTCGAACCTCTCAGTTCCTCTGAGCAAACCCTCAAATTCACTATTATCATAGCCTTCCCTCAAGGCAAAAAACTCAAGCACCTCTCATCTGGATTGGCTGTTCGGTGATTGGGGGGAGAGTGACCTCCCCCAACCACCTTGAAGGCTCGCTGCCGTCGCCAGCAAGACTCCCGTCGAAAGTGTAACACGCTTCCGCGAAGTCTTTGCCAGCACAGCGATTTCTATCCGGTTTGTTGAAATGAGAGGAAGCTGCAATGACTCGCGTGTTCGTTTTTACCAACCACAAAGGGGGTGTCGGGAAATCGACATCCGCCACCAATGCGGCATTTGGCATTGCCGGGATGCTGCGACGTGCCAACGCCCACAATACTCGTGTGCTGCTGATTGATACCGACAGTCAAGCACATGCTACCCTTGTCACAACCGGGACAAAGGACTACGGCACAGATGACAGTTTGTATACCGTACTGATGGCAGACCGCCAGAATGCGGCGCAGACCTTGCTCAACTGTATCGTCCAGTCTACATGGGACGCTGATCTTCATGTGCTGCCTGCCTCCCCCATGCTGGAAGGCGCAGAGCGGGAACTGATGGGGGTTGCAGGCGCGCCCTATCGCCTCGCTGATCCTCTGAGCCGTATCGCCAATCGTTACGCTGCCATCATCATCGACACTCGCCCTTCATTTTCCCTGATGACCGAAATGGGTTTGATCGCCGCGACGGATGCCATTGTCCCCGTTGAGCCTCGCTATCTGGAAACGGTTGGGTTGATGAGCGTCATCGGGAAAATCAACGACATTCGTGAAGGTTGGCGGCAGCCGAACCTGCGGGTGAGCGGCATTCTGGTGACGAAGATGAACACTCGCATCCGGGGACACAATC
>JARKOK010000530.1 GCA_029975765.1 Aggregatilineales bacterium
ATCGTCCAGGGGGAAGCGGCGTAGGACTGCATCAGTTCCAGCGCGGTTGGATGCGGCGACTTTAAGCCGCGCAGGGTATTGATCGTCACCGGGAAAAATGTCAGGTAGGCCGATATGACGGCTACCGATACCGGACTCGCGCCCAGCCAGATAACCACCATCGGCGCGATTGCCAGAATGGGGATAGTCTGGGACGCGACGACGTAGGGCAGCAGGCCGCGTTCCATCAGCTTCGAGTGTGCGAACAGCGTGCCCAGCGCGAAACCGAGCAGCCCGCCCGCCGTAAAACCCATAAGGGCTTCCGTCCAGGTGAACTGTGCGGCAGCGACCAGAATACGCAGCAGCAGCAGCGGGCCGTTGCGCCGCGCCGGCTGGAACAGGGCTTTGGCGATGGATTGCAGGTGCGGCAGGTTGAGATCGTTGCCGATACTCAGGTCAACCAGCATCCACTGGCGCGGCGGCGCCAGCAGCCGGTCTGCCGCGAAACTGCCTTCGACCGCGCCGACACGCTGCCCGACGAGCTGGTCTACCGCTGTCCAGCGGCTTTCATCCTCGGTGCGCGCCACGACCGCCAGCCGTCCCGGAAAGGCCGGGATCAGCGGCAGTCCCAACTGGCGGCTGTCTTTTTCGATTCTGTCCAGAAGCCGCAGGCCGGGGTATGGCAGCGCGGCGGAATCCGTCGCGTTGAACGAAACCGGCGGCACAACCGCGTCCAGTTCCTTACGGTCGGCGATCACCGCGTCCGTTTCGCCGCTTTCCAGAGCTTGCAGCGCGTCATCCAGTGTGGGGTAGGCGGTGTACGTCCAGCCGGGCTGCGGCAGGACAATCCGGTAATCCGCCCAGGCCGCAAACGCCTTAAAGGTTTCCCACGTCACCAGCAGCGCCGAGAGCACCACGACAAAACCGAGCAGTTTGGTCACTTTTCCCGGCGCGGCCAGCAGGATGATCAGGATTAAGAAGATGCCGGCCAGTATCAGCGCCAGTTCTTCGCTGCTCTCCGGCGAGACGATAAACAGCAGCGTAACCAGTCCCAGCAGCGCCAGCATCAGGACGCGGCGGCTCCAGATCGCGCTGCGCAGCAGGCCGACCGCGCCAATGACCAGCAGCACAACCGCCGCGCCGCTGATGACGATGATGCTGTTCCGCATGGTGTTGAGCAGGATCGCCGGCTCCAGAGATGCCGCGCCTGATCGCTGCGCCCAGTCTTTGGCATACTGGCCCAGTAACGACCGGGGATTGTCCTCTTGCGATTGGGCTGCCATCCACAGTCCCAGTTGGCCGAGCGTGGAGTTAACGACCAGCGGGGCATCCGGCTCGGCGCGGGTGAAGGTCAGCGCCAGGGCAGTCACCAGTAGCGCCACGACGACCGTCAGTGCCGCAACGCCCCACAGCCACACCTTCCGGGTGCGGTTCGTCGTGTCGGTTTTAAGCTGCCCTGCCAGCGCCAGATCGGTCATTCAAAACGCCTTTTTAATAAACCGAAATTAAGAAGTTTTCCTATTCTAAACATGGTAGCGCAAATTCGCCAACTCGTCTAAATTAGTGTTTAGGCTGATTTTGACGAATGGTTCAAGATGTGGTTCAATTACCGTCCTTTTAACCTCGACAGCCGTGCGTGTTAAAACCAATCCTACTTCTGCCAGCCGGCCGCTATATATGGTTAAAGTGACAGACTTTTCTAACAGGAGTTTGTTTGATGTCTACACCCGCA
>JARKOK010000536.1 GCA_029975765.1 Aggregatilineales bacterium
CTCATCGAGGTTTCCTTGGAGTTGTGGAGATTGACATGCGAGAGGAGTGCGAAGGGAGATGCGGGTTCGCTGCTGGGCGGTGTCTCGTCGTGACAAAGGCACAGGCGTTTCTGCCGCAGCATGGATTGATTATAGTCCGACATGCCCGCAGCGCGCCAGTTTTTAGCCCAGCCTCTTCCGCCCGCCCAATACGCCCATTTCATAGTATATTTGCGGCATACTTTTCTTGTAAGGGATCAAGCCGCATGGCGCTAATCAGTCTCCAAGAGGTCAACCTGGGTTTTGGCGGGCCGCTGTTGCTGGACAACATCAATCTGCAAATTGAACGCGGTGAATGGGTGGGCGTGCTGGGCCGCAACGGCGCGGGCAAATCTACCCTGCTCAAGCTGATTCACGGCGACCTGCTGCCCGATTCCGGTTGGGTGGCTCGCCAGCAAAACCTGTGCACGGCCTACCTGCCCCAGGAAGTGCCCCAGGATCTGGCGGGCAATGTGACCGAGATCGTGGCTGCGGGCCTGGAACAGCTGCCTCTGGCCGCTGGCGAGGAACCCTGGCAGCGCAAATTGCAGGTGGATCAGGTCATCGCCCGCATGGGGCTGGATCCCCAGGCCGATTTCGCCCAGCTTTCCGCCGGGCTCAAGCGCCGCGTGCTGCTGGCCCGCGGGTTGGTGCGTAAGCCCGATCTGCTCCTGTTGGATGAACCCACCAACCACCTGGATCTGCCCACCATCGCCTGGATGGAAGAATTTTTGCAGCGCTGGGGCGGTACTCTGGTGTTCGTTACCCACGACCGCGCCTTCCTGCAAAAGCTGGCCTCGCGCATTGTGGAGCTGGACCGCGGCCGTCTGTTGGATTGGAACTGCAATTACGCCACCTTCCTCCAGCGCAAAGAGGCCGTTCTGGCCGCTGAATCCGAGCAGAACGTGCTCTTCGATAAGAAGCTGGCCCAGGAAGAAGCCTGGATCCGCCAGGGGATTGAGGCCCGCCGCACCCGCAACGAAGGCCGTGTGCGCGCCCTGAAACGCCTGCGCGATCTGCGCGCCGAGCGCCGCGAACAGCCTGCGCGGGTGAACATGCAGATTCAAGAGGCGCGCCGCTCTGGGCGGCTGGTGATTGAGGCCGAACACGTCTCCTATGCCTACGAGAAGCGCCCCATTCTGAATGATTTTTCCACCGTCATCCAGCGCGGCGATAAAGTCGGCATCATCGGCCCCAACGGCTGCGGCAAGACCACCCTGCTGCGCATCCTGATGGGCGAACTACCCCCGCAGAGCGGCGAGGTGCGCCTGGGGTCGAATCTGCAGGTGGCCTATTTTGACCAGCTGCGCTCACAACTGGACGAAAGCCAATCTGTGCTGGATAACGTCGGACAGGGTCGCGACACGCTGACCATCAACGGCCGCCAGCGCAACCTGGTGGGCTATCTGGAAGATTTTCTGTTCACGCGCGAACGCGTCCACGCCCCCATTCAGGCCCTGTCCGGCGGCGAGCGCAACCGTCTGCTGCTGGCGCGCCTGTTTGCCAGCCCCGCCAATCTGCTGGTCTTTGACGAACCCACCAACGACCTGGATTTGGACACCCTGGAACTGCTGGAAGATTTGCTGCTGGAATACACGGGAACCCTGCTGCTGGTCAGCCACGACCGCGCTTTCCTCAACAACCTGGTCACCAGCACCCTGGCCCTGGACGGGCAGGGTAACGTTATGGAGACCGTGGGCGGCTACGATGATTGGCTGCGCCGCGCCCAGGCGCCGCCGCCTGCGGCTGTCAAAGACACACGGGAAAAGAGCACCCGCCCCGCCGCCGAAAACGCCCCGCGCAAGCTGAGCTACAACCAGCAGCGCGCCCTGGAGGCCCAAAAACGCGAACTGGCTGAGCTGCCCGCCCGCATTGAAGCCCTGGAAGCCGAGCAGCAGCGCCTGACAGCGGAAATGGGTTCAGCCCAGTTTTACCAGCAGGACGCCGAGCACATCGCCCAGGCCGCCGCCCGCCTGCGGGAATTGGAAGAAGAATTGGCGCAAGCCTATCACCGTTGGGAAGTATTGGATCAAAACCCCGACCAGCTGGCTTAGCCCCGCGCCGCGGCCCGCCCCGCCAGAGCGCCGCTGCTGAAGGCGTACTGCAAATTAAACCCCCCGCACGGGCCGACCACATCCAGGGTTTCTCCGGTCAAAAACAGACCCGGCAGCCGCCGCACCTCTAATGTGGTAGGCTCCACCTCGCTCACCGCCACCCCGCCCGCCGACACCTGACAATATTCAAAGCCGCGCACGCCTCGCACCCCCACGCGCGTCTCGCGCAGGCAGCCCACCAGCCGCTGGATCTCGGTCTCTTTCAGTTGGTTAAGCATGGCCTGTTCCGGCAACCCCGCCATGCGCAAATACACCGGCGCCAGCTTAGGCGGGAAGAAGGCCCCCAAAAGCAGCGCTGCCGGAAAGGGCTGGCTGCGCTGCGCCGCCAACAGCGCGGAGAATTCCTCGGCATGGAACGCCAGCAGATCCAACACCAGGGTCAGTCGCTGCCCCTCGTGTGCTGAAACCGCATGGCTCACATCCATCACCGCCGGGCCGTTAAAGCCCCATTCGGTCACAATCAAATTGCCGCGGCTCTCTGCCAGGGTATGCCCATTCTGCTCCAGGCGCGCGCCTACATCCAGGCGCAGCCCTTGCAGGCCACGCAGCGCACCCAGCTCAGCCAGAATGGGGGCCAGAGCCGGACGTTTGGGCGTGGTGCGCAGACCCAGGCGGGCCAATTCGGCAAACAACTCCCCGCGGCTGCCCAAGGTAGGGTAAGCCGCCCCACCCGCCGTCACGATGACCCGTGAAAAGCGTTCCTCGCGCTGCTGCCCGTCCAGCACAAGCCGCAGACGAAAGCCCTCCCCTGCCCGTTCCAGCCCGGTCACCTGCGCCCCCAGCCGCACCTCCACCCGTGCCTGGCACAGGGCATGTTCCAGGGCACTCACCACACTTTGGGCAGCGTTCGAACGGGGATAGTACCAGCCGTCATCGGTCTTATATGCCGGAACGCCAACAGACTCCAGCAGGCGCAGCACATCTCTCACGCCAAACTGCGCCAGCAGGCGCGCCATCCACTGCGGGTCAGCGCAGACGTAGCGTTCGGCGCTGACCGCGTCGTTGGTCAAATTGCAGCGCCCGCTGCCCGTCACCAGCAGCTTGCGGCCCAGGCGGTCGTTGCGCTCCCACAGGCACACCCGCGCCCCGGCCTGCGCTGCGGTGAGGGCGGCCACCAGGCCCGATGCGCCCCCGCCGATGACCGCCACGCGCTGGATCATGATGAAGCCGCTTCCAGCTTGCCCAATCCGTGCAGCACCCGTTCGGGGGTCAGCGGGAATTCGTCAAACCACACACCGGTGGCTTCATACACTGCGTGGGTGACGGCCGGCGCCAGGCACATGTTCATCACCTCGCCCAGGCCGCGCGCCCCCCACGGCCCGCGCGGGTCGGGAATCTCCAGGATGATGGTCTTCATCTCTTTGGGGATGTCCAACGCGGTGGGGATCAAATAGGTGGACAGCGAAGGGGTCAGCACCTGACCGTCTTTCTCGATGAAGTTTTCCATCACCGCATACCCCACCGACTGCACCAGCCCGCCCTGGATCTGTCCTTCCACCAGGCCGGGGTTGATGGCCTTACCCACGTCAATGGCGCAGATGATTTTTTCCACGTCCACCTGCCCGCTCTCCATGTCCACGCTCACCTCCACCGCCTGGGTGGTGTAGGCGTAGGCCACGTTGGGGTCGCACTGGCCGGTTTGCGGGTCGGGGGCGGTGGTCTTGGGCGGGTAATAGGTGTGCAGAATCTGCACCGGCCGTTCTTCCTCCTGCCACTTTTGCAGGGCAATCTCGGCCGCTTCTTTCAG
>JARKOK010000538.1 GCA_029975765.1 Aggregatilineales bacterium
ACGCACGCAGGCGGCGCTGGCCGAAGACGAAGCAGCGGCTGGCAACCTGACAGCGGAAATCGCCCGGCTGAACGTGCTGGTGCAGGAACAGCAGCAGCGCCAGCAGGAAGTCAACCGGCTGCGAACGATGGAACGTACCGCACACCAGCGGCTGATTATCGCGCAGCAGGAGTTAGCGGCGATGGACAGCCAGCGCACCCGTAAGGCCGGTCTCGAAGCCCGCCGCGCGCTTAAGCGTCATGAAGAATCGCTGTATAAGGAGTTACGCGCTGCCTTTGGCAAAAACGGCGTTCCGGCGATGGTGATCGAAGCCGCCATCCCGGAACTGGAAACGACGGCCAACCGCCTGCTGGCGCGCATGACTGATGGCCGCATGAATCTGAATTTTTCAACCCAGCGCGAAAAAGCCGCCGGCGACGGCGTGATTGAAACGCTGGACATCCAGATCGCGGACGAACTGGGTACCCGCAGTTACGAACTCTACAGCGGCGGCGAAGCCTTCCGTATCAATTTTGCGATTCGGGTGGCGCTGTCACAGCTTCTCGCGCGCCGCGCCGGAGCGCATCTGCGGACGCTGTTCATTGATGAAGGTTTCGGCACGCAGGACGAGGACGGGCGTAACAAACTGGTTGAAGCCATTACCGCCGTCCAGCAGGAGTTCGACCTGATTCTGGTGATTACCCACCTGGACGACCTGCGCGACTCGTTCCCGGTGCATGTGGTGGTGCAAAAAACCCCGCATGGCAGCCGGGTTGCCGTGCGCTGATAACCGGATTTTCAAGTCTGTGCTATGGTAGACGCGGTGGAATAATCAACTCTGGGAATAGGGGAATAACCGCGATGCCTACCGTGTCTCAGCTTATTGAACAACTCAGCAGCCCGGATTTAGCGCAGCAGTCGGCAGCGTGGAAGGCGCTGCTGGCGGTCGGAGCCGACGCGGTTGATCCGCTGCTGCCGCTGCTCGACCATACCGACGATCAGATACGGATGCGGGCGGTGTCCTTACTGGGTCAGCTTGGTGACTCGCGGGCGCTTGAGCCTTTAGTCCGCTGCCTGGACGACCCCTCCGGAAAGGTTCATCAGGCGCTGGTGACGGCCTTCATGCGGTTTCCCGGCCAGCCGCGCGCGGTCGAGGCGCTTAAAAGCCTGGCGCTGGACAGCCGTTTTGCATTACCCGGCAGCACGCGCGCCTTTGCCGCCAGACAGTTAAAAACGGTAGCCGGCGAGGCCGCCGCGACTGCCGTTCTGCTGGAACTGCTGCAATCATCAGACGCGCAGACGGTCGCTGCTGCCGCGCAGGTTCTGGCCGAAAGCTCTGATCCGGCGGTGGTAGACGCGCTGATCGCCGCGCTGAACCACGCCGCGACCGACTCAACCTTTCGTGATATTGCGACCGCGCTGGGCAAACTGCACGACAGCCGGGCGGTCGAACCACTGGCGGCCTTTCTCCAGTCATCCAGCGTGTACCGTCGCGCGATAGCGGCCTACGCGCTGGGAGAGTTGGGGGATGAACGCGCTGCCGGGGCATTAAAGGCGCTCGTGGGTGACAAAGCCTTCGCCTGGGAAGAAGATCACGGCGGCCCGAAGTACACCGTTGGTGATGTAGCGAATGAAGCCCTCCGCAAAATCAAAAAAGTGGATAAACGGCCTTTCTGGAAGCGGTGGTAAATACGCTTCGGGTTAGCCAGACGAAACATAACGGCCACCGGACGAATAACACCGGTGGCCGTCGCGTTCAGTTCACGAGCAGAAATAGGACTTTACGGCAGCGACACAAAAGCGCCCAGAAATTCCCGCGCGGCGGCGGAATCCAGCCGGTAGACGACGTTGGTGGCGCGGCAGAAGATATCGCCGGTGATGGTCGTGGCCGCGATGATCGGCGTTTCACCGCCGCCCGCGCCAAAGAAGTTGGGGCCGCCGCTGTCCCCGTTGCAGGTGCCGCCGTCGTTGGTGGCGGCATTCTGCGACAGGCGCAGCCACGCCTTGTTTACGGCATTCAGGGACGACACCGAGTATTCACGCAGACCTGTAAAGGTGTTCACGACGCCCGAACCCGGTACCTGAACCGGCTCCTGAAGGCCATAACCGACGGCGGTGAATTGAGCGCCCAGTTTCAGCCCGTTGAACTGTCCCAGCGTCGGAAGCTGATAATAGGGGCGACCCTCAACCGGATTGTCCAGAACAATCACCGCGATGTCATGCGGGTCGTTTTGTCTCTGTGAATAGCGCGGGTCAGTGTACAGCGTTCCGGCGTGCAGGGTGTACTGGCCGGCGAGACGCGCTTCAAGAGAGAGATCTGTATCAAAGGACACGTAAACACTGTAATCGGGACCAAAAAACGCCCGGATGTCACAGTGCGCCGCCGTCAGAAAGACTGTGGGTGAAATCAGCGCCCCCGTACAAACCACACGGGGGAGGCTGTCCGGCGATTTATAGATGAACGCGCCCACCCCCCGGTGTAATTCGCCATCGGGCTGACCATACGTGATGGCCGACACCGCTCCTGCGACCGCCAGTAACGAAACGATCAACAACACAACCGAAACCTTCCTGACCATTATCGCCATCCCTCCCAGAGCTGTTCAACCATAGGAATAAATGACTGCCATATTTCATCATAGTGTTTATCGGGCGGAACGCAAATAAAACGCACCCGGTACTGGCGGGCGCGTGATTTCATGATCTGATCAGTGGGACAGCCGGCGTGTCTGGAGTCCGGCCTGCTACGGGCTGCGCGGCGTTTCCCCGGCGGCCAGATCGGGGCTGGCCGGCGGCGCATCTGCCGGTGCGGCGGGTGGCTCCGGCGCTGGCGCGGGGGCTGCCGCCGGTCGCTGGAGGCTGACCTGCGCGGCCTGCACGACGATGCCCATGTTCTCCTTGCCGTAAGTGCAGGTGCCTTCGACGACCAGCAGGGTTTCCGCCTCGGTCAGGCCGTCACGCACCCTGAACCACTGGTCGCTGCTCATCTGTACGGTGAAACGGGTAGGGACGACCGGCAGCGCGGTCGTTTCTTCCGGCATGTCCGGGGGTGTTGGCAAATGCAGCAGCCGCAGCGTCACCTGGCCGGAGCGATATTCGACCGGGCCGGGCCGCCCGACCAGCCGGATCGTAACCGCGCTCACCTCGCCAAATTCCGAAGTGGGCGGCTTTGCCGGCGCTGGGTGGTCGGCAGTTTTCGCTTCGCCGTTGCTGGCGACTTCCTCAAAATAGACATGCAGCACCAGATGCCCCAGCCGGATCGAATCGCCGCTGCGCAGGGGGCGAGCTTTGCCCGGCACCAGCGGCTCCTGATTCACCCACGTCCCATTAGAACTGTTGAGATCGGTGATCGTATGTTCGTGGTCGGATACGTTAATGGCCGCGTGCCGGCGCGACACCCCCAGCAGCCCGGCGTGATGCTGCGTCAGGTTGATCGTGGGTGGCGCTTCGCCCAGCACCGACCGGCCTAAAATGAGCGTGCCTTTGTCCTCAAACATCAGCGGATTCACTTCGTCCATGATGTAAACGGCCAGAAACCCCGGAAAGGTTTTGCCCGGATAAGTCGTTTTGCGCTGCGCGGCGGCGACTTCAGGCAGATCGCCAAACCGCACCGTTTCCACCCGCAGGGGCGGCAGGGCCGCGCCGCAGTTTTCGCAGACTTCTGCGGTGTCAGAATTCGGGTGCAGGCAGGTCGGACACAGGCGAGGGGTGCTCATCAAGGTCAATCCTATGATTGTTGAATGGGTCAGACGTACATTTTTCAGTATAAAGTATAGATAATCAGAAACACACAAACAACCCTGGTCAGGTTCACATCTCCTTGTTACGATTCTGAGAAATTGACCGGCATTTGAGCAAACAGGATTTTCATGATGGATATTCATTACTGGCGGCAGCCGCAGGGGGTTAGTCTCTCACAGGATGAACTCCGATTTCTCTACATCCCTGATGAAGTGGAAGCCTATATGACGGCGGAACTGGCCTGGCAGGTCTACGATTACCAGCAGGCGCATGTGGAGGATGGCCGCCAGATCACCAAAGCGGTGATGGTGACGATGGGCGGCCTGCTGCCGGGGGTGCTGATTCACGATCACATCGCCTGGAGCGCCAAGAAACACATCCCGCCGATTGAGTTCGGGACGCTGGGTGTGCAGTGTTACGCCGGACCGGGTAAGCCGCTTGACCAGCCGCGTGTGATGCAGGAACTTACGATAGATGTCAGCGGTCACGTTGTCGCTGTTGTGGAAGACCTGGTTGATCTGGGCGGCACGGCAAAATTTGTCCGGCAGCTTTTGATGAATCGCGGCGCGCGCGGGGTGGTGCTGGTCGCGCCATTCCTCAAAAATACGCGCATGACCGAAGAAATGGAAGTGATCTGGTTCAGCGTTGTGCCGAAGGATACCTGGATTATCACCCCGCGCGAACGGGTGGAAACCCTGATTAAGCGTGTGCCCTACTGGCGCGAGCGCGGCGCGTCGCTGGCGGACTGCCGGGCGAATTTGCAGGCCATCGGTTATCCTGACTATATCATTGATCGTTACCTGTCGCTGGC
>JARKOK010000543.1 GCA_029975765.1 Aggregatilineales bacterium
GGTGTCGGCGCGCCTGGCGTGCTGCTCGGTTTTGACGCCGCCACGCTGCAAGGCGCGAGTGCCGATGAGGTGCTGTTCGGGTTAGGGCGTGCCGTCTGGTTGTCCGACAATCGTATTCTGGTCATCGCCGGACGGTCGCTGGCGGCGCAGCGCGATACGTTTACCGACCTGTTTAACATGGTGGCCGATAGTCTGGTGTCGGGTGCGTTATCCGAGCCGGTCATGCCGGCTTATGGCGTTCTGTGGCACACCACGCGCACGCTGGCCGATGGGGCAGGGGCATTTGTTAACCTGATCGGTATAACGATAGGCAGCGAACCATCTTCAAACGTTTTGTATGCGGTGGACGCGAACGCGGGCGTGGTCGCGCTTGACCGGAACACCGGCGCGGTGATGAGCATCTACCCGTTTGATCTGCTGACCGCGCCGAGTGACATCACCCTCGATACGCAGGGTTTAGTTGCTTATGTGTCCGATACCGTTTGCCAGTGTGTTCAGCCGTTGTACGATGGTTTCTGGAGCGAGCCTTATTACGGTTTTGAAGCCGGCGCGCCGCGTAGCCTTGCCCCATACCCGGATGGCTTTTATGCTGCCAGCCAGACGGAAACTGAGGCAGGGGTCATTGCCTTTAATACGCAGCTTCCCGGATCCTCCCTGATACCATTGAATGATGGGGTTAATGACCAACCACTGCTGACAACCGGCGCTGCCGGGAAACTGCTGGCAATGACGGCAGATGGTCGGGTATGGATGCTGGATGGTGAAGCCTTCAGATTATTGTATGAGTTGAATACGGTGGGGCTGCTCGTCAACGATTTTGCTGTCCTGCCGGACGGATACCTATTGCTTGCAACCGCTAATCAGGGATTGTTACTGTTCAATTCCGATGGTGAGGTTACCGGCAGTCTGGGACGTATTGTCCTCAATTCGCCGCTGCCGGGGGATTTTGTCAGCCCGCAGGCGGTCGCGGTTGGCGCAGATGGGACGATCTACGTGGCTGATAGCGATGGCACGTTTGGCGCAGTTACCGCGCTGAGCACGCGGGTGCAGGCCGGGCGCGTCGGGTCCACCCTGTTAGCGCCGGGACATGCGGTGCAGGGCACGCTGAACACACAAACGCCGCAGCAGGACTGGACGTTGATCGGTACTGTCGGGCAGCGGGTGACAATTTCGGCAGTGGATACAAACGGCGGTCTGCTGGACATGGCGCTGCGGTTGATCGCCCCTGATGGCCGGGAAATGGCCTATAACGATGATCTGGAAGCGGCAGACTTACCCAACGTGACTGATGCGCAGATTACTGATTATACGCTGCCAGTGTCCGGCAGGTATACGGTACGAGTGGAACTCGTCAACGGCAGCGGCGGGTACAGCCTGGGTGTGAACTCGGAACAGGTGTTTGAACTGAGCGCCGACGGCGTGACCCGTCTCAGTGGTGAACTGCCCGCCGCGCTGCCGGTCGCACGCTGGATATTCGAGGGGAAAGCCGGACAAACGCTGACGTTCACCATGCAGGCACAGGGCGGCACGCTGGACGCCCTGCTGCGGCTGCTGGATGTGAACCACACTGTGATTGCCGAAAACGACGACGCCGAGGATACGGCGCTGGGTAAGGATGCTCAGTTGGTGCAGGTGCGCCTGCCTGCCGACGGCACATATATACTTGAAGCGGGCCGCTTCGCGGGTGATGGGGCCTACACGCTGGTGATCGTGGCAACGTCGTAGGGGCATGGGTGCGGGCCACACGCCCCTGCGAATGATGCCAGCTAGGGCTGTGTTTCCGTCTGTGTCTCGTCCTGCGGGTAAGTTTCGCCAGCGGCAAAACGGGCGCGCATTTCGTGGCTCTGGAAATACCAGGCGACGGCCAGCGTGGCGCCGCCGAACAGCCCGCCGAGCAGCACACCAACGATAATGGCCTGCGCCGGCATGTTAGCCTGGGCGAAGGAAATGAGCGACATCAGCACGATGCTTAACACCATACCCAGGCCGGCCACCGTACCCGGCGCAGCCCAGGCGCGGCGAATCCCCAGGTACATACCGGCCAGCACCAGCGCAAACAGTGCAAAAAATACCCAGGCTAAACCCTGCATTACGTGATCTCCCTCTGGCTAGGCCGTTCGTAACACGGCGCGCACGGGTGAACCGCAGACTGCATCCAGTTTAAGCGGCAGCGCGATCAGTTCATAATCGCCATCCGTCACACCGCGCAGTTGCAGCAGTTCGATATTCACCATTTTATAACGGTTTAGCGCGTGGTGGCATCTTAATTCTGTACTATCGAAAGCATCCACCGAGGGCGAGTCCAGTCCGATCAGTCGCACGCCCCGCGCCGCCAGCCAGACGATCAATTCTTCGCTGAGATACGGAAATTCCGGCGGCCACCGGTCGTCCGGCAGATCGCTGACCCAACTGTGCAGCAGCAGGCGTTCCACGCCGGTCAGGTCGAGGTGGCTGAAGTCATCCGGCAGCAGCGCGCCGCCGCGCTGCTTCACGGTGACGACTCGCGCCGGGCCGATGTAAGCCTCCAGCGGCATCCCCGCCGGGTGCGCGCCATCGGGTTCGTAATGGAAATAAGCATCAATATGCGTGCCGGTATGTGGGCTGAGGGTCATGGTCGTCAGGTTGACCGCATAACCGCGTTCTAACCGGTAGACGTAAGCGGCGCTGAACGCCGCGTCGCCGGGCCAGACAGCCGTCGTGGATGAGATGGTGCGGGTAATATCGTAGAGCATGATGAAACGAATCCTTTAGGTGAAACAGGTCTGTCGTCGTAGGTTTCTGATTTATAGTCTATAGCCTTTTTGGACAGCTGAAAATCAAAGCCGCATTTGCTCATTTACATCGGACAGGTCACAATCAGCATTGACGATTCACAGCAAAAATGGAATAATTGTTCTATTCCTGGAGTACCAGAAATGAATGCAGGGTTTGACCTGACCGGCAAGGTGGCAGTAGTCACCGGCGCGTCACGCGGGATCGGGCAGGCGATTGCCGAGTGTTATGCCCAGGCCGGCGCCAGAGTCGTGGTGAGCAGCCGCAAGCAGGATGGCCTGGATGCCGTTGTTGCGGCTATTCGCGCCAAAGGTGGAGAAGCGGTTGGTATTGCCGCGCACAATGGCGATAAAGCCGCGCTGCAAGCCCTGGCGCGGGGCGCGGTGGATACCTATGGACGGCTGGATGTGCTGGTGAACAATGCCGCGACCAACCCCCACTTTGGCCCGGTGCTGGAAGCCGAAGACAGCCTGTGGCAGAAAACGCTTGAAGTGAACATTATGGGAACGGTATGGCTGACTCAGGCCGCTGTCCCCGTGATGCGCGCCAACGGCGGTGGTAAAATTATCAATGTAGCCTCGGTGAATGGCCTGCGACCGGGGCGCTTGCAGGGTATCTACAGCCTGACCAAAGCCGCGCTGATCAACCTGACGCAAACGCTGGCGATGGAACTGGGGGTGGACAATATTCAGGTGAATGCGATTGCGCCTGGGCTGGTCAAGACGAAGTTCGCGCGCGTGATCTGGGAAAATGATGCGCTGGCGCAGCAGATTACGGAGCGCACTCCCGCCGGACGTATTGGCGAACCGGAGGACATCGCTGGTATCGCGCTGTACCTGGCGTCAGCCGCGTCAGCCTACACGACCGGGCAGGTCTTTGTCGTGGATGGTGGTTTGTCCGTGCCGATGCTTTAAGCCGTCCCCCGCCGGCTGTACGGCTGGTGATGAAGAAGGAGTTTCACCGTGCAGTTCACCTATTACACGGAAAAGACGGTCGCGCAGTGTATGAGCGCGCTGAACGAACGCTTGCAGCAGAAAGGTACAGCCAGCCGTCCGGGGTTGGATGGCTGGGTGGAAAAGAACGGCAATTTCTCACTGGCGGTGTCGTCGAAGGTAGCGAAACGCTTTCCGCGCACGACGCGGCTGCAGGGGAAGGCGGAACGCCTGGGCAGCGTGACCGTGATTAAAGGCTCGGTGGCGGACGGTGTGACACCGCGCGAGCAGATTATAATCGTCGGTGCGCTGGCGCTGGTCGGGTTGTTCATCATCTCCACTGGCAACCTGCTGCCCGGTCTGATCGCGATTGCAGCCGGGGTGGCGCTCAATATTCCGCTTATGGGCGATTACCAGAACAGCCAGATTTTGACGAACGAAGTCCAGCGGAGTCTGAAAGCCCGAACCTCTCCGCCGGCGGGGAAGAAAACAGTTGAAACCCGGCGAACGGTGGAGACGAACCGACCCGCG
>JARKOK010000547.1 GCA_029975765.1 Aggregatilineales bacterium
ACGAAACAACTTCATTTTAGCACAATTTTAGTCCGTTTGTGAATAAACTCTAAATATGGGGATGCGTAAGAAAAGTCCAAATGCGTAAAGACCATTAAGGTTTGGTAATGTTCCGGTTAGAATCTACCAAATTCAGAGGAAATTCAGCTAGAGTTAGAGATTGCCGTTTGCGCAGCAAAAACGTAAAGAGTATTATGTAACATATAACACATAGAGGGATTTGCATGGCAACCCGCCGTTTCACCAACGACCTTCCACCAGACCCGGACGCGATGGGTGCAAAACCACCGGCCAGCGCAGCACCGTCACCGCCGGCCCAACCGCGCGCCGCTGCCCCAGCCCCTAAACCGGCGTCCAATCGCGGTGGCGCGGCGCATATGCCGCGCACGCTGACGCAGGTGATTAACGAAGCGAACGAACGCGTCATTCAGGGCGACCTGGTGGATTATGTCCCTATGTCTACCGGTTTCGACCCGCTGGATGGTTTCATTGGCGGCGGCCTGCGCAAAACCGAACTGGTGCTGCTGGGCGGCGCGCAGGGCATCGGCAAGACGATTGCCACGCTGCAAATCGCCCGCAACATCGCCATGCGCCCCGATCAGTATGCTTTTTACCTGTCTTACGAACATACCGAAACCCACCTGATGCACCGGCTGCTGTGCATGGAAAGCGTCAACCCACCGGAGGTTGACCTGAGTCGCGGCATTAAGCTGCGCGACCTGTATCAGATCATCGTCGCGGAACGGGCGAAAGGCTTTATGGGGCGGGAGAACAACCCGGCGGGATCGCTGCAAGCCATCCTGCGGGACAATCCCAAGACTGCCCCGGCGCTGCAGCGTATGGCGCGTTACTCTGACCGTATGATCCTGGTGAAAGCCAGCCCGGCGGTCACGACGCTGAAGGCGATCAAGGAGATGACCGCCCGCCTGTGTGACGCGACTGGCGGCAACGTCACGGTGTTTGTGGATTACCTGCAAAAGATCGCGGTCTACCCCGAACGCCCGCGTGACGAAAACGACAAAGTGACGATCATCGTTGAAGGGCTGAAGGACATCGCGCTGTCCCTGGATGTGCCGGTGTGGGCCATCGTTGCCGCCGACCGCGAAGGACTTAAGAGCAAGCGCATTCACCTGTTCCACCTGCGGGGCAGCAGCGCGTTGGATTACGAGTCCGACATCGCCATCATCATGAACAACAAGTACCACATCCTGTCGAAAGACCACGTGGCCTTTAACCCCTACACCGCCAAACAGTTCCGGGACTGGGTGGTGTTCACGGTCGAGAAGAACCGCGCCGGTCGTGCCATGCAGGATATGGAGTTCCAACTGCACGGCCAGCACTTCGCCTTCGACCCGCGCGGCCAGAAGGTGCAGCAGCAGTTGATTGACGACAAGGTGATCGAAAGCTGACATTCCGCTGGACAATTAGCCCCCTGTGAGAGCGCGGCTTTCGCGCTCTTTTGATTCCTGAACCCCTTTTTTGATACACTTAAGGGCAGGAGGAAGATCATGAGCAGTCTGCACGTCGCGTTTGAGTATCTTCAAACCCGACTCCGCGAAGTCAAGAATGTAAAATCCTTGCGTGTGCTGGACGAAGGCGCGCTGATCGTCAATATCGCCCAGCCGAGTTTCCACGAAGATATTGCCATCTACCTGCTGGCGGGTGAACTGTCCGTCGGTTTTATCAAGAAGATGCTGAACGCCAACACCCAGCGCGACATGCACACGCTGTTCATCCCCGCGTTTGATCTCATCACTGAAGACGGTGTGACCGCCTGGATGAGCGACGCGCTGCGGCTGCTGCTGCACGCTTACAGCGGCAAGGTGTATGCCTACCGGCTGGACGGCGCGCATCCTGTCATTATTCCGGTGTACATCAGCAAGACCGGGCGTATCAGCACCGGCGAAGCCGTTAATCTGGCGGATCTCAGCGGCGATTACGCGACGTTTGATAACAAGTATCTACTGGGCGTGCGGAAGGTGGCGACCTTCACCGCGCAGGCGCATTACACCCATCACGAAGTCCCTGCACCGGCGGCGTTTCATCCCCTGCAGCAGTTCTATGATCTGCTCGGCGTATCGGTGACCGCCAGCGCCAGCGAGATCAAACGCGCCTACCGCCGCAAAGCCCTGCACTACCACCCGGACAGCAATCCTTCGCCGGACGCGACCGCCAAAATGCAGCAGCTTAACGACGCCTATCACCGGATCATGGAACAGTTGAAGACATATTAACGTTAAACGAATCCGTAGCGCCCCTACGGAGTAACCGATTGGAGACTCTCCTATGGCCGACGCGGTTGAACTTCGAGAACGCCCGACAGCACAGGATATGGTCATGATTGCCGGTTGGCGGCAGTGGGCCGACGGCGGCTCGGTATCGTCCGGCCTGCCCCAGTACCTTGTCCAGCAGACCAAAGCGCGCAGAATTGGCACGCTGCGCCCCGATGGTTTTTACCTGTTCCAGATTCCCGGCACGCACGACCTGGTGCGTCCGGTGGTACGCTTCGATGATGGCTATCCGCGTTCGCTGGATACGCCGCGCAACGAGTTCTATTTCACCGGCGACGAGCAGCGCGGCGTGGTGATCTTCCTCGGTGACGAGCCGCACCTGGACATCGAACGTTATACGGCGGCGCTGCTGGACGCGGCGCGCACGCTGGGGGTGAAACGCATCGTCGGTCTGGGCGGCGTGTATGGCGAACTACCCTACGACAAGGAACGGTTGATTTCCGCCATCTACAGCCTGCCGGCGATGAAAGAACCCCTCAGGCGGCTGGGCGTGAACTTCTCCGATTATCACGGCGGCGCGAGCATTGGCTCATACCTGTGCCGCCGCGCCGGCGACCGGGACATGGAATTCATCGGCCTGTACGCCTTCGTGCCGACCTACGACTTTTCCGGCGCTTTGGGCGCGGGCAGCGGCATCCGCATCGAGAATGATTTTATGGCCTGGCTGGGGGTGATGAAGCGTGTGAACTACGTGCTGAAAACGGCGTTTGATCTGGCCGATCTGGAAGACAAGGCCGGGCGTGTGATCGAGTCGGTTGAGGCCAAGGTGGAAGAACTCGACCAGGCCGCGCCGCAGTTAAACGTGCGCGAATACATGCGCCGCCTCTCCGACGATTTCACCGAAGTGCTGTTCGACCCCCTCGCCGACGTGTGGGAACAGGAACTCCGCCGAATTTTAGGGGACGCGGAGGGGGATGAGGAATAAAGACAGGTCAAGCGCGTAATAATGGATTTCCGTAGGGGCAGGTTTCGAAACCCGCCCCCTGCAATTCTATTCAACAGGCATTTCCGGCACGCGGATGTAGTTCAGTTTCGACAGTTCGCGCACCTGCTGGTCAGCGCGGTAGCTGCTGCGTACCAGCGGGCCGCTTTCCACCCACTTAAAACCCAGTTCCTTGCCGATGGACTCAAAAGCGTCGAATTCCTCTGGCAGATAATACCGTTCGATGTTGAGGTGGCTTTTACTCGGCTGCAAATACTGGCCGATAGTCAGGATGTCCACCCCCAGCCCGGCCAGGTCGCGCATCACCTCGACCACCTCATCAAACGTTTCGCCCAGGCCGACCATGATGCCGCTTTTGGTCAGCACCAGCGGATCCATCTGCTTGGCGTTGCCCAGCGTCGTCAGCGCCCATTCATAACGATCCTGCGGCTGCACCTTCTTAAACAGGCGCGGCACGGTTTCAACATTGTGATTCAGGATTTCCGGCTGCGCGTCCATCACGATTTTGAGCGCGGCCTCGCTGCCCTTGAAGTCCGGGATCAGCACTTCAATCGAGCACCCCGGCTGAAGCTGGCGCACCGCCTTGATCGTCATGGCAAACACCGGCGCGCCGCCGTCGGCGCGTTCGTCACGGTTGACGCTGGTGATGACGACGTGCCGCAGGTTCAGCGCCTTCACCGCCTGCGCCACGCGCATCGGTTCATTCCAGTCAATCGGCTTCGGTCGTCCGGTTTTTACATCACAGAACCGGCACGACCGGGTACAGACATCCCCCAGAATCAGAAAGGTGGCCGTGCCATGATTCCAGCATTCGGTACGGTTCGGACAGTTGGCCTCTTCGCAGATCGTATTCAACTGCTGGCGGCGCATCAGGTCCTGCACCTGCTGGAACACTTCACCGCCGTGTGCCTTTACCTTTATCCAGGGAGGACGGCGGCGCGGATGTTTGGGGTCAGGCTGCCAGCCCTCTACGGTGGGGATGGCGTTGGGGTCAATGGTGTCGGTCACGATTTCACTGCCTTTCGCTGATGGGTATCATTATAACCCCACTTGATTAACGGGACATAAAGACCAATTCCGGTGGCGTGACGTTCAGGCGCACCCGCAGCGCCCGCCACACCAGTCCAATCAGGGCTTCCCGCGCGGCGGCAAAGATCAGCAGCCGCAGCAGGCTCAGGCTCATCAGCGCGTAAGCGCCGCTGAAGTGCAACCGGTCGTATACCAGGGGCAGCAGCATAAAACCGAGCGCCAGCGTGATGACATACACCACGCCTTGCAGCAGCAGATACAGGCCAAACGCCCACAGGCTGCCATCGAGGCGGTTGGCGGTCGCCGAGGCCACCGCCATACCCAGCAGCACGCCCAACACCGCCGACTGAATGTACTCCACCCGCACCGCACCCAGGATAACCAGAAAGTTCGCCAGCCCTGTCAGGATCACTTCATTTGGCTGAGTGAAACGTGTGAACGCTTCGGAGTTCAGAAACAGCAGAATACCCGTGATAACGACCCCGGCCCACACACCGCCAACCAGCGAGGCGCGCACGATCTCGAGCAGGCGCATGAATTCGTGCCGCCGGTACAGCGCGCTGGTACACAGCGCCCCCATCGCGCCCATCACCCCCGGCGGCGTCAGCGCCAGCAGATCAACCGTCGCCCTGCCGCGCTCGCGGGTGATGGCAAGGCTGACCCGCA
>JARKOK010000513.1 GCA_029975765.1 Aggregatilineales bacterium
GGGCGGGATAGGGGGGATGGCAAACCCCAGCAGCGCCACCACGCTGACGAAGATGCCGATAGCGACGATCACAAACGCCAGTTGCAGCAGGTTATAGGAGCGCCGGGCTAAAGCGCGGGCGGGCGCGATATTTTCCATAAATCCCGCCTACTTCACATTATTGGAACTGTATGGGATTTTCGCGCGCCGCTGGGCGATCACGCCTTCCAGAACATTTTTCAGTTCGTTGAAGCGCGGCATGGGTTTATAGATCAGTTTATCGGCGTCGGCCTGCTCGATCACTTTCTTTTCTTCTTCTGCCGTCAGCCGGTACGCCGTCGTCAGTACGATTGTGATATGTTGCAGCAGCGGACTCTCGCGCAGTTTTGCGCCGACCATCGGCCCGCTGACCGTGCCGGGCAGCCGGATGTCCAGCAGCGCCAGTTCGGGCAGTTCGCCCTGGAAACGTCCCTGATTGACATCTTCAATCCAGGAGATCGCTTCCTCGCCATCCACGAAGGCCACGCCCTCAATCCCCCACATTTCGAACAAGGTTAGCAGGACTTCGTAAATATCCGGCTCGTCTTCGACCACCATCCACGTAGACAAGTTCGACTCCTTGCACTGGCGCAAACCGGCTCATAACCTAATCATAATTTTATGCCGCGATTTCGGCAACTTTCGCTGTATCCGTGATGTCTAGTATACTGAACTTAGAACGCTGCCAGCATATAGGCTGGCCGGTTATATCAGAATTTTTACAGTTGGGACACGGGACAGCGTGTTCTTCAACCAGATCAACAGGTAGATGTCATGACCAACAACCCGCGCGAAATCTCCGGCGCCATTAACCGCGTCAACAGCCTGGGTACGGCGACTGAAAAACTGTTCAGCCGGCTGTACAGCGGCCTGCGGCGCCGGTCATCGTCGCCCGCCCCGGCAGCCAACGACCTGTCGAATCGCAACCGGCAGCTTCAGCGCGCGCTCAAACGGCGCGATATGGAAATCGAACGCCTGAACGGCATCCTCGCCACGATTGATGAGGGCATCATCATGCAGGATTTGGACGGGCGTATCATTCTGGTCAACAATGCCGCCAAACGGTTAATCGGCACGCGCAAGGACATCTGGGACAGCGAACTGGGCACGCTGTTCAGCGCCTACCGTGATGTCACGCATGTCGAGTCAGAACTTGCTCCGCTGGGAGAACCGACCCGCATCCAGGTCAACAATATGATTCTGGGCGCGCAGGTGGCTGCCGTCGCCGACAGTAAAGGCGAACGCCTGGGCACGCTGATCGTGCTGCGCGACGTGACCCATGATGCGCTGTCCGAACGGCTGAAAAACGAGTTTGTGACGGCTATTTCTCACGAACTCCGCACGCCGATGGCGGTCATCAAGGGCATGAGCGATGTGATTATGAATCAGCCCGCCGACCGCGCGCCCAACCGGCGCTTCCTTGAAACGCTCAGCCGCAACGTGGATATTCTCGACCGGATGATTGTGGAACTGCTCGACATCAGCGAGATGAGCGCGCAGGCGTTCAGCATCCGGCGCGATCCGGTGAACCTGGAGGAACTGATCTGGAATGTTGTCAACGGCATGACGCCGGAAGTCCGGCGGTCGCAGTTGGACGTTGCCGTCATGCTGCGTGATGTTGAGCGGCTGCTGGTGGTGGGTGACGACCAGCGGCTGCGCTGGGCGCTCGGTCATCTGCTGCAAAATGCTATCCGTTATACCGAGGCGGCTGGACATATCATCGTGATGGCAAGCGGCAGTGACGCCAAACGTGTGACGATCCAGGTGGTGGATACCGGCGTTGGCATCTCGAAAAAAGACCTGCCGCATATTTTCGAGCGGTTTTACCGGGGCGAACCGCGCACCGCCAGCGGCAAACTGCTCGACCCGCGTGGGTTGGGGCAGGGCCTGTTCGTGGCGCGCGCGGTGACGGAAGCACACGGCGGTTATCTGACTGTTCGCAGCGAACCGGGGCAGGGCAGTATTTTTACAATGGTGCTGCCGATTAACCCGCCGGATTAGCGGATTT
Organism: Aggregatilineales bacterium; assembly: GCA_029975765.1. GTDB lineage: Bacteria > Chloroflexota > Anaerolineae > Aggregatilineales > Phototrophicaceae > CFX2. The sequence goes on from JARKOK010000513.1 coordinate 2,027, forward strand.
GGTCTTTGCCTGACAAAACGTTACAATCCTGAGCGAAACAGTAAGGTGATGTTAGCCTCAGGATGGGGAGCGATTGTGGGCGCAGTTGGAGCTTTTACCTTCGTTTTACATACCCATCTGCCGTATGTCCGGCTGGCAGGGCGCTGGCCGCACGGTGAAGAATGGATTCACGAGGCTGCCAGCGAAAGTTACGTCCCCCTGCTGCAAACCCTGTATGATCTGCGTGATGAAGGTGTGCCGTTCCGCCTGACCATTGGCCTGTCGCCGGTGCTGGCCGAGCAGTTGGCCGACCCCCTGGTGCTTGACCATTTCGACCAGTACCTTGACCAGCGCCGGGCCGCCGCCGAGCGCGACATGGCCTATTTCACGGCGCCGGAGACTGCCGACCCCCACCTGCGTTATCTGGCGGAATGGTACCAACAGCAGTATACCGGCATCCAGCAGGCGTTCCAGACCCGTTTCAACCGTGACCTGATCGGCGCGTTCCGCCGCTTGCAGGAATCCGGCCATATTGAAATCCTCACCGGCGCGGCCACGCATGGTTATCTGCCGCTTTTCAGCCGTGACAGCTCGATTGTCGGACAGTTGCAAACGGGTATCCAGAGCTACCGGCGGCTGTTCGGACGCGCGCCGACCGGCGTCTGGCTGCCGGAATGTGCCTACCGGCCGGCCTATATTCGGGGGGATGGCAGCGTGCGTCCGGGGCTGGAAACCTGGCTGGCGCGCTGCGGGTTGAAGGTGTTTTTCAGCGAAACCCATGCTATCACCGGCGGTTATCCGGTAGGTGTGGCGGCGGGGGATGCGCTGGGGCCGTATGGCGCGATCAAGCGGCGGTATGTCATCCCGGCGGCCAACCAGCCGCTGCCGGAGCGCCCGGCGACCACCTTCCAACCCTACTATGTACGGGAGACTGCCGCCGGCCCGGCGGTGTCCGGTCACTCTGGCGTGTCCGTCATCGGGCGCGATAACCGCACCGGCACGCAGGTGTGGAGCGCCGAGTGGGGCTACCCCGGCGATTTTGATTACCTCGAATTTCACAAACGCGCCGGCACCAGCGGCCTGCATTACTGGCGGGTGACGGGCGCGAAGATTGATCTGGCTTATAAGGACTACTACCAGCCGGACTGGGCGGCGTACAAAGTTGACCAGCACGCGGAAAACTTCGCGCATCTGGTTGCCGATCTGCTGCGGGATTATTCGCGTCAGACCGGACGGTCGGGCATCATCGCGTCGGCTTACGATACCGAATTGTTCGGTCACTGGTGGTATGAAGGCGCAGCCTGGCTGGGCAAAACGCTGCGTCTGCTGGCGACCAACCCGGAGATCGAACTGACGACGGCCAGCCGGTATATCGCTGATTATCCGCCGGTGGATACGCTAAGTCTGCCGGAAGGTTCGTGGGGCGCGGGCGGCACGCATTTTACCTGGGATAATGCCGATACCCGCTGGATGTGGCCGCCGCTGCACGAAGCTGAACGGCGCATGGAGCGCCTCGTCGCTGCCAGTCCTGAAGCGGCGGGCGATATGCTGGCCGCGCTCAATCAGGCTGCCCGCGAACTGCTGCTGCTGCAAAGTTCTGACTGGCCGTTTCTGGTCACCACCGGGCAGGCGCGCGAGTATGCGATTGGACGGTTTAACCAGCATCTTGAGCGTTTTGACAGGCTGGCTTCCGGGCTGGAACAGCGGGTGCCGCAGCGCAGCCTGACCGACGAATACTGGGAACTGGACACCGTGTTCCCGGATATTGATTATCGCTGGTTTGCCGAGGTGTAAGGACATGATCTGCCGTGTCCGCGCCGCGCAGTATGGATGGTTCCGGTACACAGGGGGCAAAGTCGCTTGAGCATGAATGTTCTGTTCGTCAGCGCGGAGGCCGCGCCGTTTGCTAAGGTCGGCGGCATGGCCGATGTTGTGGGGTCGCTTCCGGGTGCGCTGCGGCGGTTGGGGGTGGACGCCCGCGTGATGCTGCCTTATTACGGGTTTATCAATTCGGAACAGTATCACATCACACCTCTGTTCTCATTCCCGTTCCCGCGCCGGACAGGCACGGTCAATGTCCATGTGTATTCGACGGTCTATCAGGATGTGCCCTACTATTTCATTCAGGGCTGGCCGTTTTTTGGTGATGAAAGCCAGGTCTACAGCGAGTGGAGCTGGGACGTGCCGCGTTTTATCTTTTTCAGCCAGGCGGCGATGGCCGTTTCCTGGGAACTACGCGAGCGTGAGCGTTGGTTTCCTGACGTATACCATGTCAATGACTGGCACACCGGCCTGATCCCGTTCCTGGTGGATGAAAGCCGCCACTATGCTTCGTGGGCGCAGGTTGCCTCCATCCTGAGCATTCATAATCTGGCCTATCAGGGCGATCACGCTGGCGGCTGGCTGTGGGAACTGGGGGTGCCGGGCCGCCACCAGCCGGATCTGGTCTATCAGGATTTGACCGATAACCTGATGGGGATCGCGCTGGCCTATTCCGACATGCTCACAACCGTCAGCCCGCGCTACGCTGTCGAAATTCAGTACCCGTATATGGGTTATGGTCTGGATGGCCTGATCCGCACGCGGGTAAATGACCTGGTGGGCATCCTCAACGGTATAGATACCGAGGCGATGAACCCCGCGACGGATCCGTTGATCGTTTCAAATTTCAATGCTGATAACTTTCTTGAAAAACGCCCGCCGAATAAACGCCAGCTTCAGATAGATTTTGGTCTCGAACCCCGCGATGATGTGGCCGTGATCAGCGTGGTGACGCGGCTGGTTGAGCAGAAGGGGATTGATCTGCTGATTCCCGCGCTGCGGCGGCTGATGGTGACCACCGATGCCCAGTTCATCGGTCTGGGGTCAGGCGAACCGGAATACGACCGGCAGTTCTGGCAGTTGGGACAGGATTTCTCCTGGCGGGCGCGCACGTACATCGGTTATAACGCGGCGCTGGCGCAGCGGATTTACGCCGGCAGCGATCTGTTCCTGATGCCCAGCCACTATGAACCGTGTGGCATTGGGCAGATGCTGGCGATGCGTTATGGTTCGCTGCCAGTGGTGCGAGAAACCGGCGGCCTGGCCGACACGGTGACGAACTACGACAGCGGCTCGGCAGAACAGGGTACGGGTTTTGTCTTCCAGTGGGAAGAGGCTGACGCGCTGTACAATACCGTGCGGTGGGCGCTGGACACCTATCACGGGCGGCGCGATGCCTGGCAGCGAATGCAGCGCCGGGCGATGCAGATTGACTTTAGCTGGGATACCAGCGCCCGGCAGTATATAGATGTTTATCGCAGGGCACTCATAAAAAGACGAGGTGGATTTTCATGGCAAAAGTAAAAGCTGTTATCCTGGCTGGTGGCGAAGGCACGCGCCTGTACACGCTGACGGCAAAACGCGCCAAACCCGCCGTTCCCTTTGCCGGGAAGTACCGCATTATTGATTTTGCTTTAAGCAACTGTGTCAATTCCAACATCTTCGATGTGCTGATCCTGACGCAGTACCGACCGCACAGCCTGAACGACCACATCGGGCGCGGTCGTCCCTGGGACCTGGATCGTTCGTTTACCGGCGGCGTGCAGATTTTGCAGCCCTACAAAGGCCGCGCTGATACCGACTGGTACGCCGGAAACGCCGATGCTGTCGCGCAGAACCTGAATTTTGTGCGGCGTGGCCGCCCGGATTATGTCCTCATCCTCTCCGGTGACCATATTTACGAGATGGACTACGACGTGCTGATCCAGTTCCACCGGGAGCGCAAGGCCGACGCGACGATCTGTACCATCCGCGTACCTATGGATGAAGCCAGCCGGTATGGCATTCTCGATGTGGATGAAGATTATCGTGTGCGTGAGTTTGTCGAAAAACCGGCTAACCCTCCCGGCAATCTCGCCAGTATGGGTGTGTACGTGTTCAACTATTCGGTGCTGGAACAGCAGATTCAGGATGACCAGAAGCGTAAAGCCTCAAGCCACGATTTTGGCAAGGACATCGTCCCGCGCATGATCATTGAAGGCATGAATGTGTTTGCCTATCCATATGGTGGCTACTGGGTGGATGTAGGGACGGTAGACGCCTTCTGGGAAGCGCATATGGATTTGATCGCCGCGCCGCCGTCGTTGAATCTCAATGACCGGACATGGGTCATTCACACCCGCAGCGAGGAACGCCCGCCGGTGCATATTCATTCCGGCGCGATTGTGAAAAACAGTCTCATCACCGATGGTTCGGTGATTTCGGAAGGCGCGCTCATTGAAAATTCGGTGCTGTCGCCGGGGGTGTATGTGGGGCCAAATGCGGTCGTGCGCGAGTCCATCGTGCTGACCGACACGTACATCGAGGCCGGGGCGGTTGTTGAACGCTACATCCTGGACAAGATTGTCGTGGTTGGTCACAACGCCCATGTCGGCAAAATTCTGGATATGGGGGAACTGGGTATTACCTGTATCGGGAAGAATACGCATATTCCAGCCGGCTACACGGTCGGGCACAGCTGCATTCTCGGCACGGATTTACGGCTGGAAAATTTTGCCGCTTATCCTAACAAAATTGTGCCGAATAATACGACCATTGGTTACAAGAAGAAATAACCGGGTCGCTCTTGATAGACCGGTTGGCAGGCATACGATGATGAAGACCGGCGGCGGGCAACTGTTCCGGTCTGATACACACGTTAAAAAACAAGGAGAGGGGTATGTCCAAGTTTGAGCGAAGCTGCCTGTGCGTGCATGGACATTTCAGCCAGCCGCCGCGTGGCAATCCGTTGGAAAGTCCCCCTGGTTCCGTCGTTGAAGCCGAAGCCGCGCCGTTCCAGAACTGGAACGAGCGCATCACGGCGACTTCTTATCGTCCGAACGCAGAGAAGGGCAACTTTGGTTCGATCAGCTACAGTTTTTCGGAAGCCCTGGTGAAGTGGCTGGAGGCCAACGCGCGGGATGTGTTTGAAGCGGTGGTTCAGGCCGATCAGACCGCTTACGCCGCTCACGCGCCCGCCGGGAACGCGCTGGCGACGGCGTACAATCACATTATCCTGCCGCTGGCGCGCAAACGCGATAAACGGACACAGATACTCTGGGGTGTCTCGGCCTTTGAGCAGCGTTTCGGTCGTAAGCCGTTGGGCTTCTGGCTGCCGGAGATGGCGGTTGATCTGGAAACCCTGCGCCTGCTGCATGAGGCCGGCGTTCAATACACTGTCCTGGCTGCCAAGCAGATTCAGGACTGGACGCCCAGCGCGGGCGCCGGACCGTTTAAAGTCCGGCTGTCTGACCAGCGCACGATGGCGGTGTTTGTCCGCCATGATGAGCTGTCTTCGCAAATTTCCTTCAATATCCATACATTGGGCGGGGCAGGGCGCTGGGTAGATCAGGTGCTTGGCCCGGCGCGTAAACATGTTGGGCCGCTGCTGCTGCTGGCGACCGCTGGTGAAACCTTCGGCCATCACTTCGCCGGTGAGGAAGAATTTCTGTACTGGCTCGTAAACTACGAGGCTGCGCGTGCCGGTTATCAGATCGTCACACTTGACCAGTATTTTACGCAGCATCCACCGTCACAGACCCTGACCATCAAGGAACTGACCAGTTGGGGCAACTATGAGGGACTGTCCCAGTGGCTTACCGGCTTTGCCAGCGCGCAGCAGGACACGACGTGGAAGGGCGCGCTGCGCCGCGCGCTGGACAATGCCGCCAGCGAAGTTGACCGCGTGTACGAAGAACTGGTGCGGCTGTATGGGGTAGACCCCTGGGAACTGCGGAATCAGTATGCGCCGGTGATTATCGGCACGGTGGATGCTGACGACTTCATCAGCGAACACCTGCCAAAGATCACCGCCGATCACCGGCAGCAGCTTAAGCAGTTGTTCCTGGCGGAACGGCTGACGCAGCGAATGTACAACAGCTACACCTTCACCGACAACCGGCTGGATGGCCGTCAGCCACGTTACGGGGTGGCCTGCGCGGCGGCGGCGCTTACGCTGGCGCAGCAGGCCACCGGCGAAGACCTCAACGACCGCCTTCCACTCGATCTGGCCGTCGTGCGCTCGGCGAACACGTCCGTCACCGGTACGGATCTGTTGAAGGGTGTGATCGAAGAATTCAAACTTGATCTGCTGGCGCGTTAGAAAAAAACGCCCGACGACAGCTCGCCGGGCGTTCCAACCTTGATTAAAGCTTAAAACCCGTTACAATGCGCTACGTAGTCACAACAGAATTGTCACCGCTGAAGGGGTTTGGGAGGTACTTATCGGCGTGCCAGTCGTTGTGCCATTCTGTGCCGTTGACCAGATACCGGAATTGGTATTCACGGCCTTTTTCCAGTTCCAGTGTTACGCTAAAGTGGCCGTTTCTGGCCTTCTTCATGGCGGTTGACTGTTCGTCCCAGTTATTAAAGTCGCCTACGAGGTAAGCCGACTCCGCTTTGATCGCCTCTGGCAGGGTGAATGTCACCTTGCAGACGGGTTTACTCTTCAACACTTGCTTCTTCAGCATACAGGCTGTCTCCTTCATAACGGAAAAGTCTCAGCTTGATTCGATTGTAGCATAGTGTAGGGCAGGAATAAAGTTATTTTTAATAAAAATCACGAGGCGCGGCAGGTTTGCGGTTTGCCAACCGTACCTGAGTCCTGCTATGCTTCTTCCTTACGAGGCATGTTTATGCAGCTCGCACGCATACAGAAAGTCAGGAGATCACTGGATGATTAAACCTGTTGCCAAGATCAACGTTGTTCCCAACTTGCCGGGGCCGCTGCGGCGGCTGCATGAGTTGGCCTACAACCTGCGCTGGGCCTGGGATCATGAAACGATTGCGTTGTT
>JARKOK010000514.1 GCA_029975765.1 Aggregatilineales bacterium
AAATTACAGCCGCGTGCTGATGACCGTCACCGCGCCGTCGTCGGCCTGCGACACCGTGCGCGCGTATTTCGCCATCACGCCGCTGGTATAGTTGGGCTTCGGCGCCGTCCAGTTGGCGCGGCGTTGCGCCAGTTCCGCCTCGCTCAGCTCAACATTCAGCGAACGGGCGTCAATGTCCACGCTCACGATGTCGCCTTCGCGCAGCAGACCGAGCGGCCCGCCGACCATCGCTTCCGGCGCGATGTGGCCGATGCACAGGCCGTGTGTGGCGCCAGAGAAGCGGCCATCGGTAATCAGCAGCACCTCGCGGCCCAGGCCCTGTCCGGTCAGCGCCGCCGTCACCCCCAGCATTTCCTGCATCCCCGGCCCGCCGACCGGCCCTTCATAACGGATCACCACCACATCGCCGGCCTTGATCTGCTGCGCCTGTACCGCCGCCATCGCGTCCGGTTCGCGGTCGAACACCCGCGCCGGCCCGCTGAACTGGCGCGGTTCGGTGCCCTTCAGCTTAATCACACAGCCCTGCGGCGCAAGGTTGCCCTTCAGCACATGCAGCCCACCATGCGTGCTGATCGGGTTATTGAGCGCACGAATCACATCCTGACCGGGGGTCTCTCTGGCTTCGGCGGCTTCCTGCGCCAGCGTGCGCCCGGTGACGGTCAGGGCGCTGCCGTCCACGTAGCCGCCTTCGACGAGGCGCTGCGCGATCAGGCGAATGCCGCCCGCTTTATGCACGTCCAGCGCGGTGTAACGTCCGGTCGGCTTCAGGTCGGCAATCAGCGGCGTGCGGCTGCTGATCGCTTCAATATCGTCCAGCGTGAACGGGATGCCCAATTCGCGCGCGAAGGCCAGCGTATGTAACACACCGTTGGTCGAGCCGCCGGTGCAGGCCACCGACGCGATGGCGTTTTCCAGCGCCGCGCGGGTGAGAATTTTGCTGGGGCGCAAATCCATCTCCACCATTTTCAGAATCAGTTCGCCGCAGCGGTAAGACACATCATCTTTGGCATCGGCCACTGCCGGAACGTCGGCCATGCCCATCGGGCAGATGCCAATGATCTCGCTGACGGTCGCCATCGTATTGGCCGTGAACTGCCCGCCGCACGCGCCGGGGCCGGGACACGCCAGGTCTTCAATCGCCTTGAATTCTTCCGGGCTGATGCGCCCCGCCGCGTAAGCGCCAATCGCCTCATACACATCCTGAATGGTGATGTCCTTACCGTTGTAATGGCCGGGGGCAATCGAACCGCCGTACAGCATCAGCGACGGCACATCCAGCCGGATCAACGCCATGATGGTGCCGGGGATGGTTTTATCGCAGGCCGACAGCGCGATGATGCCATCAAAATAGTTCGCCCGCGCAATCAGTTCGACGCTGTCCGCGATCAGTTCGCGGCTGACGAGTGAGGCTTTCATGCCTTCCGTACCCATTGTGATACCGTCGGAAATGCTGACGGTGTTGAATTCCAGCGGCGTGCCGCCGGCGGCACGGATGCCTTCTTTCATCTTGTGCGCCAGCCGCCGCAGGTGGAAGTTACACGGGCCGATTTCCGTCCAGGTATTGGCGATACCGATCAACGGTTTCGCCAGATCGTCGTCCGTCAGGCCAATTGCCTTGAGCATTGAACGCGCGCCGGCGCGGTCGTCGCCTTCGAGCAGCAGCCGGCTGCGAGCATTGAGCGCCCGCACCTGGTCGCGGATTGCCGGTGAGTCAGCCATAAAAGCCCCCTCTACAAAATGTTGTGTACGAATTGTTCGCAGGGACGAAACTTGCCTCGTCCCTACAGGGTTTCGGATGATGGCGCGTAAGTATAACGCAAAAGCCGCGCAGGTGTTAAAAATTGGTCGCGCAGCCGATAGGCCGTGACGGAAAACGGCTGATGTTCAGCGGCATTCCGAAATAGGGTGACGGGTCGAGCGTGTTGGTCAGCCGCGCCTCGTTGGTGAACGCGCCGTCCGCGTCACTCAGCACGATGCTGAAATGCAGGTGCAGGCCGATGGGCGCGGGGCTGTTCCCGGTGTAGTCGCCCTGATAGCCCAGCAGCGTGCCGCGTTCCACCCATTGTCCGGCTGTCCCCGGCGGGAAGGCCTCCACAATGAACGAACGTGAACCGTCCCAGGCGGCCATATGCGTATAATACGTCCAGATGGAACGCCCCGGCTGAAGCGGGTCGTCGTGCCGGATGATGACCGACGCTTTCCACTCCGGCAGGCGCGAGAGGTAACCGGCATATGCCGCATAGACCGGCACTTCACCCGGTGCGCCATCACCAAAAATATCGAGGCCGGTGTGCGTGCCAAACACCGTATATGGCGCGGCGGGGTCGTTCCACAGCAGGCCGATCAAGCCATCGGATGGCAGGCTGAACGGCGCGCCGGGACACGGCTGGCCGTTCATCACGGTTGCCAGCGCCGGGCGCGAGGCCGGGTCGCTGAACCAGCGGTGAATCGGCGGCAGGCTGTTGCTCTGTGCGCTGCTGTAAATGAACAGCGCCGCGCCCGCGCCAACCAGCGCCAGCGCCGCCAACAGCAGCAGTCCGAGGCGGTGGGCACGCCGCCCGCGCCGTTTAACCTTTACTTCCATCGTCACTTGTTTTTATCGTCGTCCAGCGGGCGGAACTCCGCGTCCTCGGCGCGGCTGCCCAGATGGCGCAACAGTTCCTCGCCGATATTCAGCGACCGGCGGCGAGGCGCGGGGGTGATGTCCGCCGCGTCCCCCTTCGGCAGTTGGTCGTTATACTTCTGCTCGGCGTAGGTGCGGCGCTGGGTATCGTTCGGTTCGGGCAGGTCGAGCATATCCTCGAAGGTGGACTGCACCGTTTTCTCCACGCCCCGGTCGGCCATCATCAGCCCGGCCAGCAGTTTCGGCGGCACCTGATATTTAAAGACCTGTTCGAGCAGGGCTTGCAGCCGCGCCGTTTCGGCCTGCGCGTTGGGGCGGGCGGCCAGCATGTGCGTTTCGGCCTGCTGCACCTCTTTGGGGATGATCGGCAGGCACTGCACGCCGTCCGGTTTTACGGTGATGCCAAAGGCGTCCTTCGCCCACGCCATCTGCTCCGCCAGAATGGTGCAGAACTTATGGATGCTGCCGTCAGTCAGCGCCGATTGCAGCGGAATTTGCACGAAATAATGCATCGCCACGCGCCGCGCCTTCCAGCCCAGCAAACCGGCATGGTGTGCTTTCATCGCCTCAATCGATTCCCAGTCCGCCAGCTTCAGGCGCGGTTCGGGTTCGCGTATATCAAACGGGTTGTACGCGCCATTAAAATCAAGTTCGATGGCAACGGTGTTGCCTTCGCGCGTGATCAGGTTGTCAATCGTCAGCGGCCCGACTTCGATCTTGTCGGCGCTGTTCCACACCAGCCGGAACTTCTGCACCGCCGCCGCGCGCCGCGTGACCTTCGGCTGTTTGGCCGCGACCTGCTGGAAAAAGGTTTCCAGCGTGGTCATACCCGCCGCTGAACGCACCTTCGTGCGTAGTTCCGCCTGCATGAAGGCCGGCCCGCCGTAGTCCAGGTATTTGTCGAGCCGGTCAGGCGGCACGCCGGCGCGTTTCACCGCGTCCAGCAGCGCGGCGTCCACCTCCGGGCGCGGGCGTTTCTCCAGCCGGAAGCCTTCCGGTTTCACCTGTTTGTCTTCAATCAGGAAGATTTCGCCGGGTTTGATGTCCACGTGCCACAGGGGCACAAACAGCGCCGCCGCGCCGATCAGGTAAATGAACAGCGTGCCCCACGCCCACAGCAGGCCAGCCTGGTTAAAATAGGGCCGCAGCAGCACCCCCACCGCCAGCACAAACACCACGAACTGAACCAGCGCCGTCAGCACCGCCCACAGGCCGGTCTTGCCCCGGTCAAGCGCCAGATACAGCACCAGGAGCGCCCCGGCCACGATCAGAAAACTGAGCAGCGTCAGCGGCGCGCGGAACACCGGCAGCGGCGCGGTCAGCAGTACCCAGGCCGACCAGCCCAGAATCCAGAAAAAGCCAAAGTAATACAGCAGCACCCGGCGGTAATGCGAATCAATGCGGTACTTCCGGCGCGCTTCGAGCAGACGCGGCCAGAACGCCTGGCGGTAGGGCGCGAACGGGCCGCGCCGCGCCGGGCGCAGCCGTCCCACCTCCAGCCCTGCTGTGTCAATCGTGGTCGGCATCGTACCTGTCCCCAATCCCTAAGGTTGGGTTCATTATAACATAGCCCGCCTGTCAGCCGCCTGAAACGTGTCGTTCCTGTGACCGATGGTTATGTCTTTTCTGCCTCCATGCTGTACAATTTAAGCTATAGTCCAGCGCGTTCATGAGGAAATAGAATGATTATTGGCATCCCCAAAGAGATGAAGGACAACGAATACCGGGTCGGGCTGCCGCCCAACGGCGTGCGCGAACTGGTACGGCACAAACATCAGGTGGTGGTGCAGGCCGGCGCGGGCGCGGGCAGCGCCTTCAGCGACGAGGAATACGTAAAAGCCGGCGCGACGATTGCCCATGCCGCCGATGAAGTCTGGAACCGGGCGGAAATGAT
>JARKOK010000033.1 GCA_029975765.1 Aggregatilineales bacterium
CAAAGGCGCGGTCGAAGCCTTTACCGTGTCGCTGGCGGCGGGCGTGGCGCATAAAGGCATTACGGTGAACGCCGTTGACCCCGGCCCGACCGACACCGGCTGGATGGACGCGGACTTAAAAGCCTGGCTGGCCGGGCGCACACCGCAGGGGCGTGTCGGCCTGCCGGATGATGCCGCGCGGCTGATCGCCTTCCTCGCCAGCCCGGACGCCCAGTGGATTACCGGGCAGATCATTCATTCTGACGGCGGCTTTCGCGGCTGAGCGATCATGCTGGAAAAACCAACCATCGCGGACAGCGCCATCATCACCGCCTTACAGGACAGCTATGGGCTGGCCGCTAACCGGCTGGACTTCCTGCCGCTGGGCGCTGACCGTTATACCGCCGTTTACCGCGCCGTGACCGATACCGGCGCGGCCTATTTCGTAAAACTGCGCGGCGGCGACTTTGACGACATGACCATCGTCGTGCCCCGGCTGCTGTACGATCAGGGTATCCGGCAGGTGATTCCACCCCGGCTTACCCTATCGCGGCAGTTGTGGACAGCCGTTGACAATTTTACGCTGGCCGTTTTTCCGTTCATCGAAGGGCAGGATGGTTACGAACGCCCATTGAGCGACCGGCACTGGGTCGAGTTTGGCCGCGCGCTGAAAGCGATTCACACGGCAGAGCTTGACCCGGCCATCACGGGACGTATCCGCCGCGAGGATTATTCCGGCCAGTGGCGTAAGGCCGTCAGGCATCGGCTGCGGCAGGTGGAAACGACGGCCTTCGCTGACCCGATTTCGGCGGAACTGGCCGCGCTGCTGCGCGACCGGCGTGAAACAATCCTGCGACTGGTACAGCGCGCCGAACGCTGCGCCACCGTCCTGCGGGCGCAGCCGCCGCCGGTCGTGCTGTGTCATGGTGATATGCACGCCGGCAACGTGCTGATTGACCTGCACGGCCAGTTTTATCTGGTGGACTGGGACACGCTGATTTTAGCGCCGGTGGAGCGCGACCTGATGTTTGCCGGCGGCGGGCAGTTTCTCGATCACCGGTCGCCGCAGGCTGAGGAACGGCTGTTTTATCAGGGCTACGGCGCGGCGCAGACCCAGCCCGCCGCCCTGGCCTATTACCGCTGCGAGCGCATCGTGCAGGACATCGCCGCCTACTGCGACGAAATCCTGCTGATGGACGTGGGTGAGGCAGACCGCACCAGAGGGCTGCGGCTGCTGGCGGGACAGTTCCAGCCCGGCGCGGTGGTGGACATCACGCTCCAGGCGGACACAGGCCGGTAACCACGCTGCTCTGGCGCGCCCCTGCGGACTTTGCCCTCAACCTGCTTTAGCGCCGCCCGCTCTTAAAACATTCCGCTGCCCGGTCGCGGCGGGCGGCCACACCGGGCCGCCCCTACGCCCTCGTTACGGCAAAGAGCTATTCCCGTGCGTGGGCACGCGCTGGCCGGCCGCCGCTGGCTTTAGCTTCGGCAGCGTGCAGCCGACCCGGCCACCAGCTCCACCGCCCCAGCAGCACCGCAATCGCCGGCACCAGCGCCGCGCGAATGATGAACACATCCAGCAGCACCCCCACCGCCACCGCGAACCCCAACTGTACCAGCCCCAGTATGGTGCTGTTCATCAGCGCCGAAAACGTACCGGCCATGATAATTCCCGCCGACGCGATGATGCCGCCCACCGCCGCCACCGCCCGGTGGACGCCTTCCCGCGTGCCGAACGACGCCGCTTCCTCGCGCACGCGCCCCATCAGGAAGATGTTGTAATCAATACCGAGGGCCACCAGAATGACGAAC
>JARKOK010000069.1 GCA_029975765.1 Aggregatilineales bacterium
CTACTGCATTGACGCCACCGCCGGACAGTACCTCAGGATCGAAATCGTGGTCTACCGGGGGAATGCCTCGCCGCTGGTGGCGTTCAGCCCGATTGATAACCCGACCAACTTCATTGGCGTGGGGCGCGGCGGCGCGAACAAGGTAGTGTTGGCGATCGGGCCAATACTCATCCCGGCGACCGGACGCTACCTGCTGGTGGTGGCGGACACGATCTTCGACCGCACCGAACCGCTAAACGGCGACATCGCCATTCTGGTGTCGTCGGTCGGTGGGCTGACCAGCTTCGTGCCGGGACTGGGGATTGATCCGATCACCGGACTGCCGATCATCAATCCGGCGCCGACGGCCATCCCGAATCTGTTCCCGACCACCACGCCGGTTATCGTCGGCCCGGTCGCCTGTCCATCTCTGCAATTCACGTGTAACCAGTTCTTCTCGTGTGATGAAGCGCGGGCATGTTTGCAGGCCGGCAACTTCAGCCTGGACAGCGCGGGCGGCGATCCCAGCGGTATCCCCGGCAACGGTATCCCGTGCGAGTCACCGCCGCTGAGCTGCCGGTAAGCCCTCACCCCAACCCCACTCCCACACGGAGAGGGGCTTAAAAACCGCAGCCCGTAGGGGCGACCCCATAGGGTCGCCCCTACCCTGACCCCATCACCAGCGTAAAGTGCTGTTCGCCGTATTCCGTGCCGTTGATTTTCACCGCCAGCGCGTGATCGCCGGCATAATACACCCGCGTCGTGATCGGCTGAAAGGCGTGGCGTTTCTGGAAGCGCAGCGTTTCGCCGGGCTGAATCGTGCGCTGCGCCAGTTTGAACACCTTCGGCGCGAGCGAGCCGTTGGCCTTCTGAAAATACACCACGTAGTCCACGACCAGATTTTGCGGCGCGTCACTCCGCGATTCGACTTCAAACGTAAACGCCAGTTTTTCGCCCATGTGAACGCGGTCGGTGTTCAGGCTGAAGTTGTTCACGGCCACCGCCGCGCCGCTCTCGAAGCCGAGCAGCGCCAGCGCCTCGGTATGGCCGGCCTTCACCAGCGAGCGCAGCGCGTGGCGGATAATCCACTGGCGCTCCGGCGTGGCGTCGCTGTTCCAGCGCCGTAACACGTCTACCACTACATCCGGGTTATCCTTGGCGATGTCGTTAAGATTGTTGGCAACGCTGCGCCGCACCGTCTCCGAGGGGTCATCCTTCAGGTTTTCCAGAACCGGCAGAATCGGTGAGGGGTCGCGTTTGAAGTCCGGCAGGGCCATCGCCCAGGGCAGGCGCGGGCGGCAGCCTTCGCTGGACAGACGGCGCACCTGATCGCTGTCGTGGCGCGACCAGGCCAGCATTTGCGCCATCATACGCGGCGCGTCCTGCGCGATGAAGGGGCGCACGGCAAATTCCGCGCTCATAAACTGCGTGAACCACTCAAACGCGGGCAGGCTGGCGTCCCAGTCGTGCTGGCCGTAGACCTCGACAAAATCCGAAAATGAGATCAGCAGAAAGCCGTGTTCGCGCAGCAGCGGCGCGGTCTGTTTCAGCACGTCCAGCGCGGCGCGGTAGTCCGGCGGCAGGTGTTCGCGCAGCGCCAGCGTCAGATGGCGCATCCGTTCCTTCAGCGCCTCGCCGTCCCAGGCAGAGTCAAAGACCCGCGCGAGAAACGCCGCCGCATCAAAGGGCGGATACAGGCGGGACAGATGGGCGGCCAGTTCTTCGATATGGTCGCGGCGGAACAGCGAATCCTTAAACGGTTCTGGCATGGTGACGCTCCCTGTTGAGAACAAATGAGCTAATAGTATACCGCAGCCTGTGACCGCTGTCCACTCGATTTGTGCCGGAGAGTGTTATAATCAGACGATAGTCTCACTCTGCCGCGCGTCAGCCTGATGTGAAGGAGAATGTTATGCAGCCACCCCAGCGCCGGTTGCAGCTTGAAATCCCGGCGAACCTGAACGGGGTTTACGCCAACGCGGTCATCATCGCCCAGACACACAGCGAAATCGTGATGGACTTTATCCAGATCGCGCCCAACGATCCACGCGCCCGCGTGCAGTCCCGCGTGGTGATGACGCCGGTAAACGCCAAGCTGTTCCTGCAAGCCTTAAGCACCAATCTGGAACGTTTCGAGGCCGCGCACGGCGAAATCAAACTGCCGGCACAGCCGACTTCGCTGGCCGACCAACTGTTTGGCGCGATCAGACCCGACGAAGGAAAACCCAACGATGAATGATCTGAACGGAATTGCCGAGACCATCCGCAGCGCGTTTGAGACCAAAAACGCCGCGCGGGATGCCGCCATCGCCCGGTCGCGGGAAGTGATTCGCCACTGCGCCGAAGGCATCCGCGCCATTCACCGCCGCGAGTGGGCCAACGCCGAGGCGAAACTTGCCAGCGCGCAGGCGGCAGCCAACGACATGCGGGCCGGTATCAGCCGCTATCCCGACCTGTACCATGCCGGTTACAGCCAGGACGCGCTGAAAGAGGTGGTCGAAGCCTTCTGCACTTATGCCATGATCCGCGACCAGCCGCTGCCGTCGCCGGAGTCGCTGGAGGTGGAAAACTCAACCTATCTCAATGGGCTGGCGGAAGCGGCCACCGAACTGCGGCGCTTCATCCTCGATCTGCTGCGGCGCGAGGAAGGCGACACCGCCGAAGCCGAACGC
The DNA here is from genome assembly GCA_029975765.1 of Aggregatilineales bacterium. Taxonomy (GTDB): domain Bacteria; phylum Chloroflexota; class Anaerolineae; order Aggregatilineales; family Phototrophicaceae; genus CFX2. The sequence goes on from JARKOK010000069.1 coordinate 2,652, forward strand.
CTGCTGACGTGGATGGATGACGTGTACGATGAACTGGTGACGTTCGATTTCCCGGACGCGATCACCGGCGGGCTGCGGCGGCAGACGGACGTGGTGCGCGGCGTGCTGGAACGCACACGCGGCGACCTGACGACGACCATCCAGCAGCAGCGGCTGCAAGCCGCGCTTAAGCGGGTGGAAAACCAGACTGGAAAAGCGTAACGCAAAGACACAAAGGAGCAAAGACGCAAAATACAAAGGGCTTTGCCTCTTTGCACCTTTGCGTTAATTTTCTATTTGAAGGAGCATGATCTTGAAGAAAGCACTGATTGTATCCGGCGGGTGGGACGGCCATCACCCGCACGAAGTCGCGGAGATTCTGGCCGGACAACTGCGCCAGCACGACTTTGACGTGACCTGCGCCGATACGCTGGAGGCGTACAAAACGCTGCCGCTGCCGGAGTTTGACCTGATCGTGCCGAACTGGACGATGGGCACGATTGCGCGCGACCAGCTTCAACCCCTGCTGGACGCGGTGCGCGGCGGCGTGGGGCTGGCCGGGCTGCACGGCGGCATGAACGACGCTTTCCGTAACGAACCGGACTACCAGTTCATGACCGGCGGCCAGTGGGTGGCGCATCCCGGCAACGACGGCGTGACGTATATGGTGCATATTGACGGCGCGCCCAGCCCGATCACCGAAGGACTGACCGATTTCCAGGTCGTCAGCGAGCAGTATTACCTGCACGTTGACCCGGCGATCACGACGCTGGCAACGACGCGTTTTGGCGCGGTGGTCATGCCGGTGGTGTATACCAAGCAGTGGGGAGAAGGGCGCGTGTTTTATTGCAGCCTGGGGCACAAGCCGGACATCGTGCAGATGCCGCAAACGCTGACGCTGATGACACGCGGCATGTTGTGGGCGGCGAAGAGTCTGTAACACAGAGGCACAGAGACCCAGAGAACACGGAGAAACGCCTGCGTCTCTCTGTGTCTTTGAGTCTCTGTGTCAGTTTTTTAAGGAATGATCATGACGCGGAATGTCGCCATTCTGATCTTTAACGAAGTTGAAGTGCTGGACTTCTGCGGGCCGTTTGAAGTGTTCGGCGTGACCGGGCGTAACCTGCCGGAAGCGCCGTTTCAGGTGTATACGGTGGCCGAAACGATGCAGCCGGTGCTGGCGCGGAATGCGTTAAGTATCAACCCGGCCTATACCATCCACGACTGCCCGCCGCCGGATATTGTGTTGATTCCCGGCGGGCGCGGCACCCGCACGGCGCTGCTGAACCCCGCGCTGATCGGCTGGATTCGTGAGCAGGCGGCGCGGGTGGAACGGCTGCTGTCGGTCTGCACCGGCGCGCTGATGCTGGCGCAGGCCGGTTTGCTCGACGGCCTGCGGGCGACGACCCACTACCTGACGTTTGACGAACTGCGGGCGCTGGCGCCGAATACGATCCTGTGCCCGGATGAACGGTACGTGGACAACGGGCAGATTGTGATGTCCGCCGGGGTATCCGCCGGCATTGATATGTCGCTGTACGTCGTCGGGCAACTGCTGGGCGCGGACGTGGCCGCCGAAACGGCACAGTACATTCAGTACGATTACTGGCGGGAGGCGTAATGATGGATGATCTGCTGCGATTTAACCGGGAACGATGGGAGGCGCTGGCGGCGGCCAACGTCGCTTATTCGCGCCCGATGTATGATCTCACGCCAGATGTGGCGCGGCAGCGGCTTGACCCTTACGGTGTGATGGGCGAGGTGGCCGGGCAGCGTGTGTTGTGTCTGGGCAGCGGCGGCGGGCAGCAGTCGGCGGCGTTCGCGCTGCTGGGCGCGGCGGTGACGGTGCTTGATCTGGCCGATACGCAGTTGGAGCGCGACCGCCTGGCGCTGAAACATTACGGGCTGGACGCGGCGCTGTTTCAGGGCGACATGCGCGACCTGTCACGGTTCGCGGACGCGGCGTTTGATCTGGTCTATCACCCGTATTCGATCAACTTTGTGCCGGACACCGCGCCGGTGTTTGACGGCGTGCGGCGCGTGCTGCGTTCTGGCGGGCTGTACCGGCTGGACTGGCATAACCCGCTGGCGAAGGGACTGGACGAGCGCGACTGGAACGGCACGGGCTACAACGTCAAACTGCCGTACCGGGATGGCGAAGTGGTGTTTGATGACCCGGACTGGGATATCTATGAGGACGATGGCACGGTGCAGCGCGTGGCCGGCCCGCGTGAGTTCAACCACACCCTCAGCACCGTATTCAACGGCCTGATCGGGCGGGGTTTCACGCTGCTCGGCCTGTGGGAACAAATGCCGGAAGCCGATGCTGCCGCCGCGCCGGGGTCATGGCCGCATTTTGTGACGATTATGCCGCCGTACTTCGCGCTGTGGGCGCGGCGCGGCTGATGCTCGACCCGGCCTATCTGGCGGCGCTGCGCTCGATCTGCCAGCCGGTGCGCGCGGCGGATTTTCCGCGCTCGCTCGAACCGATGCGCGCGCTGCTGGCGGCACT
>JARKOK010000075.1 GCA_029975765.1 Aggregatilineales bacterium
CCCTTGGAGGTCCCGCTATGGAGGCGGCTACGATTCTGTTTGTCGGGCGCGTCCAGGTTACACAACCGGCGACCAGCGCTCTTGAGAAGCGGTATCGCGTTCTGGTCGCTGCCAGCGGGAAACGCGCGTTGGCGCTGGCGCAGGCACAGCCGCCACAGGTGGTGGTGCTGGATGCTGTTTCGATGCGGACGCCGGGTGACCGAATCTGCCAGGAACTGCGTGACGGCCTCAAAAATGTACCCATCGTTCATTATCATCCTGGCCCGAAAGAAAGCGCGCAAAGCCGGGCGGATGTGGTGCTGTTTCCGCCGTTCAGCCCGCGTAAGCTGCTGTCGGCGGTTGCGCGCCTGCTGCCGGCGCAGGATGATACGCTGGTGAACTGCGGCCCTTTTGCGGTTAATCTGGCGCGGCGCGTACTGCTGGTGGATGGGCAGGAAACCCAGCTTACCCCCAAACAGGCGTCGCTGGTCGAAATCTTCTTTCGCCATCCCGGCCAGACGCTTGAACGTAAAATCCTGATGGAAAAGGTGTGGAACACGGACTATCTGGGGGATACCCGCACGCTGGATGTCCATGTGCGGTGGCTGCGGAAGGTGATTGAAGCTGACCCTAGCAAGCCACGTTATTTGCTGACGGTGCGCGGCGTTGGCTACCGCCTGGAAGTGACCGATGAAACCGTGCCGGAAGCGGCGGTTCCTCTGAATATCTGACAATAAAAAAGCCCGCTGTCTAGGCGGGCTTCTTCACGGGTAGCAAAAAGTTATGACGCTTCTTTCAGGCGGGCTTCCAGCGCGGCCAACTGCTGCATCAGGCGGCTTTTGCGGCGCGCGGCATTATTCTTGTGGATCGTACCCCGGCTGGCAGCCATATCCAGATCGCGCACGGCGATGCGGGTAGCTTCGCGGGCGGCTTCCAGGTCGCTGCCGTTGATTTCGATACGCGCCTTTTTCACCAGCGTGCGCGCGCGGTTACGAAAAATGCGATTGTGCGCGCGGCGTTTCTCGTTTTGACGCTGGCGTTTCAGCGCCGATTTATGGTTTGCCATCATCCCTCCAGCAGGTTACGCTGTTTTGTTTCGTTCGTTTGAATAGGCGCGCATTTTATCACACAGGCCGGCGCTTTGTCCAGCATGTTTTAGCGGGAGTATAATAACAAACGGGACTGGAGTATGTGGAGGAGGCAGAGGTATGGCAATCAAGGGCGAAGTGATGGTTCAGGGCCTGCGCGTGCGCTCCGGGCCGGGAACAACTTTCAGCGTGCTGACGTTTCTCAATCGCGGGGCTGTCGTGGATGTACTGGAAAGCCAGGGCGATTGGCTGAAGATCAGTACCGGGACGGGGACGGGTTTCGTCGCCGCGCAGTTTGTAAACACGAACGTCCAGAATCCCGTACCCGGCTTTTTGATCGAACGCACCGACCTGCTGGATATGGAACTGCCGCCGGATAAAATAATTCCAGCCGATAATCTGGCGGGGGTAGACCTGGCCGTTGCCCAGACCTGGAACGCCTATGGCCGGTTGCTGGCTCGCCTGGCCGAACTGATGGCCTTCCCGGTCAGCGCCGCTGTGGCCGTGCTGGTGGCAGAAAGCAGCGGGCGCACCTTCGCCGCCGATGGTCGTATGATTATTCGCTTTGAGAATCACATTTTCTTTCGGATGTGGGGCGAAAAGAATCCGCAGGTGTTCTGGCGGCACTTCACCTTTGATAACAGCTCGCCGGGCAATAACTGGAAAGGTCACCAGTGGCGGCCCAATCCAGAGTCGGCCTGGGTGAGTTTTCATGGCAGCCAGAAACAGGAATGGGACGTGCTGATCTTCGCCCGCGCGCTGGATGATACCGCCGCGCTGTCCAGCATCAGCATGGGCGCGCCGCAGATCATGGGCTTTAACTTCAAGCGGGTGGGTTATGAAAGCGTGCAGCATATGTTTGACGCTTTTGCCCGCAGCGCCCACGCGCAGTTGCTGGCGATGTTTGATGTTGTGAAGGGGCCAAACGCTACCTCACCCGCGATCCAGGCTTTGCAGAACAAGGACTACCTGACGTTTGCCAGTGCCTATAACGGCCCGGCCAACGCGCCGACCTATGCCGGTCTGATCCGGGAACGGGCGGCAGCCTTTGACCGCCTGATCGGTAAAGCGGTTGACCGGCAGCCCACGGATCAGGATGCGCGCGGCCCGGTGACTGCGCCGGCGCAGCCGCCGCCCGTTGTACCAACACCGCCGCCGCCCGCCGATGATCCCACCAATCCGCCGCCGGTCGTCGTGACGCCGCCGCCCCCGCCGCCGGCGGCTACGGTGTTGATTGCTACCATTGAAGGGGTGAACGTGCGGCGCGAGCCGGTGGTGAAGCCGGATAATATCATCGAGCGGCTGCGGAAAGCTGAACCCGTGACGCTGCTGGAAGACCTGGACGGCGCGCTGGCAAAAATGGGCGAAGGTGAAAGCGGCGGCAAGTTCCTGAATATCCGCACTGATGAAGGCCGTGATGGTTACGTCGGGGCCTGGCTGGTTACGCCCAGCGACCAGTCAGTGACGCGGCGTATGGCCGATGCGTATATCAATTCGATTCCCGACCAGTTTCCGATACCGAGCGCCTACGATTTCATGCGGTCAATGGGCGATACCGTCGGCCTGCCCGACCCGTTTGATGTGCTGCCGGTGCAGGTACGTACACGGCACAAGCTGGTCAACATGCAGGTGAACGGCTTCGGCCCGAACACCTTCGCCGCGCGTAACTGGACACGCTTTTACAGCCGCATCGGCGGAATGCATAATGGTTATGACTTCATCATTGAAACTGGCACGCCGCTGCTGGCGCTGGCCGATGGCGTCATCATCAAACGCTGGCCGTTCATGGCTGACCCGAAAGATCGTTCGCTGGTGCTGTGGCCGTTCTTGCCGGAACGCTTCCGCGATGCTCAGGGACGGCGCATGATGAGCAATGTGCTGGTCGCCTACGCTCATATGAGCAACAACGCTGTAAAAAATGAGTTTGATGTGGTGAAAGCCGGTGAAGTGATCGGCATAAGCGGTACGCCTGCCGGCTCTGGCACGAACGATCACCTGCATCTGGAGGTACATCTCCTGAGCGGCAACACCGCCTTTCGTAATTTGCGCCGCCTCGCGCCGCGCAAGCTGCTGCAGCCGTACAGCCGGCCACAGTTGTACAGCAATCAGGTTCCCTGGAATCCTATCTGGTTTTTCAGCCAGCGTATCATCCGCTACCTGCTGCATCAGGGTAAAACCATCGGCTACGGCGGGCAGCCGGCTTATCCACCGCTGGAAACGCTGCGGTTGATGGGAGCGTCGCATTTGCCGCTGCTGAACGAATTCACGCTGGCATTTTTTGAGTATGGTATTCCGGTGATCTGGCAGAACAGCGGCAAGCCCTGGCCGGATGGCGTGGTGACCACTGACACGCTGGCCGATGTACTGAAGGCCTTTGAGCCATTCCAGCCTTACGAGGCATCATTTCTGAAGTAAGATTGTAGACGATGCAGGTATATCCTGTAGGGGAGGGTCTCAGACCCTCCCCTATGTGTGTCCGTGACAAAGGAAAGATAGCATGTCTCCCTGTCTGATTCGCCTTCTCACCCCGGACGGCTTGCAGCCGGCTGCGTATACCGCCGAAACCCTGGCTGAGGCAGCGCAGCACGAGCCATCCGACGGCGTGTATACCGTCACGAACACTTATCACACCTCTCAGGTATTAAAACTCGACGCGCATCTTGACCGGCTGGAACAGTCGGCGCGGTTTGAAGGCATCACTCTGACGCTTGATCGCCCGGCGCTGCGGGCGGCGCTGCGGCAGATGATAGAAGCGGCAGGTTTTGGTGATGTGCGGTTTCGGATCACGGTGCCGCGCCAGCCTCCCGCCCATCTGATTCTGTCGGTGGAGCCGTTCGTGCCGCCGCCGCCGGAAGTTTACGAGCGGGGAGTGCGCTGTATCACGCTGGCGAACAGCGCCCGTCACAATCCGGCTGCTAAAAGCACCGGTTGGATGCACCAGCGCGATCACTTCGTGCTGCCAGCCGGTATTTATACCGGCCTGCTGCTGGATACCGCTGGCAATATTCTGGAAGGTCTGAGCAGCAATTTTTACGCGGTTATGGCTGGCGAACTTCGCACCGCCGGGGCAGGGGTGCTGCCGGGTATCGCGCAGCAGATCGTCTTTGAAGTAGCAGCGGGTGTGCTGCCGCTGCGGTTAGACCCGGTGAACGTCAGGGATGTGCCGAACCTGGACGAAGCCTTTGTCACCAGCAGCAGCCGGGGCATTGTGCCGGTGATCGAAATTGACGGCGCGGTGATTGGCGCGGGGCTGCCAGGACCGTATACGCGAACGCTGCTGGCGGCTTACCGTGACTGGGTGACGCGCCATCTGGAAGAACTCTAATCATCTGTTATAGTAAGAACAGGTGAGCTATCCTGTATGCTGTAGCTGGGGATGTGAACAGGAGATGCGTTTATGCCAGCGACCGCCGAGTTTGATGCCATTTTCGCCCGGTTAAAGCCGATTATGGCGGCCTACGAGCCGGAACTGAAAATCCAGCATGATGATGTGGGCCGGTACTATCTGGTGACACCTTACCTGGGGCCGAACCGACAACCACTCTGGTTTGGCGGCGTGGAGATCAAAAAGAACTACGTCAGTTATCATCTGATGCCGGTATATATGTTCCCGGAAATACTGGACAGCGTATCCGACGCGCTTAAAAAACGGATGCAGGGTAAGTCCTGCTTTAACCTTAAAAAGCTGGACGAAACCCTGATAGCCGAACTGGCCGACCTGACCCGGCGCGGCTACGAGTGCCTGAAGCAGCAGTATACGACAGCAGAATAAGGATGACTGCTCTGGCTCTTACTCGTCCAGCGGCGCTTTAAAGTCGTAGATGCCATCGCGGACTGCCCAGCGGTGCTGGCAGGTCTGGCACCGAACGATGTGGTCATCATGTACCAGTTCACTGCCGCAGTCCGGGCATACGAAGATGGATGGAGCGGTCAGGTTGTCAGGGGACGAACCGACCGCCGTATTCTGAGTAAAGATGCTGGGGGTAACCAGCAGGCCAGTACGCTGCATCCAGCCATCCAGCGTGGCGAGCAGCGACGTTGGCAGGCGATTTTTGAGGGACGCCAGCCGGAAGAAAGACACCGGCACACGGCATTGCGTTTCGAACTGTGCGGCGGCCAGCATTTGCGCGATGTATTCCGGGTGAAAATCGTAGTTAAGTTCGACAAATTCCACCGGTTTGAGGTCGTAGGGATTCCAGTTCTGCCGGCCCAGGCTGTACCGCAGCATGGCTTTCAGATGGCGTTTGTTGGCAAATTCGAGGATGAACGTGCCACCCGGCACCAGCACCCGGCGTACCTGCCGCAGAACAGTGCTGGTATCGCTGATATGGTGAATCACACGAATGATGGTAGCGCCATCAAAACTGCCCGCGCGGAAGGGCAGGCTGTAAGCGTCGGCGGCCACATATAAGTAGCGATCAGACGTGCCAAGATACTGCTGCGCGTACCGGAGCTGTGACAGCGAATAATCCAGCAGAACCACCTGTTCGTAGTTGTCGTATTCGCTGGTCAGACGGCCAAAGCCCGCGCCGATTTCCAGCAGGCGGCGACCATGCCGGGGCAGCAGGCGGCGCAGCGCGATCCGTTCCACGCGGTCTTCATAATCCCGGCCTTTACCTTCCCAGAATTCTGTTCGATAGTTTGAACCTTCATAGTCGCAAATGCGAGGGCGGGATTCGCGCGGATTATTCATTCGTGTCCTCGAACGCCTGTAGATCGTTCTCATTATAAATCAAACCGCAAGAAAAGAGACACTACCATTAGGCTCTCTGAAGTTTTTCTCATATCGCCGTTACCCAACCCTCCATTTGTACACCACCCCTGTACACTGAGAATAGCAACCTAAGATCGCCTGGAGGATGGATGACAGTGGCACTAATCCACGTTCGCAGCCTGAAAAAAACGTATCAGGTTCCCGTGCGCGAGGCAGGACTGATGAACGCCGCGCGCAGCCTGTTTCGCCGCCGGTATACCAGCATTGAAGCTGTGCAGGAGGTCAGTTTTGACATTCAGGCCGGCGAAGTGGTGGGATTCATCGGCCCAAACGGCGCCGGTAAAACAACCACGCTGAAGATACTCTCCGGCCTGCTGCATCCCACGCAGGGTGAAGTAAGCGTGGCCGGTGAAACCCCCTGGGAGCGCAAACCGGCTTACCTGCGCCAGATCAGCATGGTCATTGGCAACAAGAGCCAGGTGACGTGGGATATTCCACCACTCGATACCTACGCCGTTTTAGGCGAAATCTACCGCGTTCCCCGGCGTGAACTTCAGCGCCGCATCGAAGAACTGGCTGAAATGCTCGACATTCACGCGCTGCTGACCAAGCCGGTGCGTAATCTGTCGCTGGGCGAGCGCATGAAGTGTGAATTGTTGGCCTCACTCCTTCACCAGCCGGCTGTCCTGTTTCTCGATGAGCCAACCCTGGGGCTGGATGTTTCGACGCAGCGGCGGCTGCGGGAGTTTATCCGGGAATATAACCGGCGCACCGGCGCGACCATCATGCTGACCAGCCACTATATGGCGGATGTATCGGCGCTGTGCACGCGGCTGATGGTCATTCATCATGGTCGGCTGATTTACGACGGCGGGCTGGCGGAACTGGTGCGGCAGCTTGCGCCGTTTAAGCTGATTCGCCTGACGCTGGATGGCGGCGGCGACGGCATCCCGGCAGGGGTGGCCTCGCAGGTGACGATCACCGAGCAGGATAACGAGGGGCATGTGACCATACGTGCCAGCCGCGCCGACGTGGCGGCAGTAACGACGCGGCTGCTGGACACGCTGCCGGTCATTGATCTGGTGGTCGAAGAACCACCGATTGAAGCGGTCATTGATCAGTTTTATACGGAGGGCGCGCGGTGAACATCAGGGCAGGCTGGATGCTGGTACGGCGCACATGGTCATCATGGATGCAAAGCCGGAGTTTCTTTTTCCTGCTGGCTTTCGGGTGGATGATTCCGCCGCTCATTTACCTGTTTGTCTGGGCGACGGCTGCCGGCAGCGAACCCATTCAGGGCTGGTCACGTGGGGCGTTTGTCGCCTACTATCTCGTATTGATTAACGTGAACCAGTTGACCTACTCTCAAACCAACTGGACAGTTGGCGACATCATCCGTTACGGCGGCCTGAACCGGCTGCTGCTGTATCCCATGTCGCCGGTATTTGATGCGATTGCTGCGGAAATCGCCGGGAAGGTCGTCTACATGACGTTTGTGATTCCCGTAACCGCCGTCCTGGCGCTGGTGCTTCAACCGGAACTGTCCCCCACCATAACCCAGGTGGGGTTATTCGTGCTGGCGGTTGGGCTGGCGTGGGCGCTGCGTTTCTTTGCGGGCTATGCGCTGGCGCTGCTGGCGTTCTGGTTTACCCGCGCCGACTCGCTGCTGGCGGTGCAGGATGCGCTGATTTTTCTGCTGGCGGGGCAGATCGCGCCGACGGTCCTGCTGCCAGCGCCGTTGAGCACGCTGGCGGCGGCGCTGCCGTTTCGATACATGCTCGGTTTCCCGGTCGAAATTCTGACCGGGCAGTTGACAGCAGGGGAGATTCTGACCGGGTTTGGCTTTCAGGTGGGCTGGCTGTTGATCGCTGTTGGACTGTATCGGCTGGCCTGGCGGCGCGGTTTGCGCCGGTATACGGCGGTGGGAGGTTAAGATGCTGTACTATCTGCGAATTACCGGGCAGTTTATCCGCGCGTCCTTCCAGCAGGAAATGGCTTATCCGGCCAATTTTGCCATCAGCCTGCTGCATTCCGGGCTGAATCTGCTGACGGGGGTGCTGGGTATTATTGTGCTGTTCAATCAGGTGGAGACCGTGCAGGGCTGGACGTTCGCCTCGACGCTGGCGATTCTTGGGGTCTACCTGACGATGAACGCGCTGCGGGGTGTGTTTATCTCCCCCAGTCTGGACTCGCTGGCCGGGATGGATGGGGACATCTGGACAGGGAAACTGGACTACGTGCTGCTGCGTCCGGCGGATATTCAATTCCTGGCAAGTTTCCGCCACTGGCGTCCCTACGCGCTGCTCGACCTGTTGTTAGGTATTGGTGTGATGGTTGTGGCAGCGGCGCAGCTTCAAACGACCCTTACCCTGACGCAGATAGCCAGCTTCATGGTACTGCTCGCGGTCGGGCTGGTGGTGATGTACGCGCTGCTGCTGGCCTTTGCCGGGCTGGTTTTCTGGAGTCCGGGCTTTTTGTTTGGCTGGGTGTTTGACGGCCTGTTCCAGATGGCGCGTTATCCGGTCAGCCTGTACCCGGAAGGTATCCGGCTGATACTCACGTGGGTGGTGCCGATTGGTGTGATGACGACCGTACCGGCACAGGCGTTAACCGGCGACCTGCCGCCGGCGGTCGCGGTGGGCAGTGTGCTGCTGGGGCTGGGGCTGCTGGTGGGGGCGACCGTTCTGTTTCGCACCGGGGTGCGCCGGTATTCCAGCGCGTCAAGCTGATACGACAGTATCTACCCGAAATGAAAAGGGGCGGGTCTTGAACCCGCCCCGACGGAAACGTAACCGAGATCAGCCGGATATGCGCGGTCTGTTTTAACCGCCTGGCGGCATGGGCGTTGGCATGATGCCCAGGTCGCCGCCGGGTATCGGTGTGACGCCTGTTTCGGGCTGCGATACCATCCCATCAGGCTGCGCGGGAAGCGGCTGCGTGCCGGGCATAACCCCCTGTACTTCGATGATGATGGGGGAACCGGTGTAACTGCTGGTCGGCATGTTCTGCGCCGCCAGATTCTGCATGGCCTGGGCGTTGGCCGCTGCCGGGCCGCCGCTGGCGTAGAGTTCAGGCCGCAGCTGCTCGTCCAGTGCCGGGATGCCACCCATTGGCACGATGCCCGTTTGTACCGGCAGGTTTTCCGGCGGGAAGGCTTCGCCGCCCAGGGTGTAGTACAGGCCGGCGGTGCGCGAGTACCCCGGCCAGGGATTGGCGGTATAAGCCGTCGGCGCGAGTAAATCCGGCGCGCTGCCGCTGAGGACGCTGCTGACAAACGGGCCAACCTCGCCAAAGCTGCTTGGCAGGTTGCCGAGGATACGAACCACCGGTTCCAGCACCAGTTTCAGATTCTCAAATGGGTCATGCAGCTGCGTCTGACTCAAGGGTATGACCGCGCGTACATCCAGCCTGACGGGCACATCCAGATTAACCGGCACTTGCAGATTGACCGGCACATCCAGATTCAACTGTACCGGCAGTTGTAAACCCTGCGGCAGCGACAGATAAACCTGCGCGTTGTTCAGCGTTCCGCCGCCGCCGGGCAGCGTAATATTAGCCGTAACCGACACCGGCACAGGCGCGGTCAGCACGACGTTCGTCTGCGTGTTGAGCGGGATGCTGGTATTCAGCGGGATGCTGGTATTCAGCGGAATCGAGGTGCGGACGGGGATCGTCCAGTCAATCGTGGCGTTGTCCAGCCCGACGAAACTGCTGTGCAGCCCTTGCAGCAGCGGGTCGGCGATATTGTTTTTAATGTCGAAGATTAGCAGCAGCAGCGTGACAACGACCAGCACCAGCACCACATTCACAATAAAGGAAAAAATAACCATAAAACGCCAGAAAAACTTGCCGATTCGTCTGAGCATGGAACGCTCCTCGCGCGGGAACTCAAATGGAGACTATTACACTATACCCCACGCTTTGAAAACGGAGCAAATAGATTTCTAACCGGAGGGAAATTCGAGGAGATGAGGGGTATGGTGGATGCCATACCCCTGCGGAAGTCTGTTAAGCGGTTACAGCCCGGCCTCGCGGCGCAGGAGGTCAGCCTTATCGGTCTGCTCCCAGGGCACATTCAGATCGTCGCGGCCAAAGTGACCGTAGGCGGCCACCTGCTTGTAGATTGGACGGCGCAGGTTCAGATCGCGGATGATGGCTGCCGGGCGCATATCAAAGTGTTTGTGGATGAGGGCTGCAATTACCTCATCCGGCACGGTGCCGGTGCCAAACGTTTCCAGCGCCAGGGAGGTGGGATGTGCCACGCCAATCGCATACGATACCTGAAGTTCGAAACGGCTTGCCAGCCCTGCCGCGACGACGTTCTTGGCGATGTAACGCGCCATATAAGCCGCGCTGCGGTCAACCTTGGTCGGGTCTTTGCCGGAGAACGCGCCGCCGCCGTGCCGCGCCACGCCGCCGTAAGTATCCACGATGATCTTACGTCCGGTCAGGCCGGAGTCACCCATCGGCCCGCCGGTGACAAAGCGGCCCGTCGGGTTGACAAAAATGTGTGTCCGGTCGTCTATCATGTCACTGGGGACAACGGGACGAATGATGCTTTCGATAACAGCAGCGCGGATTTCTTCCTGCGTGACTTCCGGCGCGTGCTGGGTCGAAATCACGATAGCTTCAATCCGTTTGGGTTTGCCGTAAGCGTATTCCACCGTTACCTGGCTTTTGGCGTCCGGTCGCAGCCAGGGCAGTTCGCCGCCCTTGCGCGCTTCGGCCAGCCGGCGCACCAGCTTGTGCGACAGCGCAATCGTCAGCGGCATATATTCCGGGGTTTCGTCGCAGGCGAAGCCGATCATCATGCCCTGATCGCCCGCGCCAATGGCCGCGATTTCCGCCTCGGTCATCTGACCTTCACGCGCTTCGAGCGCCTTATTGACACCCTGAGCAATATCGCCGGACTGTTCCTTGATCGAAACCATCACGCCGCAGGTCTCGGCATCGAAACCGTATTTGCCGCGTGTGTAGCCGATGTCGTAGACGGTTTTCCGCACCAGCCGTTCGATGTCTACATAGGCGCTGGTCGTGATTTCGCCAAAGACAAAAACGACCCCGGTGGTGGTGGATGCTTCGCAGGCGACGCGCGCGTTCGGGTCTTTTTCGAGAATGGCGTCCAGCACCGCATCAGAAATCTGGTCGCACATCTTATCGGGATGGCCTTCCGATACGGACTCCGACGTGAAGAATTATTGGGGCGATGTCATAAACGTGGTGTTCGACAACTGTGGAGGCTCCTTGAGACTGACAATTAGGATTACCTTTCTCTCATAAATGTATACTCCTCCCCAGGAAAAGCGAGGAGGCGGAGTATCACCAACACACC
>JARKOK010000090.1 GCA_029975765.1 Aggregatilineales bacterium
ATTTCCGACGCATGGAGCAGGATCACATCCGGCTGAGTTCCGGCCACAAACGCCGTCTGGAGTTTCTGGTACAGGGTCGCCCAGGCGATCATTTCCACCGTTACCGAAACATCGGGGTTTTCGGCGGCAAACTCGGCCAGCATCTCATTCAGCGTGACGCCGTCTGAACCGGTGAGGCCGTTCCAGAACGAAATATGCGTGCCGCCAGTACCGATCTCAGCCACGATGGGAGTCGCGGTGGGAGCTTCTTCCTGCGCCTGCAGGCTCACCGTCGAGAACGAGAACATCACTGCCAGTACGAGAACGGCCAGTGACAGACTGAACAAAGACAAACGTTTGAACATCGGATTGACTCCTTATAACAAAAACAACTTTCAGAACCTAAGCTGATGTTATGGCTGAACGACTGGGACCGTATTCACCCCCTTCCGTGCTGTATTACAGGAAACAATCGGACTTAAAATCGGAGCAGCCGGCACGACCTTGTAGCTGCAATGACGGCTGACCGGACAGGAATTGATAACCAACGGCGACCGAGGATCGCAAAGGATATGACAGGCAATGGCTCGAGGCTGGTTGAGCCATCGGTACGGGCGGTTAGACGACCGACAGTTGCTTGGGACGCGCTTCAGCATGATTGTAACCTCAACCCGCCTGCTCGCGCTGCTGTGCCCAACAGAATCGTGACTCTGATCCAAATATAACATGAATTTCGGAAAATTACGACGACTTGGGGGGGTAGAGAAATTTTTATCTGCCGCTTTGTCATAGTCAATTCATTCAAAAAGGTTTACAATTAAATTGCTGTAACCGAATACATGCATTCGTATTCATCAACACCATTAGAACACAAAAAAGGTTCGGCTGTCAAGCATTCTGTCAATTAATAACAATCGGGACTTTGCGACAGCCGCCAAGATCGAAAAAGATAAAATGAGGGTTATTTATGAAAGCCAAGCTGCCGACGATGTACGACGTTGCCAAACGCGCCGGCGTTTCGCAGCCGACGGTTTCGCGCGTGCTGAACCAGAACGACACGTCCGTACCGATCAGCGATGACACCCGGCAGCGGGTGCTGGCCGCCGTCGAAGAACTGGGCTACCGCCCGAATGTCGTGGCGCGCAGTTTACGCACTCAGCGCACCCAGATGATTGCCCTGCTGATTGCCGACATCTCCAACGGGTTTTATCATCCGATGGTGCGCGCCGTTCAGGCCATCGCCCGCCAGCACGAGTACGAAGTGCTGGTATCCGACAGCGACCATCTGTATAAAAATGAAAAACATTTTTGTGACATCGTGTCGCGGCGCTCGGTGGACGGCATCATCATGGTGCCGTATCACCTGACATCAGAGGAACTCACCCAGTTTTTTCAAAAGACCCATACCCCGATAACCGTATTGGGTGTGCAGATTGACAGCCCCCATATTGATGTGGTCTACGTGCCGGATGAACGCGCCACCTATGAAGCGACCTGCTGGATGATTTCGGAACGCAGCTACACCAGTTTTGGTTTTGTCGGGGTGGAAGATGACCTGCCGCCGGGGCCGCGCCGTTTTCACGGGTTTCAGCAGGCGCTGCATGAAGCCGGCCTGGAACTCGATCCCCGGTTCTTACTGAAGGGTGACTTTACAATGGACGGCGGCGTCCGTGTTGCCCGCGCGCTGCTGACTGTTGGTGAGATGCCGCGTGCTATATTTGTGGTCAACGATTTAATGGCGATTGGTTTGATCCTGACGCTGCAAGAGGCCGGCTACCGCGTGCCGGAGGATGTGGCAGTGATGGGCTTTGATGACATCCCGGAGGCGACCATCGTTCGTCCGGCGCTGACCACCGTCGCCCAGGACCCGCACGATCTGGGACGGAAGCTGGCCGAGTCGCTGTTCCACCGCATCGAAAATCCGCTGCTGCCGCGCCGGCTGCTGGAAGGCACCTATCAACTGATTATCCGGGACTCGGCCTGAAACGCCGAGTCCCTGTAGTGTTTGGTTCGCTCGGAAACTGTTAGAGCCGCTGCGCCAGCAGATAAGAAGCGTCGTTCCAGCGCAGTTCATTCCTGAAATCGTACAGCCGGGTGTCTTCGTCAATCTTCAGGAATTCAATACCGGCCATATCGGCAAAATCCTGGATGTGTTCCGCCGTTAAGGACAGGCTGAAACCCGTATGGTGCGCGCCCCCGGCGTAAATCCACGCCGCCGCCGCCACCTTAAGATTCGGACGCGGCAGCCACAGCGCCCGCGCCACCGGCAGTTTAGGCAGCGGCGCGTCCGGCGGGATCACGTCTACCGTATTGGCGACCAACCGGAAACGGTTGCCCATGTCCATCAGCGCGACGTTGATGGCCGTGCCTGTCCGCGAGTTAAAGACCAGCCGCGCCGGGTCAGCCTTGCCGCCAATGCCCAGCGGGTGGACTTGCAGGCTCGGCTGGCCGTCAGCAATCGTCGGGCAGATTTCCAGCATGTGCGCGCCCAGCACCTTCAGCCCATTGGGGCTGAGATGATAGGTGTAGTCCTCCATGAAGGACGTGCCGCCATCCAGCCCGGCGCTCATGACTTTCATCGCCCGCACCAGCGCCGCCGTCTTCCAGTCGCCTTCGCCGCCGAAGCCGTACCCCTCGGCCATCAACCGCTGTACCGCCAGCCCCGGAAGCTGCACCAGCCCGTGTAAATCTTCAAACGTCGTCGTAAACGCCTTGAAATTACCGGCCTGCAGGAACTGGCGCATCCCGATCTCAATCCGCGCCGCTTCCCGGACGGACTCATGGCGCGCGCCGCCCAGCCGCAGATCGGGCGCGAGGCTGTACTGCGCTTCATATTCTTTCACCAGCGCGTCTATCTCGACATCGCTGACCTGATGCACCACATCTGCCAGATCACCCACGCCGTACCCATGCACCGCGTAGCCCAGCCGCAGTTGGGCTTCGACCTTATCCCCTTCCGTGACGGCCACCGAACGCATATTGTCACCAAACCGGGACAGTTTCGCGCCCTGAGCGTCCTGCCAGGCGCAGGCCGCGCGCGCCCATACCGACAGGCGTTCCTGCACTTCCGGGTCCTGCCAGTGGCCTACCACCACCTTCCGGTTGAGGCGCATCCGGCTCACGATGAACCCGAACTCGCGGTCGCCGTGCGCGGCCTGATTCAGATTCATGAAATCCATGTCAATATCGGCCCAGGGAATATCCTGGTTAAACTGCGTGTGAAGATGCGCCATTGGTTTTTTCAGCGCGGCCAGGCCGGCGATCCAGTTACGCGCCGGCGAGAAGGTATGCATCCAGGTGATCACACCCAAGCACTTCGGCGCGGCATTCGCCTCCATGCAGATGTTATGGATTTCCTCGGATGTCGTGAGTACGGGTTTAAAGACAATCTGCGTGGAAATCGTCCCGGCGGCATTCAGAGCGCGCACGATTTCCTGCGAATGCTGCGCGACCTGCTCCAGCACTTCCGGGCCATAGAGAGGTTGGCTGCCGGTCAGAAACCAGACTTCGAACTGCTTCAGATCAAACATAAGACCTTTTACCTTTCATATTCAATTGAAACGATCACGGGTCTGCCGTGATTTTTACGCAGTCAGGGACGGCCAGCCATCGGCATCCCAGGCCAGGCGGCTGATCCGCAGCGTCGGCGCGCCGTGACTTTCGGCATCATAAGCATGGTAAACGATATAATCGGTATCGCCATCCTGCAAGATGGCATTGTGCCCCGGCCCGCGCCAGCGATCCGTCGGGAACGTGACCTGCGTGCCGCCGCCCTTCAACATCTCCACACCGTCCCGGTCCACATAAGGGCCGGTGACCGCTTCCGAACGGCCTACCACCACGTAATAGGTGCTGTCAGCGCCCCGGCAGCAGGAGTCAAACGAAGCAAACAGGTAATAGAAATCGTTCTTGCGGATGATAAACGGCGCTTCGACCGCGCCGCTGTTTACGAACCGCTGTGCCAGTGGATAGAGCTTGGTATCTGCCTCGGATGGTTTGCCCGTTTCGTAGTCCAGACGGCGCATTTTAAGGCCGCTCCAGAAGCTGCCAAACGCCAGCCAGGGCACACCCTCGGCGTCCAGAATCACATTCGGATCAATACAGTTATAATTCTCAACGCCGGTGGATTCAATTACCAGCCCTTCATCTACCCATTTATAACTGTCGTCCTTCGAGTTGAGGGAAGCATTAGTCACCAGACCAATCACGGAACGGTTGCTGCCAAAGGTCGAAACCGAATAATACAGGTGATACCGGTTGTTAAAGTAAGAAATGTCCGGCGCCCAGATATTCGTCGCCTGTGGGATTTTTTCCAGCGCCCAGGCCGGCACTCTGGCAAAAACGAGGGCTGGAAATGTCTGTTTCCACTCCAGCAGATCCGTTGATTTACGCATGGGAATGCCGTTGCCGGTACAAAAAAGGTAATACCCATCCTCGGCTTTGATAATCGCCGGGTCATGGACCTGCTTCAGCCGGCCGCTGAGTTCCAGCCCCGGCAGCGGATCATCCTGAAAGGCAGCGGTCTGACCCATCATCCCCCCCCGGCTCGCCAGGCCAATTCCGGCGCCAGCCCCCAGCAGCAGACCCGAACGCAAAAATTCACGGCGGGTTAAGTTTACAGGCATCTCGCATAAACCTTTCAAATAAGTCTGAAATCGAATACAGTTATTCGTATACCCCTAGTTTAAATTATTTGCGGAAACTGTCAATCCATCCACGCGGAGCGCCGCCCGGACGGAAAAAGCTGTACGGGCGTACAGGGCGGGCGGCAGCCGGTACGGCGTATAATAGAAACCTGGACGATGATCGCGGCATGGGTTACACCCCTGCCCTCTCGGAGAAACAGAGGCTTGATGGCAGCCCGGCACCGGCCCGAAACGGATACCGAAAAACTGCGGCGGCGCAACCGCGAACTGTCCATCCTGAACACCATCGCCAAAGCGGTTAATCAGGAAGTGAATTTAGGCCGCGCCCTGAACACGGCGCTGGCGCATGTGGCGGAATTGTTCGATCTCAAAACCAGTTGGATCTTTCTGCTCAACGACGTGGATGATTTTTATCTGGCCGCCGCGCAAAATCTGCCCCCGGCGCTGGCCGACCACCCCCGGCGCATGGGCGGTGAGTGCGAGTGCCTGTGGGCTTTCGAGGAAGGCGAACTGAATGCCCCGGAAAATATCACGTGCAGCCGGCTGGAAAATCTGGTCGTCGGGACGGCGGGGCTGCGCCAGCACGCCAGCATCCCGCTGCGGGCGCATGGTAAACCGTTGGGGGTATTAAACGTCGCCAGCACCGATTGGGGTGATTTGTCGGAAGATGATTTACAACTGCTGTATCTGGTCGGCGATCTGCTGGGCATCGCCATCGAACGCGGGCGGCTGTTCAACCGCAGCGTTGAACTGGGCGCGATTGAGGAACGTAACCGGCTCGCGCGGGAAATTCACGATACGCTGGCGCAGGGACTGGCCGGTATCGCTTTGCAGCTGGAAACCGCCGATGCGCTGCTGGAAACCGGGGCGGACTCGACGCGGGTGCGGCAGGTCATTGAACATGCCTTACAGCTAACACGCGACAACCTGGAAGAAGCGCGTCGGTCGGTGCTGGACTTACGCGCCGCGCCGCTGGAAGGCCGCCCCCTGGCCGAAGCACTGGCGGCGCTGGTGTATGAATGGGCGGCACGCCGGAAGGTGGAAGCGGCGTTGGAGGTCATCGGCAGCCCGCGTCCGCTGCCCGTGCGGCTGGAAATCGGCCTGTATCGCATCCTGCAGGAGGCGCTGACCAACATTGGCCGCCACGCCCAGGCCAGGCACATCACCGTACAGTGGGTGCTGCACCCGGAATATGTCGAGCTGATTGTGGCCGACGATGGCCGGGGCTTTGAACCGGCAGCGGTCGGCGGCGACCGGTATGGGCTGGTCGGCATGAACGAACGCGCGAAACTGCTTGGCGGCACGCTGGCGATCAGCAGCGCGCCCGGCGCTGGCACCCGCTTAAACGTGATGATTCCCCTGGAGGTCAAATGAGTCATGCTCCGATTCGTATTCTCGTCGCCGACGATCATCCGGTCGTGCGGGATGGCCTGATCGCTATCCTCGGCACGCAGCCGGATTTTGAGGTGATCGGCAAAGCTGCCACCGGCGCGGAAGTGATTGAACAGGCCGTGAAATTGCAGCCCGATGTGATTCTGCTCGATCTGGAAATGCCCGAAATGGACGGCGTGGAGGCGCTGCGCCGCCTGCGCCAGATCAACCCGCGCTGCCGCGCCATTGCGTTTACCGCGTTTGATACCGACGAGCGCATCGTGGGCGCGGTGCAGGCCGGGGCGCAGGGGTACATGCTGAAAGGCGCACCGCGTGAGGACATCTTTAACGCCGTGCGCGTTGTTCATGCCGGCGGGTCACTGCTTCAGCCGGTGGTCGCCTCAAAGCTGCTCAAACAGGTCAGCCATCCACCGCCAGAGGCGCTCACCCCGCGTGAGCAGGCTGTGTTGCAGCGGTTAGCGCAGGGCTTGCAAAACAAGGAGATTGCCGCCGAACTGGTCATCACCGAGCGCACCGTCAAATTTTACGTCAGTTCAATTCTGAGCAAACTGGGCGCGGGCAACCGGACTGAGGCGGTCACGCTGGCAGTACAGCGGGGATTGGTAAAACTGTAGGGGCACAGTGGATTGTGCCCCCACGCACACCGGTTTCAGTTCGTTTCCCCGGCCAGCAGGCTGATAATCCGCTGTGCCGCGAGGATGTAGACGTAAGCCAGCGACAGCAGCACCCAGGCCGGCAGGAAGGTTTCCACACTGTAGATCGCCACACCGGCGACACCCACGATCAGCCAGATACCCAATCCGATCATCCAACGGCTGCGGTTCATAACAACCTCCACATCACACTCCTACTCTTAATTTTAATACGAATCGCAATAAATATCATCGGTCATTCGACCGATAACTGCCCTTTCGTACAGTTTTCGTCCTGCCCGCGCGCCGGATGCGCCGGCGCGTGGCGGTGTGGCATAGTAAGAAAGAGCAACCAGGAATTTATTGCGAGGAAGGTAAAATGATTACGACGCTGGATACTTTTGTGTACGCGGCATCGCTGGCCGAGGTGCGCGATCAGGGCGCGCTGGCGGTGACGGTCGAAGGGCATACGCTCGTTTTGTTTGCCTATGGCGACCGGGTGTACGCGGTGGACAACCGCTGCCCGCACATGGGCTTCCCGCTCGACCGGGGTACGGTGCGCGACGGCATCCTGACGTGTCACTGGCATCACGCCCGCTTCGACCTGTGCAGCGGCGGTACGTTCGACCAGTGGGCGGACGACGTGCGCGCTTTCCCGGTTGAACTTCGGGACGATGCGGTATGGGTAGACCTCGCCCCACGCGGTGATCATAAAACCCATCTGCGCCAGCGCCTGCGGGATGGTCTGGAACGTAATATTCCGCTGGTGCTGGCAAAGTCGGTGATCGCGCTGCTGGACGGCGGTGAAGACCCCGCCGCGCCGTTCCGCCTGGGGCTGGACTTTGGCACGCATTACCGCGCCGCCGGCTGGGGGCAGGGATTGACGATTCTGGCGTGTATGGTCAATCTGCTGCCGCACCTCGCCCCGGATGACCGCGCCCGCGCGCTGTTTCACGGCCTGTCGGCGGTCGCCAGCGACAGTGATGGCCGCCCGCCGCGTTTTATGGTGCAGCCGCTCCCAACGACTGAAACTGATTTACCAACGCTGAAACGCTGGTTCCGCCAGTTTATCGAAGTACGGGATGCCGAAGGCGCGGAACGCTGTATCATTTCGGCGGTGCGGGCCGGGGCGACCGACCGGGATATGGCCGTTATGCTGTTCGCGGCGGCCACCGATCACCGGTACATCCAGATCGGGCATGTGCTGGATTTCACCAACAAGGCCTTTGAGGCGCTGGATGTCGCCGGGTGGGACTACGCCGAAGCCGCGCTGACCAGCCTCGCCCGCGCCTACGCCGACGCTGACCGGATGGAAGAAGCGAACGAATGGCGCTATCCGGTTGACCTGGTGGACATCCTCCAGCGCGCTTTTGAGGAACTGCCGCGTGTGCTGGATTATGGGCGGCGGCGTTCCGGCGGCGTCTTTGACCGCGACGCACTGGTGACAACGTTGTTGGGGGACGATCCGCAGGCCATCGCTGACGCGCTGCTGGACGCGCTGCGAGAAGGCAGCACAGAGATCGAACTCGCCGGCGCCGTGAGCTATGCCGCCGCGCTGCGAATCGCGCGTTTCCATACCAGCAACGAATTTGGCGATTGGGACACGGCGCTGCACACCTTCACCTTTGCCAACGCGGTCGAACAGGGTTTGCGCCGGCTGGCCGAAGACGACGCGAACGGGCACGCCGATTCGCCCCTCCTGCGCGGCGTGTTCGACGCGGCCATGAGCGTCTACCTTGACCGTTTCCTGAACATACCCCCCGCGCGGCTGCCGCAGCCCGACGGCGTGAGCGCGCCGCCCGAAACGCTGCTGGATGATCTGACCGACCTGTTGAACCAGCAGCAGCGTGTGAATGAAGCCGGGGCGCTGGTGGCGAAATACCTGTATGGTGGGGGCGATCCCGACCAACTGCTGCCGGTGATGGGCCGGCTGCTGCTGCGCGAAGACCGCGATTTCCATACCATCCAGACGATTGAAGCCGCCTTCCGCCAGTACACGCTGCTGCGCGGCACACCCGCCGGGGCGCATGTGCTGATCGCGGCGGCGCGTTATCTGGCCGCCCACGCGCCGACCATGCGCGCGCAGGGGCAAACCTACCAGATCGCGTGGCGGCTGTCACGCGGCGAAAGGCTGTTTGAGGAGGACTAATTCAAACACTATGGCTGAGGCCAGTCGAAAAAGACTGTGCCTGATAGATGTTGTCCTGGTAGGGGCGGGTTTAGAAACCCGCCCCTACGAAAACAAGCGCATTTTAATGGCTTTATCCACAACCAGACTACATGCCGCACACAGCAGGTGCTCATTGTCACCTGAAATCCGTATCTTAAGGCTCAGGGAATTTGTACGCCCATACACTATAAATGTTGAATTTCCGTTTTCTTTTATCCCTGAACCTTAAGAGGCCATCATGCCGCATCGCACCCTGCCGGTCTGCCTGCTTGCCCTGCTGTTGGTTTACCTGTATCTCCTTCCCAACCAGTCAACCCGCGCCGCCGTCCAGCCCTGCGATGAAGCCGGGCTGAACGCGGCCATCGCCGCCGGTGGCAGCCACACCTTTGACTGCGCCGGACCAACGACGATCACCATCAGCGCCACCAAAACTATCGGTCTGAATATTACGCTGGATGGCGGCAGCCTGCTGACGATCAGCGGCGGAAATGTGCGCCGGCTGTTTTATGTCAGCGACAGCGGCGCGCTGACACTGCGGAATATCACCCTGGCCGATGGCTACGCCGGGGGAACCGGGGTCAACGCGCGCGGCGGCGCGATTTACAATGATTTCGGAGATGATCTGGTGTTCGAGAATGTCACACTGCGTGACAACCAGGCGGAGTCCGGCGGCGCGATCTACCATGCTGGTGTGAACCCGGTTACGATCACTGACAGCGCGTTCACCGGCAACAAGGCGCGGCTTGATGGCGGCGCGTTCTATACCGCCGGCGGTTATCTGACCATCAGCGGCAGCAGCTTCAGCGGCAACACTGCCCAGCAAAGCGGCGGCGCAGTCTATGCGCTGGGCGGCCCGACCACCATCACAACTACCACCTTCAGCAGCAATCAGGCGGTGTGGTACGGAGGCGCATACTGCCATGCCTGCATCAGCTATCAGGGCAGCACGAAAATTCTGAACATCAGCGACAGCACCTTCAGCGGCAATATTACCGGCAGCGCGGGCGGCGCGCTGTACAATGGCGAGATGGCCTATATCGCTGTTTTGGGCAGCACCTTCGCCAATAACCGGGCTGGTACGGGCGGCGCGGTAGCTAATCTCAATATGAATAACGATTTTAACGTCGCCAACAGCACCTTTAGCGGCAATATCGCCATTGGGCAGGGCGGCGCAATTGCCAACACGCGGGATAGCCATATCTCCAACGTGACGTTTGTTGGCAACAGCGCCCCGGCAGGTCGTGGCGGCGGATTGTATGCCTGGGACTGGAAGACGCGTGTCAAAAACAGCCTGTTTCTGAATAACACCGGCGGCGACTGCGCGATTGACGGCGGTTATACTTCGTTCACGGGCGAAAACAACCTGTCCGATGCCACCTGTACCGGCAGCATCGGCACGCCAACCCACGTTGATCTGGCACTGGCCGACAACGGCGGCCTGACGCAAACGCACGCGCTGCGCTATCAATCCAATGCTTACAATGCTGTGCCGGACACCAAATGCACCTATCTTTCGGGTACTTATGGCAACCAGTTATTCGCCAACGGTGACCCGATAACCACCGACCAGCGCGGCCTGGCGCGGTTGGGAACGTGCGACATCGGCGCGTTTGAGTATTACGGCCCGGTCATCACCGCCGAACCGCAGGCGCAGACCATCGTCAGCGGCACGGCAGCGATTCTGTCCGTTACGGCAGTCGGGCCGGGTACGCTGGCCTACCAGTGGTATCAGGGTGAAACGCCGGATACAGCCGTGCCGGTCGGCAGTAACAGTCCGACGCACACCACCCCCGCGCTTACGGTGGATACCCCTTTCTGGGTGCGTGTCACCAATGAATATGATTCTGTCAGCAGTTATACGGCGATGATCTGGATGAATGTCCCGCCAAATATTTCCGTACCGCCCGCCAGTCAGGCGGTCACGCAGGGCGCGAGCGCCGCGCTGTCCGTCACGGCCAGCGGTACGCCGCCGCTGGCGTACCAGTGGTATGCGGGTGACAGCGGCGATACCAGCCGCCCGATCGCCGGCGCGACCAGCCCCACCTACACTACCCCACCCCTGTTTACCTCACGCCAGTACTGGGTACGAGTTTCAAATGAGGAAATTACGGACAGCGCGGCGGCAAATCTCACGGTTAACGCTCCCGCCAGCGGCGCGCCGAAACGGGGTTACTTCACTGAGACTACCGTTACACTCAGCTGGAATGAAATTAACTGGGCGCTGGGGTATGACGTTCAGCTGGCGCGAGACGCGGCCTTTACGAAGCCGGTTATGCTGATCGCCGAACAGCCCACCGGCACATTATCGTATGACGCGACCCTACCGGACAACGGCATCTATTACTGGCGTGTGCGCGCGCGTAAACCGGGCGGCCTCTGGAGCGCATGGAGCGCGGTCGCATCCTTCATCGTGGATGCGCCATAATCTGGTGGAATTCTCCATCAGTTCTCCATAAGTGCCTGCTATCGTAGAGGCAAGTCAACGAACGAGCGTAATCATCGCTCGACTGAATGGAGGATAAGATGAACCGGAAATGGATGAAACTCAGTCTCGTGCTGGCCGTTGTCGCGCTGCTGGCCGTGAGTGTGACCGCAGCAGCGGCGGCGTGGCCGGGTGGTGGCCGGGGCGCGGGCTTTGGCGCGGGGGCGGATGGATCGCTGCTGGCGACGGTCGCCGACGCGCTGGGCATCGAGCCGGCTGATCTGGTGGCGGAACTTCAGGCCGGTAAAACCGTCGCCGATCTGGCGACCGACAAGGGCGTGGAACTGAGCACCATCGTGGACGCGCTGACCGCGCAGCATCGTGAACTGCTGGCGAACGCTGTCGCCAACGGCCGGCTGACGCAGGCCCAGGCTGACGCCCGCCTGGAAGTCTTCACCGCCAATCTGACCACCCGCCTGAGTGAGCCGTTTGGGGCGAACTGTTTCGGCTTCATGGACGCCGACGGTGATGGCGTATGCGACCTGTGCGGCCAGACGATGGGCGGCATGAGAGGCCGTATGGGGCGCGGGATGATGGGACGTGGCATGATGGGACGCGGCGGTATGGGCCAGGGTATGGGGCCGGGCGGCATGTGGGGCAACCAGGGCAACAGCTAAACAGACATCAGCCGATAAGCAGCGAGGGCGAGGGAAACTTCGCCCTCTTGCTTGAAGGGAGACTATACAATGCATACACTCGCGCTACCCAAGAAAACCAGCCCTCGCCGCCCGGCTGCCGATTACCGCCGCCGGATGATCTGGACGCAGCGTATCCGCCATCTGACTCAGTTAACCTTCGCCGCCTTCATTCTGTATACCAGCGTCATCCACCACCTCGCCACCGTAGACGGCACCACCGCCTCAATTGACGCGCTGTGTCCGTTCGGCGGGCTGGAAACCGCCTGGCAGGTGCTTTCAACCGGCGGGCAGTTTGTTCCGAAAACCCATCAATCCAATTTGATTTTGCTGTTCGGGCTGCTGGCCGGCACGCTCATCGCTGGCGGCGCGTTCTGCGGTTGGGTGTGTCCGTTCGGCGCGGTACAGGACGCGCTGACGTGGTTACGGCGCAAGCTCCATCTGCCGGAAGTATACATCCCGGCACAGCTTGACCGCGTATTACGATATGGTCGTTACCTGATGCTGGCGCTCATCCTGTACCAGACCATTGTCAGCGTCAAACTGTGGTTTGCCGATATTGACCCCTACCGGACGCTGTTCGGGTTGGACTGGCTGTTCGAGTTTAATCCCGCCATCGCCGGGCTGGCATATGTCTCGCTCATCATCACGCTGGTCACATCACTGTTTGTCGAACGGGCATGGTGCCGGTACGCCTGTCCCCTGGGCGGCGCGATCAGTCTGGTCAGTAAGTTCAGTCTGCTGCGTATCCGCCGGGAAGAAAGCGGTTGCAAGGGCTGCGCCGTATGCGCCCGCCCCTGCCCCGTGAAACTGCCGGTAGACACGGCGACAACGATCAGCAGCGATTGTATCGGCTGTCTGGCCTGTGTGGATGCCTGCCCTCGCCACGACACGCTGGACGTGCGACTCGCGCCGGTCTGGCTGGACTGGACACACCGGAACCAGACAACGGAGGCCAACCATGCGCGTTAATCGTTACCTGATGCCGGTCATTGTGATCGTAGGGCTGCTGGGTACGGTCATCGTCGCGCAGGCGTTGGGGCTGTGGGCAACCAGTGGCCGCGCATCGGTGAATCTGGACAGCCTGACGCCCGCCGACATCAAGGGCTGGATGACCTTGCAGCAGGTGGCGGACGGGCTGGGCGTGCCGCTGGCCGAAGTCTACGCGGCAGGCGGCGTGCCGGCAGATATTCCGTCCAACACTGCGCTGAAGGATTTGGAGGCGCTGGTCGAAGGTTTTGAAACCTCTGCCGTGCGCGACGCCTTTACGCTGCCGGCGGACGCCGTTGAACCAACAGCCGAAGTCATTGCCCCAACGCCGACACTTACCCCAACTCCGCCCGCTGCAATGGAACACCAGCCGAATCCAGGCAGCGGCGCAGGGGATGGTACGGGGCCGACGCCGCTGCCGCCGGGACAAATCCTGCCCGCCAGTCAGATTAAAGGTCGGATGACCTTACAGCAGGTGAGCGACCAGTGTGCGGTCGAGTTGGCCGCGCTGCTGGCGGCGCTGAATCTGCCCACCGACGTAAACCCAAACACGCCGTTAAAAGATCTGATCAGCCAGGGCGCGCTGGACGAAGTTTCAGCCGTGCAGACGGCGGTAGCCGCCTTGCAGAGTCCGTAGGGTACAATATCTGTATAGCAGACTGACGAGGACAAACGATGGCGCAGCGGGTGCTGGTGGTAGACGATGACCGAAATATTGTGCGGCTGGTGCGGTCGTATCTGGAACAGGCCGGCTTGACGGTGCTGGCCGCCTACGACGGCGAAACAGCGATGCACGCCATCAAACATGACCGCCCGGACCTGATCGTGCTGGATTTGATGCTGCCGGGCCGCAGCGGCTGGGACATCACCCGCTGGCTGCGCGCCGACCCGCACCTGGCGGATATTCCGATTCTGATGCTGACCGCCCGTGTCGAAGACGAGGATAAAATTCAGGGGTTGGAACTGGGCGCGGACGACTATCTGACCAAACCGTTTAACCCGCTGGAAGTGGTGGCGCGGTCGAAAGCGATTTTGCGGCGGACGCGCGGCGGCTTGCAGCCGGCGCATGTACTGGTCAGCGGCGGCCTGCGGCTTGACCTTGACCAGCATACCCTGGAACGCGACGGCCAGCCGGTTGACCTGACACGCACCGAGTTCGCGCTGCTGAAGGCGCTGATGGCGCAGCCAAATATCGCCTTCACGCGGGAAGAACTGGTGGAAAGGGCGCTCGGTTACAGCTACGAAGGGCTGGAACGCACGCTCGACAGCCATATTAAAAATCTCCGCAAGAAAATCGAACCTGACCCCGCCCAGCCGCAGTACATCGAAACGGTGTTCGGCGTGGGTTACCGCTTTCACGAGGCGCGCGCATGAACCGCCTGTGGGTGCGCCTGACGCTGGCTTTCCTGGGCGTAACACTGGTCACGGTAACGGTCGTGGCGCTGCTGGCCGGGTCAGGCGTGGACGCGGAATTCCGCCGCTACATTGAACAGCAGAGCGGCGAAACCGGCGGCGGGCAAGGCATGATGGGACGCGGGCAGGGTTTGATGCGCGGCATGATGACGGCCCAGGGGCAGAATTTCCTGAACCGCCTGTACTCGCTCCTCGGCATCACGGCGCTGCTGGCCGGCGGCATTGGCGCGGCGCTGGGGCTGGTCATCAGCCGGACGATTGCCGCGCCGCTCGGCGGGCTGGCACAGGCCGCGCGGGACTTCGCCGCTGACCGCAGCCGCCGCGCGCCGGTGGCTGGCGCGGACGAAATCGCAGACGTAGCGCGCTCATTTAATATGATGGCGGACGATTTGCAGCGTGCCGAAACCCTGCGCCGTGACTTGATGGCGGACATCGCCCATGAACTGCGCACGCCACTGACGGTCATGCAGGGCAATCTGCGCGCCCTGCTGGATGGGGTATATCCGCTTGACCTGCGCGAAATCGCAACGATCTACGACGAAACGCGCCTCCTCAGCCGCCTGGTGGCCGATCTGCGCGAACTGGCGTTAGCCGAATCCGGCCATCTGCCGTTGAAACTGCAAACCGTCGCTCTGACACCGGTGCTGCGCGGCGCGGCAGAACAGTTCTCGCTGGCGGCTGAAGCGCAGGAAACCACCATCGAACTGACGGCGGCTGACCTGCCAGCCGTACAGGCCGACCCCGACCGGCTGGCACAGGTGCTTCATAACCTGCTGGCGAACGCGCTGCGCCATACACCGGGTGGACACATCACCCTGTCCGGCGAACGGCTGAACGGACAGGTGAAAATCACCGTCAGCGACAGCGGCGAGGGTATCCCAGCCCCCGATCTGCCGCATGTCTTTGACCGTTTCTATCGCGGCGACACCACGCGCAGCAGCAGCACCGGCCTGGGGCTGGCGATTGCCAAAGCGTGGGTCGAAGCGATGAACGGCGAAATCGGGGCGGACAGCCGCGCCGGCCTCGGCAGCCGCTTCTGGTTCACCCTGCCGGCAGCCGTTTAGTGCTCCATCCGGTAAATATCGGTGGTTTCCCGTAGGGGAGGGTCTGAGACCCTCCCCTACAGCGAGCAGTCTGGGCTGCTCATTGATTTAATGCCTCTCTGTAAATCCTGACGCGGCTCATACCCAGCCTTCAAGGGTTTGTTTCAACGTCTGCATGAAGGCGTCCCCGACCGCGCCATCGGCCACACGGTGATCAAACGTGAGCGTGACGTAACAGCACGGGCGAATGGTAAGCGCATCGTTCATCACCTTCACCCGCTTTTCAACGATGCCTACTCCCAGGATGCCCACCTGCGGCTGGTTGATAATCGGTGTCGCCAGCAGGCTGCCGCTTACACCGTGATTGGTGATGGTGAACGTGCCGCCCTGCACTTCATCCGGTTTTAACTGCTTTTGCCGCGCCCGCGCTGACAGGTCGTTGACCGCCCGCGCCAGCCCCAGCAGATTCAGGTCCTGCGCGTTTTTAATCACCGGCACGATCAGGCCCTCATCCATCGCGACGGCCATACTCAGATGAACAGCATGGTGCAGGTAAATGCCCTCGTCCGTCCACTGCGCGTTCAGGTACGGGTTGGCTTGCAGCGCCTTCACTGCCGCCGCCGCGAAGTATGCCGTCAGTGTCAGATTCACGCCCTGCCGGGCGAAAGCCGCCCTGTTCGCCTCGCGGTGTGCCAGTGCCGCCGACATATCCACCTCAAACACGGTTGTCACATGCGGCGATGTGTGTAACTTGCTGCGTACCATATGCTCGGCAATCGCGCGGCGCATGGTGGACAGCGGCACAAGCTCGCCCGGCGGAATGACTTCGACCGGATGGACACGGGCAGGCGGCGTGGCCGGCGGAACAGCCGCCGCTTTTCTCCCCTCGCCCTCAGGGGGAGGGGCAGGGGGTGAGGGCTGCGTTGCCGCGCCATATTCCACCGTCGGTTTAAACAGATCGCCGCTGCCGGGACGCTCCCAGGGCGGCAGATCGGTTTCTGTTTCAGGAGTTGGTTGTAGGGGCGCATGGCCGTGCGTCCCTACGGACTCACGTTGAGCGAGATACGCCTCCACATCTTTCTTGGTGACGCGGCCATCCCGCCCGGTGCCACTGATTTGTGACAGGTCAAGCCGGTGTTCAGCCGCCATCCGTGCCACAACCGGCGTAACGTGGCCGGTGTAGGTGCTGCCGTTGGTGGTTGCTCGTTCGGGCGTTGCCGGCAGGGGCGCGCCACCCTGCGCCGCTACGGCTTCACTTTCCGCCGCCGGTACTTCGTCCGGTTGGCCGATGGCCGCCAGCAGCGTGCCGCGTTCGACCGTCTGGCCGGCCTGCACGTAAATTCTGAGCAGCACGCCGCTGGCCGGGGACGGTACTTCCGTATCCACTTTATCGGTGCTGACTTCCAGCAGCGGTTCGTACTCCTGCACGGCCTCGCCCTCCTGTTTCAGCCACCGGCTGACCGTGCCTTCAACCACGCTTTCACCCAACTGCGGCATGATGACTTTCGTGGGCATGAAAACTCCACAGAAGATTTAACGCAAAGACGCTAAGAGGCAAAGGTACAAAGTAACCTGACCGAAAAATCCTTTGCGTCTTTGCTCCATTGCACCTTTGCGTTACGTTTTTAATATGCGGCCAGTTCGCGCATCGCGGCAGTAATTTTATCCGGGTTCGGCATAAAAAACTCCTGCATCGCGTGGGCGAACGGCACGGCGGGCACATCCGGCCCACCGACGCGGCGCACCGGCGCGTCCAGATATTCAAAGCCGTCGTTCGCCAGGATAGCCGCCACTTCCGCGCCATAGCCCATCGTCAGATTGTCCTCATGGACGATCAGCGCCTTGCCGGTTTTCTGGATGCTGGTTAGAATCGCCATCTTATCCACCGGCAGCAGCGTGCGTAAATCCACCACTTCCACATCCAGCCCATCCTCGCGGGCCACCTGTTCCGCCGCCAGCAGGGTGTAATGTGCCATCATGCCGTAGGCGAACGCCGTCAGGTCGCGGCCTTCGCGGGCGATGCGCGCCGGGCCAATCGGCACCACGTAATCATCCGGCGGCACATCGCCTTTAATCGCCCGGTAGCCCTTCTTTGGCTCGAAGTACAGCACCGGGTTGGGGTCGCGCACCGCGCTTTTCAGCAGACCTTTGGCGTCATACGGCGTGGACGGAATGACGATCTTTAATCCCGGCACATGCGTGAAAAAGGCTTCAACGCTCTGGCTGTGATACAGCGCGCCGCTGATACCGCCGCCATACGGCGCACGGATAACCATAGGTACGTTCCACTGCCCACCGGAACGATAATAGAACTTGGCCGCTTCGTTCACAATCTGATTAAACGCCGGGTGGATAAAATCGGCAAACTGGATTTCGCAGATCGGGCGCAGTTCGGCCAGCGCCGCGCCGATGCCAATCGCCACAATCGAAAGCTCGGCCAGCGGCGAGTCCACGATGCGCGTACCGCCGTATTTGTCGTATAAACCCTGCGTGGCGCGGAATACGCCGCCGCGTTTGCCCACATCTTCACCGGTGATGAACACACGCGGGTCACGTTCCAGTTCTTC
>JARKOK010000521.1 GCA_029975765.1 Aggregatilineales bacterium
GCCGGATAATGGGATACATGCCCGAAGGCGAAACCCTGCCGGATGATTGAGATACGGGCGATGCGGTTTTCCGGCATAAACAGCCGCACAGCGACCGCGTGACCGGCTTCGTGATAGGCGAGGCGCTTTCTGGCTTCCGGCGAAATGTGTTTAAGCGGCGCGCGCAAACCCATTTCATGTTCCGGCTGCGCCAGCCGGAAATCGCGGTAGGTGATATAACGCCGCCCATCGAACAGGGCATAACGCAGCGATTCGTTCAGCAGATACTTGATGTCCGCCGGGCTGTAACCGGGCGTTTCGGTCGCCAGAATCGCCGGGTCAACCGTATCGTCGTGCGCCATCCGGGACAGGTAATACTCAAAGATGTCACGGCGGCCCTGCATGTCAGGCACGTCCACGCGAATCTTTTTGTCGAAGCGTCCGGGGCGCAGCAGCGCCGCGTCCAGCGCGCTGATGCGGTTGGTTGCGCCGATGACCAGCACCCGTTTTTCCGGCTTCGGCGGTTTGCGGCGCAGCACATAACGGTACCACCGGCTGCGCCAGCGCGCCCGCCAGCCGTCTTCCCGGCTGAAGCCGTCCATTTCGATCAGCAGCGTGCTGAGCAGTCCCATACCGCCCCCGCCGCCGAACATCCCGCCCATGCCGCCCTGACCACCCTGGCCGCCCACGCCGCTCACCCCGCCGCGCGCGCCGACCGAATCAATTTCGTCCAGGAAGATGACCGCCGCGCCGTACTCTTTAGCCTTCTTGCGCGCTTTGTTAAACATGCGGATCACTTTAAGCGCGCCGGTTCCCAGAAACATGCCTTGCAGCGACGAGGTATCCACGTAGAAGAACGGCACGCCGGCCTCGGTGCTGATGGCCTTCGCCAGCCAGGTTTTACCGGTGCCGGGCGGGCCTTCCAGCAGCAGGCCGGTCAGCGGTTCACCGCCGGCCTGCTCGAAGGCTTTGACCCCGCGCAGCAGCATGACAACCTGCCGCGCCTGTTCCAGCAGTTCCGGCTGGCCGCGATAATCCGCGAAACCCACACCTTCCGCGCCGGGGTAGACTTCATACTGGCGTGACCGCGACAGAAACCAGAAGATTGCTATAAACTGCACCAGCGTGATCGAAAGCAGCAGCGCGACCTGCACCACCACGCCCATCACGGTCAGCAGCGAAGTCATAAAACCGGCATCAAACAGCGCGGCGATGAACACCACCAGCAGCAGTTTCCACCACCAGCCCGCGCGCAAAAAGCGCCAGATGCGGTTCGGCAGCCGGTTGCGGCGGTCAACCAGGGTTTCTTCGTTTTCCCAATTCCAGCGGCCTGTATCCAGATACGGCTGGTCGGCTGCGTTTTTAATGTTGCTCATGGTTGCCCCTTACGCCGGAATAATCGTGTCGCCCCTGGCTGCGGGCAGATCAATCTTGGGAGTGAACAGGCCGTACTGGTCGAAGAAGGCTTCGGCCTCGTTCGCCAGCAGTTCATCTTTTTCCATCAGCAGTTGGATGAGCGCCTCGCCCATCTCGCGGTGATAACGCAGCGCCAGCCGCACATCGTGCAGCACCGTGAGGAAGGCTTCTTCCATCAGGCTGACAACTTCTTTCGCTTCCGGCTGGTTGATGCCAATCGGGCCAAACATGCCCGCGTCGGCCATGCGGCGCAGCACCGCGCGGATATAGGCGAAATCTCCACCCACGCCCAGCGTTTGT
>JARKOK010000128.1 GCA_029975765.1 Aggregatilineales bacterium
TTACTCCCCACCGCCCTTTTCGAAAATGACCTGCGCCGCGTCCAGAAGTTCCTGGCGGCGGTCTTCTGGCACTTCCCGGCTCATCAGATACCGTTCCAGCAGTTCGGCGGGTGTCAGCCCTTCGGGACTCGCGCCCAGGCGCGCGCGCGCCGGCTGCTCCACCTGCTTACGGATGGATGCCAGTTGGAACACGCCGGCCTGTTTGAGATGATCGCGGATGATGTTCTCGTTCAGCCGCGCTTCGGTTTCCGGTGACAGATCGAGAATCAGCCGCACCACCGCCTCGCGCAGATCGTGCCGGTTGATAAGCTGTACCACCTGATCGGTCGGGTTGGCGGCGCGGGACAGATCGGCGCGCAGCGTGACAAACGGGCGCGCGTTCAGCTTCACAAATTCCCAGCGCGCGTCATGCCGCGCCAGTTCCACCCAGCAGAAGCCTTTCGGGTCGCCCTCCTCACCAAAATCAATACGTTCAATGCTGCCGCTGTAAACCACCGGCGGCACGCCCACCCGATCATGTGTGAGGTTCTGGTGTTTGTGGATGTGGCCGAGCGCGACGTAATCCCAGCGCGGGTCGGCCAGCGTGGACGGCTGCACCGCCACGTCACGACCTAACATGATGTTGCGCTCGCTGCCCACCGCCGCGCCGGACACCGTGAAATGCCCGGTCAGCAGGCGCGGCATATCGTGTTTGTCAGCTTCGACCGCCAGCCCTTCAATAAGCTCTGTCAGCACCTTTTGCAGCAGCATGTCGGTTTCGGCAATCGTCAGGCCGGCGGCGCGTTCATCTTCCAGCAGGCGGGAACGAATCGGGTAGGGCGCGGTCGCCACATAAACCGGCCCGCGTTTGGTTTCAATAACCCCGCCGGTATAGTCCGCCGCGACGATCACATTCGGCACTTGCAGCGTGTCGTAGATTTCAATGCTGGACGCTTTGAGCATCGTCGGCGGCAGGTCGTGATTGCCGACCAGCAGCACCACCGGCGCGAGATGCGACAGGTCGCGTACTCGGTGGGCAAACTCGCGCTGGTAGGTCGGGTTTGGCTGGCGGGTCTTAAACGCATCGCCGGCGAAAATGACCAGATCAACCTCATGCGACTGCGCGTATTCACAGATGTCGTCCATCCGGCGCAGAAAATCCACCACGCGGCTGCTCAGGCCGGTCTGGGGGTCGGTTTTGCCATAGTTTTCCATACCCACGTGGCTGTCGGCAAAGTGCAGCACGCGGATCGGTTCGGTCATGCTTCGCTTTCTTTCGGTTCTGGCGGCTGTTCCCCGGCATACGCCAGCACGATCTGCTCGCGGGGGATACCCGCGCGCATCAGTTCGCGGTACAGCGGCCTGTCGGTGATGTCTTCGTCAATCACCACCCGGTCACCGATCACGCGGGCGAGAACGATAATACCGGGTTTTTCCACCAGAGGATTATCGCGGTTGGGCAGATCAATGACTGCATACACCTGCTGGTTGGTATCTTCAAGAAAAAAACTCCGGGCCTTCCAGGCCTGTACATTATTATAGTCGGCTACTTCACGCCGCACGGTCTCCGTTAGTTCAATTACTCGATCCATTCCTGTACCGTCTCCGTTTCCAAATGCACCACCATCATCCTGATTTTACTATCTTTGAGGGCATAACGCGCAGTATCATCAAAAATGTGCTGATAAGCCCAGGTGGGGATAACAAGGTACAGGGGTGTTGTGTCCTGCGCCATTGCCAGAACAGCGCGATACAGGATGTATTGGCCGATAGCAATATAAAGATCGGTCGTTGTGCTATCGGCATCGGGAAAACATTTTACTTCAGCCAGCAGAATTTGTTGTTGGCTGCCATTGGCGCGGCGAGTGGCGCGAGCGTCTATATGAATCGTTCGTGCCGGTGTGCGTATACGGATAGCCTTACTGCTCACCGTCCAGCCGTCTTTTTCCAATGCCCGCACCACCTGTGGGTGACAGTCGTCGTAACGCGGCACGATACGCCTACACGAACATCAGCGCCAGATCGCGCGACTCCTCGACCAGCGCCGCCTGTTCCTCGGCGGACATGGGGGTGAAGTTGTTGGCCGCTTCCAGAATCAGCGGCAGCAGGCGCACATCACCCGCCGTTGGGATGCAGGCCGCGCCCGGCTGCGACAGCGCAAAGCGCACACCCTGATTGATTTTCTCCTGTATGTCGTAGGGCTGATACCAGGTATTGTAATTCCGTTCCTGGCTGCCCCAGCCGCCGCGTGTGATGGCCTTGATGATATGCACCCCGACGTCGCGCTGCTGGCAGATCGTCAGCAGGCGTTCGGCATCCCGGCGATAGTCCGGGTCGGCGTACAGGCGCGGGTGAATCGGGAACATGACGGTATCAAAATCGAAGCGGTTGAGCGCCTCAATGAAAACCGCCGGGGTCTGCATTCCGTGTCCGGTGATGCCCAGCCAGCGTGTCAGACCTTTATCGCGCGCGGCTTGCAGCGCCTCCAGCGCGCCGCCGGGCTGGGTGGCCGCGTCCAGTTCTTCCATCGTCGTCACCGCATGAAGCTGGTACAGATCAAAATGATCGGTATGCAGCAGATTCAGCGACCGGTGCAGTTCCGCCCACGCGCTGGCGCGGTCGCGCATGGTCGTTTTGCAGCCCACAAAAAAACGGTCGCGCCGGTCCGCCAGCCAGGGGCCGGTGCGGAGTTCGGCAAAGCCGTAGGTCGGGGCGATGTCAATATGATTAACCCCGTAGGACTCCATGAGGTCAAGCGTTTTATTCACCTCTTCCTGGCTGATCTCGTGATAAAACGCCGCCGCGCCGAATACGGCGAGGCTGCTCAGATGGCCGGTGCGGCCTAAACGACGGGTTTGCATGGTTCAGCTCCTTCCGGCACGTGCCGGCTGCGTCTTTCCGCCAGTTTACCCCGTCCACCGGTTTTTCCCCACTATCATCAGGTATAACAATTGACGTTTACAGGGGAACTTGATACACTTACACCCAATCTCACAGGGGGCAGTGGCCCAATTGGCAGGAGGCAACTGACTTAAAATCAGCCAGGTTGTGGGTTCGAATCCCACCTGCCCCATCTCCGAAATAACCAACTCAGCCGCCAGATAACTGCCGGTCGGTGTGTTTCAGCCGCTGGCTGCGGGGTCATCGCGGCCAAAGCCTGCCGCGCAGGCTGGCTGTGCGGGTTGGCGTGTAAAGCCTGCTCCAGGCAGTAACGCCGGGCGGTATCGCTGTTCACCGTGCCGGCAAACCATAACCAGGCCGCCTCCAGTTCCGTCCCCTTTATCACCACATCGTGCTTAACCGGAATGTCTGTCTTCTCAGGCTGTTGGTCAACTGGCTGCATTTCATCCCATCCTTTTCCAGAAAGTTCGGACAATGCTGGCGTCAGGACAACCAGCCGCCGCGCTGGCGGCTGCCGGTAACTTACGACAGGCGGGGGGACATGGTATCGGCAGCTTTGCGGGCGCGGAAGATACGCCGCAGGTTCAGCTTAAATATCGGGCGCGCGGCGGACTTACGCTGGCGGGCCAGATTATCCTGCGCCGTGCGGCTGTCGGGGTTGATGTACAGGGCGCGTTCCCAGCAGTAGCGGCGCTCACCCTCGCTGGACATCTGCTCGGCGTACCACAGCCAGTCGCGTTCCCGGTTTGAACCTTCGGCAACGGCCTCCAGAAAAATCGCGCTGGGAGTCTTCACACCATACTGCGAAGCAATTTCACTCAGGTTTTCAGTTGGCCGCTGGAACCGCTTCATGATGTTCGCCCTTTCGTGGTATGCGTTCTGATGTATCCGTTTGATGTTCACAGCATAGGCTGATCGCCGGTAGAAGTCCCCCCCCGAATGGGGGGATAGCTGCGGGGTTATGACCGGCGGCAGGCGGGGGTAAATTGTGTAATCACCGCGCCCGTGCTATATTTCCCGGACACGCACTATGACCCTGGTACTATGTAAGATGGATGACTCCGGCTTTTCTCTGCTGCTGGATCCCCTCACGGAGCGTGAGTTAGATGTGCTGCGCCTGATGGCGGACGGCTTCTCCAACCCGGAAATTGCCGACCGGCTTATCATTGGCCTGGAAACGGTGCGCTGGCACACCAAGCAGATTTACAGCAAGCTGGGCGTTCACAGCCGCACCCAGGCGAGTATGCGCGCGCGTGATCTGGGTTTGCTGGCAGCGGATTATGTGTCGCCAGCAGCGCCAGTGGGAGAGCAGCCGCACGATAACCTGCCCACCTATACCACCCCCTTTATTGGCCGTGAGGCTGAATTAAACGAAATCTGCGCGCTGCTCGGCGGCCCTCAGGCGCGTCTGGTCACAATCGCCGGGCCGGGCGGGATGGGCAAAACGCGCCTCGGTGTCGAGGTTGCCCGGACTCTGCTGCCAGACTTTGCTGATGGCGTCTGTTTTGTCCCGCTGCTGCCGGTCACATCCCAGGATGAGATCGAACCGGCGATTGCAGCCCGGCTGAATCTGCGCCTGCGCGAGGATGGGACGGCGCGGGAGCAGCTTTTGCGGTATCTGCGCCCGAAGCGCCTGCTGTTGATTCTGGACAACTTCGAGCATCTGATTAACGGCGCGGAAGTGATCGCCGCCATTCTGGAGGACGCGCCCCAGGTGAAAATCCTGGTTACGTCGCAGGCGTCGGTTAACCTGCGCGAAGAATGGGTACGTTTCCTGGATGCGCTGAACACGACTGACAGCGCGATACAGTTGTTTTACGACCGCGTTCAGCGGGTGCGGGGCGACTTTGCAGCCGATGAGCATCTCAAGTGTGTGGCCCATATCTGTGCCTTGGTGCAGGGTGTTCCCCTGGCGATTGAGCTGGCGGCCACCTGGCTGAAAACTCTGACATGCGAGGATGTCGCCAGAGAAATCCGGCAGAACATTGATTTCCTGGCGACCACGCAGCGCGACATCGAAGCCCGCCATCGCAGTATCCAGGCCGTTTTTGAATACGCCTGGAACCTGCTCACGCCCGAAGAACAGGGCGTGTTCCGGCGGCTGTCCGTATTTCGCGGCGGGTTTGGTCTGGCGGCGGCGCAGCAGGTGGCGGGCGCGTCCGCGCTTACGCTGTCCGAACTGGTCGGTAAATCGCTGTTACAGTCCAACGCCGCCGGACTGTATGAGATTCACAATCTGCTGCGGCAGTATGCCGAACGCAAGCTGGAAACCCTGGACGACACACAGCGCACCATGCGCAGCAGCAAGCTGCTGGCGTGGTCGTCACTGATTAATGGGCGGTTAGACCGGCTGAAGACGGTCGCTGATGGGATTCTGGAATCGGCTTCCAACCACAGCCACGATACCGAAAAAGGTTTCGCGCTGGTCACGTTAGGCGTTCTGGCAGGCATTGAAGGGGATGTTGACCGGGCGAAACAACTGTGCGAGGCCGGCCAGCCGATGATCGGCAGCGACCCGATTGCTCACATTCTGGCACAGTTTGGCCTGGCAGTGGCTAGTCTGGGGGTTGAGGATTATGCCGCCGCCCGGCGGCACGCACGCGCGGCGCTGCATCAGGCTGACAGCCTCGGCAGTCCCGGTTTTACCCTGTTGTGTCTGCCGCTGGTCGCGGTGGTGCTGGCGCACGCAGCCGAACCGGAAAATGCGGTCGAACTGATGGGATTGGCCTTTACCCACCCGGCCAGCACACCCGGGTGGGTTGAAATATGGCCGTTGATTACCGAACTGCGCGTCGAACTGGAAACCGAGTTAGGAACGGCGGATTACACCACCGCCTGGGAGCGGGGCACATCCCAGGACCTGGGCCACGTCATCAGCCACCTGCTGACGATTTTATAGCGGCTTACCGCAGCGACACCAGCAGCGCCGTCAGCGCCCGCGAGAAAACCTGCAACAGCAAGAGCGGGCGGCGGGATTTCCTGCCGGCTAAAGCCTCATTGACCAGCGCCTTGTGGGCGCGATAACGCTGGAAGTTATCCAGATGCGCTTTTACGAGGCTCTCGTAATCGTTCATGGTGCTGCTCCTTGATGACTATCGTTATGCTCACCATAGCCGGTTAACGGGGGGTATGTCGCCCTCCGCTGTGGGGGTTCAGGTATTTCCCACCCGAATGTGGAGTGACCAGGGGGCAGAAAGTGAGGGCAGAAAGTGGTGGTTGACGTAGTGATTATCGGCGCGGGGCCGGGCGGCGGCATGGCGGCCTGCTGGCTGGCCGCCAGCGGCCTGCGGGTAATGCTGCTGGAAAAGCGGCATTTGCCGCGCCACAAACCCTGCGGCGGCGCGCTGCCAGCCAAAATTATGGATCTGCTCGACTGGGATATTGCACCGTTGATCGAAGCCCGCATCCGGTCGCAGAAATTTCTGTTCAACTACGAACAGCCCACCTTCGATGACAAACCGGACGCGCCCATGCTGCTGGTCAGCCGCAGCCGTTTCGATTATCACTTCATCGAACGCGCCGCCCGCTCGGTCACGGTGCGCGACAACTTCCCGGTCGTCAGCATCGAGGAAAATGATACCGGGGTGATTGTCCGGGGGAAAAATGGCGAAACTATCCACGCCGCTTACGTGATCGCCGCCGACGGTGCCACCAGCCCCACCGCCCGCGCCCTTGGCCTGGCGCAGGCCGCCCCCGTCGGCGCGGCGGTGGACGTGGAAATCGAAGTGACGCCGGAGGTTCTGGCCGAGGAACAGACCCACGCGACGTTTAATCTGTACTGCCTGCCGGATGGTTATGGCTGGATTTTTCCAAAGGCCGGGTATCTGAGCTGCGGGGTGGCGGCCTGGCGCAACCCCAAAGGGCTGCCGGCACAGATGCAGACCTTTCTGGAACGCAGTTTCCCGCCCGGCAGCATTCAGGCGATCAAACAGTACGGCCATCCCGTGCCGCTGTTCGCCGGACACGCGGCGGTGGCAGCGCGGCGGGTATGCCTCGTCGGAGATGCGGCGCGGCTGGTAGACCCCGTTCTGGGGGAAGGTATTTATTACGCGGTGAAAAGCGGCCTGCTGGCTGCCGAAGTGGTTTTACACCTGCTGCGCGGCGTGAGCGATTTTGAGCCGGACTGGCGGGCGGTGGATAACTGCCTGCTCGACCGCGACCAACTGCGCGCGCAGGCGGCAGATTATACGGACTGCACGCTCTATCAAACCCTCATCCGGCGCGGTATCGCCCGCGAATTAAATATCGTTCGTCTGCTGGGGCAGCCGTTTTTTGATACGCCG
The DNA here is from genome assembly GCA_029975765.1 of Aggregatilineales bacterium. Classification (GTDB taxonomy): domain Bacteria; phylum Chloroflexota; class Anaerolineae; order Aggregatilineales; family Phototrophicaceae; genus CFX2. Next base: position 7,164 of record JARKOK010000128.1, read on the forward strand.
GAGCGTTTCTATCATGACCACTTCGCCGCCTACTGACCACTTCTCCCTGCATGATTCGCTGGCGGTGGTCCTGCCGCACCTGTCCTCCGCGCTTGCGTCTGCTCCGGCTGTCCGGCAGGTGCAGGCCCTGGCGGATACGCTGCTGCCCATCCCGCGCGCGCTGCTGGAATGCCACCTGGGCGACCCTGCCCTGCCGCTGGATGTCTCTCAATGTGTATTCCCACCGGAGCGGGACTGGTTCGCCGCGTTCGCGCGCGGGCGTACCGGCTGGCCGGTGATCGCCGCCTTTGCCGACGAATGGCAGAATCCGGCTTCGTTGTTAGCCGATGGGATAGAAAATGTATGGCTGGAATTTGATACGGGGCGCAGCCCTCTGCCTGGAGTCTTCCTGAAACTGCGGGAAGCCGGAGACGGCCAGCCCGATGCGGATCAGTGGCAGGTCGCGGAAAACGCTTTGAAGCTCCTTCTGCCAAACCATCACGATCACCTGCGGCGCTGCTTTGAAATCGCTGGCGACGTGGGCATCGTGACCCACCTCGGCGTGATGCTGTCACGCCCGTCAACTGCCGTCCGGCTTAATGTAGCGGTTGAATCGGCGGCAGCCGCGCAGGACTACCTGAGCGCCTGCGGCTGGCCGGGACTGCCCCCGCCGCTGGCCGAAACTTTTGAGCAGGTGTTTGAGTATGTCCAACACCCCATCCTGACTTTGGACGCCGGCGAGGTGATCTCGCCGCGCATCGGGCTGGAATGTGTGCCCGGCCACCGGTATATACTGGATGAGGCGTGGGAACGCTTCTTGGGTTTCCTGCTGGAACGCGGCCTGTGTTCGGTGGAACAGGCGGCGGCGCTGCGGGCGTGGCCGGGATACAGCGACCCTACCCGTTCGGACGAGTGGCCGCTGTATCTGATACTCAAAACGCTGGCGCAGCCCACCGCCAGTCTGGACGTGCTCATTCGCCAGCTAAATCATATTAAACTTGTATTCCAGCCGGACGCGCCAATGGTCGCGGCTAAAGCTTACCTCGGTTACAACCACGAAAACATCAATCCCGCCGAACTGCCCATCAAACCCAACACCCCGCACTAAAGCAGGTTTCCGAATGTAATCTCACAAAAATCTGGAAACTCTAGCAAGGAAAACCGGGTTTTCGTGGAGATACTTTCGAGAACCTACTTCAGAGCTACTGCAAGATCAAAGGAGAGGTTGGGACGTCGGGTGCACCCCTACGAGACACAACGACAGACCGCTCCTTTTGGAAATACTTCTTAATCTTTGCCTGCGTCATGAGGTGTTAAAATGAAGTTATTCTACAAATACGTAATTTGAGGATGTTTTTATGCCTCTCCCGGTAAACTGGTATGACGACGAACATTCCATTATTGTTGCGACCATCCGAAAAGATACAACCTGGGACGAATATCATCAGGCGGTTGAGTGGATTGTAACCCAGGCCGCAACGGTTGATCATCGGGTGGATGCGATCTTCCATGATAACGTGGGGATGCCCAAAGGAAACCCTTTACCCCACCTTAGACGGGGGTCTGGCATCATCATCGAGCAGCCTAACATCCAACTGACCATTATTGCCGGGTCGCAAGGGTACTCTGGCTTTGGCCGGGTGATGCTCGAAACACTGGCGAAGATGTATACGCGGAATGTCGTACCTATTCCGAACAGTGATCGAACACTGATGTTTATGCGAACTCTGGAGGATGCGCTGGCCCATATTCAGAAAGACCGTGCAAAACTCAGCACAGCAGTTAGAACCTCCTAAAAGCCAGTGGTCGAAGAAAATCCACGAACTACCTCACCCCCTAACCCCCTCTCCATTGGATGGAGAGGGGGAAACGAGCATAGCGAGTGGGGGTGAGGTCATTGAAAACCTTCAGACATTGGCTTAGGGGCACGGCGTACCGTGTCCTGGTGACCGGACGATTACGCATCAAAGTCCGACAACTATTGTAGGAGGCGACTCTGCGTGGTCGCCTCCTACCAATGCCCATGCTTTGATAAATTCCGTTCGTCAACTGACTTTAATACGGACGCGCCAGTTTCTTTCCGGCTTTGGTGGTTCTGACTTTCGCGGTTTTCGCCTCGACATACGGCGCATCGGCATACGGGCCGCCGGGGTAGAGGCCGCCGCCGCCGCTCCCCTTGGCGGTCGCCAGATCGGCCACATCTTCAGGCTTTAACTGGCTCATGGTTTTTTCGTGGGTTTCTTCGTACCACAGCTTATAGGCGATCACAAACTGGTGCAGATCAAAGTCGTACCCCAGCCCTTTGGCATACTGAAGGATATTGCCCGCATCCAACGACTGTGCCAGCAGAATAACGTGTTTCTTTTTTGCTTCATCACTGACCACATCTTCGATGAACTTTAATGCCTGAGCCGTTGACATGACCTTCTCCCCATAAAATATAGTCGCAGCAGATATGATACCATTTTATGTTGTGCCGTCAAAGTGATGCCTTACGTCAGCCACCTGTCCAGCAGGGCGCGCGCGTCCACCCAGTCGGGTGTTGCCTCTCCTTCCGTCAGGGAATTCAGGAGATCGGACAGCCGCTGCCGCGTGCCGGCACCTTTGCCCTGGCTGTCCCACAGGTGGCCCAGGCAGACGGTCGCCCGCAGTTCAAAGGCGCGCGCGCCCTGCTGGCGAGCGACTTCGATGGCCTTCAGGAACAGCCGTTCCGCGTCGCCGGCCTGCCCTTGCTGCAAAACAATTTCCCCTTTGAACCGGTTGACCTCCGCCTCATTAATACGTTCGCCCGTATTTTCAATCGCGGCCAGGGCTTCATCGAGGGTTTCCAGCGCCACATCGTCCTGGCCGGCCAGGTGGTAGGCCTCGGCCCGCACCAGGAAAAACGAAGGTTTAAACAGTTTCGCGCCGGTCATGCGCCAGATTGCCAGTCCTTCCTCAAGCTGCGCCAATCCGGTTTCGGTCTGCCCCCCGCGCACCTGCGTGTACCCCTTCAGGATTTTTCCGGCGGCCAGCCAGTAGGGAAAGCCATGTTCGGCGGCCAGTTGAATCGACTCGTCCGCCAGGGCTTCAACGCGCACCGTATCGCGGCGGTACTGGTGATGCCACGCCGCGAACCCCAGCCCAAACGCCAGGCTGTGCGCCCGTTTGAGTTCCCGCGCCAGCGCGATGCCCTGCTGGCTGCGCTGCGCTGCCTGTTCAGGATAACCCAGCAAATACAGCAGCCACGCATTATAGGACAGGCAGCTCACCTCCGGGTCTTCACCAGGGGCGATATGGAAGGTCACATCTTCCGTCCGCTGCGAAAACGCGAGGAAATTCTCCAGCTTCTTGCCGATCAGATTCAGTTCACCCAGCCAGAACTGTGTCGCCCCTTCGAGATAATTGCCCGCCAGCATGAGGGCGCTGTGATTGGCCTCGGTCGCCAGCTTCAAAAACTGCCCCGCCAGGCTGCGCGCCGTATGCAGTTCCCCGGCGACGGTGTAATACGACCACAACCCCCACAGTACCGGGAACAGCAGATTGGTATCCCCCAGACCTTCGCATAAGGCATAGGCGCGGTTGAACGTGGTCGAAACTTCCGGCGCGGCAAACCCGCGCGTGGCGATGAGTGAATCACCCAGCGCCAGTTGCAGCAGAAGTTCCTGCGTATCCCGCGCCGGCGACGGCGGCTGCTCTAACAGCAGTTCCAGCGCGCGCGAGTAGTAGCGGATGGCTTCAATGTTGGCGCTGCTGCGGGCAGCCTGCTGCCCGGCGGCCTGGCTGTATTGCAGTTCTTTATCCGCATCCCCCGCCTGCCCCCAGTGATAGGCCAGCAGGGCGCTTTTCTCCGGCATATCCGGGTAAGCCTGCTCAATCGCTCCGGCCACCTGCCGGTGCAGCCCGCCGCTCGAACCCTCCGGCAGATCGCTCAAAATGCCTTCACGTAATTTATCGTGCGCGAACTGCCAGACTTCGTTCTGAATGTTCAGGACGGCGGCATTCAGGCCGGTGGTTAACCAGCGTTCCAGATCGTTTTCCGGCGCGATCACCCGCAGCAGCGCCAGATCGAGTTCGCGCCCGGCCACCGCCGCCGCTTGCAGCAGCGGAAAATCCTGGGCCGGAACGCGGCTAAGACGGCGGCGGACAATCTGCTGCACCCCGCCGGAAATGATGCGCGTCGGCAGCACCATATTGCCCACTTCGTCCAACTGCCCCGCCTCTTCGGCCAGCGCCCGCACCATCTCCACCAGGAAAAACACGTTGCCTTCGGTTTGCTGCGCCAGTAGATCCACCACGCGCTGCTGCTGGCCGGCCTTGCCCAGCATGGCGGCGCTTAAATCGGCAATCGCCCCCCGCTCCAGCCGTTTTAACGCGACCACGTTCATCCCCGGCAGCGCCGCCGGTAACTGCGGCGCTTCGTCGTCGCGGTAGCTGGCAACCACCAGCACCGGCAGTTGATGCACCACCTGATTCACGTAGGCCAGCAGCGCCATGCTTTCGCTGCCCGCCCAGTGCATATCCTCTAACAGCAGCACCAGCGCCTGCTTCTGGCGGCGCAGCACTTCAACAATCGCGGCGTGTAGCCGGCGCTGCGCGGCCTGCGCGTCCAGCGGCGGCGCGTCCGGTATCTCCCGAAAGAGCAGCGTTTCGATGTCCGGCACCAGCCCCTTTAAGATGCTGGCTTCCTCAAAGGTGAGTTCCGTTTGCACCACCAACCGGCGAATGACATCGCGCCACAGTTGGTACGGGCTGCCGCCCTCACTCACCGCCTGCCCGCGCAGCGCCAGCGCCCCTTTCACCAACGCCTGCGTGCGTAATTCGTCCAGCAGTCGCGTTTTGCCGATGCCACTTTCACCGCCAACCAGCCACGCATCACCCTGACGTTCCTGGATAACGCGGCTTAACGGCTCGTTCAGCAGTCGCAGTTCGGCCTCGCGCCCTACAAAATGCGCCGCCTGGAGAAAACTCTCACGCAGCGCGGCGGTTTCGTACTGGCTGCCCTGTCCGATCAGGTCGGCATACTCCCGCAGCACATCGGCGGCGTCGGCGTAACGCGCTGCCGGGTCTTTTGACAGCAGGCGCAGAATCAACGTCACAAGCGGGGCATCCACTTCCAGCGGCTCCGGTGATGGCGGCGTCTGCACGATGTCCAGCAGCAGTTGGTTGATACTGGTCATCGGAAACGGATGGCGGCCGGCAAACAACTCGTAGGCGATCACACCAACCGCATACAGATCAGAGGCTTTGCTGGCCGCTTCGCCGATAAGCAGTTCCGGCGCAAGGTACGGCAGCGTGCCAACGATGGACTCGTCTTCCTTCATCGTTTCGTCAAAGGCCACCGCCAGGCCAAAATCGAGTACCCTGACCTGATCATTGACGACAGCGATATTGTCCGGCTTTAAATCCCGGTGGATGACTCCCCGCCGGTGCAGATAAGCGAGGGCTTGCAGCACTTGCAACAGCAGTCGCATCTGGCCTTCCAGCGGCTGCTGCTGCGCCGCTTTGAGCAGGTTTTGCGCGCCCTCCAGCAGTTCCATCACAAAATACGGCTGGCGTTCCTCGTCAAAGCCGTAGTCCAGCACGCTGATAATGTAAGGGTGGCGCAGTGAGGCCAGCGTCTTAAACTCGTTGGCTAAGGCAAGGCGAACGTCCGTAGAATCTTCCATTTTGGAAAACAGCAGGCGGCTGCTCGGCGCGGTCACCATTTTCAGCGCCACCGGCTGCGCGGTCAGACGATCAACCGCGCGGTAAACACTCCCCATCCCGCCGCGCCCTAACAACGTTTCCAGAACATACCGATTGCCCAGTACCTGAGGAGAACTTTCACCCGCCATGCCTGTTAATCCTTTAAAATGCCGCCCCACCCATACCACTACATAACGAAACATTATACTGGCAATTTTATAGAAATCGCAAAAAAGTTAGCATCCGTTATAATGTTTTTTAAATTACTGGCAGCAGAAGGAGGGTGGGATGGTAACCGCAAAACGACTCCGCACGTTTGTCCGTAAAATCCAGACGACGCATGACCCGAATAAACACATGACCGACCCGTTTGATTACGTCGCCATCGCCCGCGATGGGCTGGGCTGGACGAGCCAGCCGCAAAAAATCATCATCATCGGTGCGGGGATGGCCGGGCTGTGCGCGGGCTACGAACTGCTGCGCGCCGGCCACGATGTGCATATTCTGGAGGCCAACGACGATGCCGACAGCCGCGCCAATGGACGGGTTGGCGGGCGGGTGTGGACGATGCGGCAGGCGTTCAGCGATGGGCTGTACGGTGAGGCCGGCGCCATGCGTATCCCCACCAGCCAGGCGCTCACCAACTATTATTTACAGACCGAGTTCGGCCTTCAGGTGCGCCCCTTCCCGAACCCGGATACGGGTTTTGTCTATCAGAACGGCAGTCTGACTTACCTGCTCTGCAAAAACCCGAACGATCTGTCGTGGCCGCCTAACGCCATCAGTCAGAAGTTAGGGTTTATGCTGGGCTGGTTTCAAAAACATGTCGCGGGCTGGTCGAAGAACCAGCAGGTCTACTGGGATCATCTGGTAGACCAGTATGAAAATATGTCGCTGCTGGAACTGTTTCAGACTTTTCAGGGTTACGACAGCAGCGGCAAAAAGGTCGCCTTTACCGATAAGGAAATTCAGTATATCGGCGACCTGGGCGTGGGTTTAGGCGGGTACGCCGTGTTCTTTGAGAACGCCGCCGTCGAATTTTTACGCTTCTTCCTTGCCGGTTGGGAGTCAGGCGATCAGGAAGTGATCGGCGGCATGGATCAATTCCCTTACCACTTCTTCCAGACCGCGCCCCGCCCCACAACCGGCACGCCGCCGGGATACACTTACGGCACGCTTCAGGCCGTGACCACCTTCGGCGCGCGAGTGACGAAACTCGACTACAGCGACCGGGGCGTAACCATTACCTACACCGACCGCGCCGGGAATAACCCCCAGCAGATCAGCGGCGATTACGCCATTGTCACCTGCACGCTGCCCGCGCTGGCGCAGATCGAAGAAAACCCGCCCTTCTCGCCCGGCAAACGGCGCGCCATCCGCGAACTGGAGTATACGCAGTCCGCCAAAGTCTTTTTGCAGACCAATTCCCGCTTCTGGGAAGAAACCGCGCCCACCACCTGCCCCGACGTACAGCCGAACGGCCAGCCGAAGGCGGGTACGGTCGCCTCGGATTCCATCCTGGCGACCAGTTATTTCCCCGTACCCCACACCCCGCCCGACCCGAATGGGCCGGGTGTGATTCTGGCGACCTATACCTGGGGCGCGCTGTCCACCCAGTTCTGGTATCCCCTCAGCGCCCGGCGGCGGGCCGAACTGAGCGCCCGGCTGCTCGGCAATATCTTCCCGGACGTGCAGCAGCCGGGAATGGTGGACTACGATCACAGCCCGTCGGTGGCCTGGGGTCAGGACGACCTGTACGGCGGGGCGTTTGCCTTGTTTCGACCGGGGCAAATCCGCACCATGTACCGGGACATCATCCAGCCGGAAGGCCGCGTCTATTTCGCCGGGGAACACTGCGCCTTCGCGCATGGCTGGATCGAAGGCGCGCTGGAATCGGCGCTGCGGGTGTCCATTCAGATCAGCCACCAGGCGCAGGGCGGGGATGTATAATTCCCCAATGTGGGGTGCGGCTTGAGCCTCTGGCGGCGACAGCCAGAAACGTGTCACGAGATGGCGGTTGAACGGATTCCCCCGGTGAAGGAGACAGGCGCGGGATCGTACAAACCCGCGCCTTTCAGACCGGTTACTGTCGCCGGAAGCTATTTGACCGCCAGACGCTCGATCAAGGCCTGCAAATCCTCAGCGGCCTGGTCAACCGTAGCCACACCAAACGCCACCTGCTGACCGATCAGTTCAAGCTCGTTCACAAACTCCTGGGCGTTCGGCAGGTTCGGCCCCTGCGGCGCAGGCTCAGCCGTAGCTTCCGTAATGCCGGACACGTTCGATAATCCACTGATAACGCGGCCAGTCCACCGTGGGCGGCACCGAATGGTCGGAATGATAGATGTACCCGCCGCCCACCCGCGCCGCCGTAATCTTATCGCGGATTTCCGCTTCCAGCGTGTCCCGGTCGCCATGCATCAGGGTGGCATCAATATTGCCCATAAAGGCCAGATCACGGCCATATTCGTGTTTCAGTTGGCGCACATCCAGGCCGGCCTTCGCTTCCATCGGCTGCAACACCTGCAAACCGGCGTCTACCATATCCGGCAGCAGCCGGCGGATGTCGCCATCGCTGTGCATAAAAAAGGCGATTCCCACCGAACGCAGATAATCCGCCAGCCGCCGGTCGCAGGGGGTAACCAGCGTGCGATGAAGCTGCGGCGAAAACATCGGGCCGGTGTTGATGCCACGATCATCCACCACGAACAGGCCGTCCGGCAGCACGCCGTACTCGCGCGCTGTTTCCAGCGTGGCAATCACCAGATCAATGTGCGCCTCGAACATCTCGCGCATCCACAGCGGGTTCAGCACCAGATCGCTGAGCGACTCCTCAAAACCGTGTTTCCGCCAGGTGGCTTCAACCGGGCCGTAGACGTGGAGCAGAAGGTACTTGCCTCGCTGGCGCATGGCCGCATACTGAACCTGGAGTTCGTCCCAGGTAGGGAACGCGATAAAAGGGGTGAAATAGGACTGCGGGCCGATACGCGCCGTGCCGCCAAAATCCACCGCCAGCCGCCCCCGCAGCCGCTGCCAGTCCGCTTCACTTTCGACCCTGTGCCGCAGATAACCCAGCGCGCCGCTGCGATTTTTCCACTGCATCGCAACAAAACCGTGTTTGTCCTCGCGGACGGTATACTCCGGGTGATCTTCCAGCAGATGTTCGGGCAGACGCAGAGACGCATCCAGGTACAGGTTTTCAAAATCCATGTCGAAGTAAGTGGTGGGTGATGTGCCAGCAGGGAGTCCCTGCTGTTCCCAGTTGATAAGGGTATCCTCCCAGTAAGCATCCCACAGGCCAATGCGATCCGCTTCCTGGTGGTTCAGCAGGGTTCGAATGCGTTCACACCCCAGCATCGGTTTGGCTTCCTTTGTTCGTCAGTGGTCGTAAAATTAACAGGCATTCCCGGACAGTTTCGCCTGACTGCCATCATTGTAACGTGTACCCCGGCAAGAACACACGCGGACCGGCGGCGGATTTATGGCGCGCCGGACGAGTGTTGTTATAGTATCCCGTGAATTGTGACGAATTGAAGGAGTGTTACGCATGACATCCAGACATGCTCCGGTTAAGCAGCTGCGCGGCGGGCTGATCGTTTCCTGTCAGGCCGGGCCGCAGGACGGCCTGTACGGTGCTAAAGCGATGGCGGACATGGCGCTGGCGGCTCAGACCGGCGGGGCGGTTGGCCTGCGTGCCAACGGCGTGGAGGACATCGCGGCCATACGGCAGGTCACGCACCTGCCAATCATCGGCATTGATAAACAGGATTTACCCGGTTACGGCATTCGCATTACCCCTTCGCTGGCGGCAGCCCGCAGCGTCGTTGAGGCCGGCGCGGACATCGTGGCCGTTGACGCGACACGCCGCGCGGCAGAGGAAGGGCGACTCCCGGCTGACCAGTTCATCCGCCAGATTCGGGAAACGCTGCATGTGCCGGTGATGGCGGACATCGCCACCTTTGAAGAAGGCCTCGCGGCAGCCGAAGCCGGGGCGGACATCGTTGCCACCACGCTGTCGGGTTACACGGCCTACAGCCCGGCGCAGACCGAACCCGATTTTGAACTGCTGGCGCGGTTGGCCGCCGCCCTGTCCGTTCCGGTCATTGCCGAGGGACGAATCGCCTCGCCGGAACATGCCCGCCGCGTGCTGGAACTCGGCGGTTACGCGGTCGTCTGCGGCTCGATGATTACCAAGCCGCGCTGGATTACCGAGCAGTACACGACGGCGCTGCGAGCTTACCGGCAGTCTCAATCCGCCGTTGTGATCGGGGTGGACATCGGCGGCACCAAAATCGCTGCCGGCGTGGTGGACGGCAGCGGCCAGATCAGCTATCACGAGCGCGTTCCCACCCAGGCGGCAGACGGCGGCGAAGCGGTGCTGCGGCGCGTTGGCGCGGCCCTCGAACGCGCGCGCGAGGCCGCGCCAGCGGCGGCAGCGATCGGCATCTCCACCGGCGGCGTGGTTGACCGCCAGGGAATGATTCGTTTTGCGACGGATTTAATCCCCGGCTGGGCCGGTCTGAATCTCAAAGCCTATCTGGAAAACCAGTTTGGTCTGCCGGTCGGCGTTGAAAATGATGGTCAGGCGGCGGCGCTGGCGGAGGCCATCCAGGGCGCCGGGCGCGGCTATCGCTCGGTGCTGGGCGTGACGGTTGGCACCGGCATCGGCGGCGGTTTCGTCGTGGATGGCCGAGTCTATCGCGCCGGGGATGGCGGCGGAATCGAACTGGGACACATCGCGGTTGTGCGGGAAGGGCGACCCTGCACCTGCGGGCGGCGCGGCTGCCTGGAAAGTTACGCCAGTGGACACTGTCTGGTGCTGGAATACAACCAGCGCGCATCAGCCCCGCTGCCAACGGGCGAAGCGGTGGCAGCGGCGGCCCACAGCGGTGACCCGGCAGCGGTCGAAGCGATTCGTACCGTAGGCGGCTGGCTGGGTTACGGGCTGGCGAGTGCCGTTAACCTGCTCAATCCGGCGGTAATCGTGATCGGCGGGGGCGTGGCGCGCATTGGCGACCTGTTTCTGGAAAGCGTGCGCGCCGCGCTGCGCGATCAGGTCTATCCGCCGCTGGCCGAAGTCCCGGTGTTTGCGGCGGCGCTGCAAAACCACGAAGGCATCATCGGCGCGGGGCTGGTGGCGCGGCAGGTTCTCTGAGTCGCGGGCAAAAATCACCGCTGCCAGTTGCACATATCATACAAGTTGTGTATAATAAGGGCAAAATACGTTTTGCTCCTTAAAAAAGGGTACGCCGTGCGTAAGCCTATCCAGCGTATCAAGGTCGCCCCGCAGATTAATGATCAGGTGCAGGAGGCGATCAAACAATATATTCTTGATAATCACCTCCAGAACGGCGATAAACTGCCCTCTGAAAATGCCCTGAGCCAGCAGTTAGGTGTCAGCCGCACCTCTGTCCGGGAAGCGGTGCAGTCGCTGGCAACGCTGGGCATCATTGAGGTGCGGCGCGGCAGCGGCCTGTATGTCAAAGGTTTTACGCTTCATCCGTTGATCGATAATCTCCAGGACGGCTTCCTGTTTGACCTGCAAGAACTCGAATATCTGCTGCAAGTGCGCGAAGTGCTGGAAAACGGCATGGTTGATCTCGCGCTGCCGCATATGACCCCGGAACGCCTGCGTGTCCTCGATGGCATCGTGGAGCAGATGC
>JARKOK010000142.1 GCA_029975765.1 Aggregatilineales bacterium
CACGCGCCCGTGACGCTTAATCACGCGGCACTTTGGGCAGCGCTTGCGAATGGAAGTTGATACACGCATGGCTCAAGATACCCTTTAGCTTTCTACAAGGCGTAAGATTTTACCCGATTTTTATATCGGTGTCTACCGTTAATTTCTCTTATACCTCACCCCCTCTCCACCAATGGGAGGGGGAGGTTCTTTCTTACGGCAGCGTCAGGATGACCGGCTGGCCGTCGGTAATCGCTATCGTATGCTCGAAGTGCGCGCACAGCGAACAGTCAGTTGTGACGACCGTCCAGCCGTCGCGCTGCTCGCGCAGGGTGTTGCGTCCGGCAATCACCATCGGCTCGATAGCGTAAGTCATCCCCGGCTGCAAGCGTGTATTCTGCCAGCCAAGCCGCTGCGCCTTCGCGCCGCGCGGCCACCAGTTTGGCACCTGCGGCTCTTCGTGCATGGCGCGCCCTACGCCGTGCCCGGTATATTCCCGCGCCACGCTGTACCCCTGCCGCTCGACAAAGTTCTGGACGGCCAGCGCCACACCGCGTATATCATTCGGCAGCACCGATGCCTGAATCCCGACGTGCAGCGCCTGTTCGGTCACATCCAGCAGCCGCCGCACCGATGGCGACACTTCGCCGACCGGCAGCGTCACCGCCGCATCGCCGACAAAGCCCTGATAATGGCAGCCCGTGTCCAGGCTGATGATGTCACCCTCGCGCAGAATCCGCGTCGGACTGGGAATACCGTGTACCAGTTCGTCGTTGATGCTGGCCGTAATGGTAGCGGGAAAGTTCGGCGCGCCCGGTTTCGGGTAGTTCAGAAACGCCGGCACCGCGCCATGATCGCGGATCACGGTTTCCGCGATTCTGTCCAGTTCGGCGGTGCTCACGCCAGGACGCACAGCCTCACGCATGGCCTGATGCGCGCGGGCGACGATGCGCCCCGCCTCACGCATGACGGCGATTTCATCCGGCGTTTTCAGATATACGTTCATGATCGCTGAACCTCGCCGGGACGGGTTTCACAACCCGCCCTACAGCGGCTTACTTCCTTAACCCGTCTATTACCTGTTCGATCTCGCGGCTGACGGCTTCGATATCTTTCGAAGCATCCACCCGTTTGACCAGCCCTTTAGCCTCGAAATATTCGATCAACGGCTGCGTCGTTTCGAGATAGGTATCAATCCGCTTGATGATGGCGTGCGCGCTGGCATCGTCCGGGCGGCGGATCAGCTTTTCGCCGGTGGCCTTCAGCGTGGCTTCCAGCCGGGGCGGGTACTGCTTGTCCGGGTCGTCCACGTACTGCCAGTCAATCGCATCGCTGGCGGTGTAGATGTTGTAACTCTCGCCGCTGATCGAAGTCACCCGCCCGAAAGCGCGGCGGAACGCCTGGTACAGATCGAGGTCGAGCAGCAGCACGGTCGTCAGCTTTTCGCCGCGACTCTGTAGATACTGCTCCAGCCACGCGGCCTGCCCCGGACTGCGCGGATAGCCGTCGAGAATCACGCCGCCGCTGGCGTCATCCTGCTCCAGCCGCTCCCGCACAACTTCGTTGGTTACTTCGTCGGATACGAGCTTGCCCGACCGCATGATCTCCTGAATCTGCTGCGCCAGCGGATCGGTACGGGTCTTCATCGCGCGGAACAGATCGCCGGTGGAAACATGCGGAATGCCATAATGATCACGGATGAACGCGGCCTGCACGCCCTTACCCGCGCCCTGCACGCCCATCAAAATGATATATAACCCTGCCATCTTAAGTAGTATTCCTTCTTGAGCTGCCAGTTACCAGTCACCAGAAAGAACCTATACTGGCAACTGGTGACTGGCAACGGGTCACTTAATTCATGAAGCCTTCGTAGTTGCGCATGACCAACTGCGCTTCGATCTGGCGCATGGTGTCAATCACCACGCCCACGACGATGATAAGGCCAGAGCCGGACAGCACCATCGCGGCATTGGAAGTTGTCCCTACGGTTTCGAGCGGGAACAGCAGCCGGTTGATGAGATCAACAATGCCGGGCACAATCGCAACCAGCCCCAGGAACAGCGCGCCGACCAGCGTAATGCGCCTCGTCACCCGCACGATGTATTCCTGCGTGCGTTTGCCGGGGCGAATGCCGGGAATAAAACCGCCGTTGCGCTGCAAGTTCTCTGACAGGTTTTGCTGGGACACCATCACGTCGGTATACAGGAAGGTGAAGCCGACCACCAGCGCGAAGTAGGTGAGCCAGTAGGCTGCCCCCTGATGGTTACCAAACGTCTGCGTGATCGAATCGCCAAAGTCCCCCTGGGGGAACAGGCTGACGATGATCGCCGGGAAGGTGATGATGGATTGTGCAAAGATCAGCGGGATCATGCCGACGGCGTTCACCTTCAACGGGATGTGCGTCGTGCCGCCGCCGTACTGCTTCCGACCGCGCACGCGCTTGCCGTACTGCACCGGCACGCGCCGCACCCCTTCGTAGATGTAGACGATCACCACCACGCTCACGACCACGATGATGATGAACAGCAGCAGGTTGTACAGCGCCGGCTGCGTGCTGCTGGTCAGCAGACTGACCAAACTGCTGGGCGCCTGCGCGACAATGCCCGCAAAGATGATGATCGAAAGACCGTTGCCGATACCCTGCTCAGTGATGAGTTCACCCAGCCAGATAGCGAACATCGTGCCGGCGGTCATGGTCGTCAGCACGGAGGCTGTCAGCAGCAGATCCGTACCGAAGCCATCAATGATCGGACGGCCACCGAGCAGATTATAAATCTGAATCTGACCGACCGACTGCAAAATCGCCATTGGAATAGCGAGATAATAGGTATATCGCTGCTGCTTTTCCTGGCCGCCCGGCTCTTTCAGCATGGCTTCCAGACTGGGGATCAGCGGCGTCAGCAGTTGGATGATGATGGACGCCGTGATATACGGGTACACCCCATTGGCGATAACGCTGAAATTGCGTACCGCGCCGCCGGACAGCAGGTTCAGCACCCCCAGGATGCCGCTTTGCTGGCTGGCAAACAGGGCCTCCAACGCCGACGGGTTCACGCCGACGACCGGCACATGCGCCGCAAACTGGTACACCACCAGGATAAAACCCGTGATGAGCAGCTTGTTCCGCACGTCCGGCAGCCGCCACGAATTACGCAACGCTTCAATCATAAGGATATTTCCTCACACTCCTGCTATCTGGTAATACCGCAGGGGCACAGCGCGCCATGCCCCTGCCGGGTTACCAGCTTACTCTTCGCCGTAAATCTTTGCCAGGTCTTCCTTACGCATCTTGCGGATGGTCGCCTTCGCGCCCGTGATCCGCAGCGGGATGGTTTCGACCATGCCGCCCGCGCCCGTGATTTTTTCCGAGGCGCTCTTGGTGAAGCGGTGGGCACGCACCGTCAGCTTTTTGCCCTCGATTTCACCGTTGCCCAGGATGACCACCGGCTGATAGCGGTCGCGGATGAAGCCGATTTCGTGCAGCATCGCCGGCGTCACGGTCATGCCGTCGTCCAGCAGTGCCAGGTCTTCGATCTTCACTTCCTGATATTCGATGCGGAAGATGTTGGTAAAGCCGCGCTTAAACGGCAGCCGCCGCACTAACGGGAGCTGACCGCCCTCGAAGTACGCGCCCTTGAGGCTGTTGCCGCGCGCGCCCTGACCCTTGATACCACGACCGGCGTAACGACCCTTATTCGAGCCGATACCACGACCGTAGCGAATCCGTTTTCTCTTCGAACCCTTATCGGGTTTCAGATCGTGCAGTTTCATTCGTTAACTTCCTCCACCTCGACCAGATGGCGGACTTTAAAGAGCATCCCGCGCACCTGCGGCGTGTCCGGCACCGTCACCGTATGGCGAATGCGGCGCAGGCCGAGCGACCGCACCGTGTCGCGCTGGCTCTGTTCGTAACCAATCACGCTGCGAACCTGCTTCACCCGCAGCATTTTCTTCGCCTCACTCATTGCTCGTCCCTTCCTGACGCTTGCGCGTCCAGAACGGCTGCAAACTCTGTGGGTCTTTGCCACGCGTCGCTGCAATATCCGCCGGATCGCGGAGCTGGCTCAGGGCGTCAAGTGTCGCCATCGTCACATTCAGCAGGTTATTGCTGCCCTGGCTCTTGCTTAACACGTTGCGCACGCCGACCGCTTCCAGCACGGCACGCACACCGCCGCCGGCGATCACCCCCGTACCGGGGGCTGCCGGTTTCAGCAGCACCACCGCGCCGCCGTGCCGCCCGATGACCGGGTAAGCAATCGTCGTTTCGTACAGCGGCACCCGTTCCATGTTACGGCGGGCGCGGTCAGCCCCCTTACGGATGCTGTCCGGCACGCCGCGCGCCTTGCCAATACCAGCGCCCACGCGGCCCTTGCCATCGCCAACGATCACCACCGTGCGGAAAGCAAAGCGGCGGCCACCCTTAATCACTTTGGCGACGCGTTTGATGTCCACCACCCGTTCTTCGAGTTCCTCGCGTTCTTCGTCACGCTCGCGGTTGTCGCGGTTGTCACGGTCAGTACGCGGCTTATTGTCACGGTCGCCGCCCCGCTCGCCGCCGCGCTGCGCGCCGCCGCCCGGACGAGACCCTCTACGTTGTTGCTGCGGTCTATTTCCAGCCATGCTTTGCTCCTAAAACTCCAGGCCGCCTTCGCGCGCGCCTTCGGCCAGGGCAGCCACGCGGCCATGATATTTATACCCGCCACGATCAAAGACGACCTGCGTGATGCCCGCGCCCTTAGCGCGTTCGGCCAGCACCTTGCCCACAATCTTGGCGGCCTCAGCCTTGGGCTTACCGGCCACCTGGGCGGCGATTTCCTTATCCACCGTTGACGCGGACACCAGCGTGCGGCCCGCTACGTCGTCAATCACCTGGGCATAGATGTTGGTCAGGCTGCGGAAGACGTTTAACCGGGGACGTTCCGGCGTACCGCTCACGCGGCTGCGCACGCGCGTGTGGCGCCGCTCCCGCGAGACTACTTTCTTTTCGGTTATGCTGCTCATCGTTCCCTCTTTTAGGACTGAGGACTGAGTGCTGAGGACTGAGTATTCAAGCTGCATTTAACAACTCAGCACTCAGTACTTTGCACTCAGCACTTTTACTTCGTCTTACCGGCCTTACCGGCTTTACGGCGGATAACCTCATCGCTGTAGCGCACGCCCTTGCCCTTGTAGGGTTCCGGCGGGCGCAGTTCGCGGATATTGGCCGCGACCTGCCCGACGACCTGACGATCAATCCCTTTAACGCGCACAATCGTCGGGTTACGGCCTTCCACCTCAAAACTGACGTCCTTCGGCGGGTTGACGACGATTTCATGCGAGTAACCCAGTTTCATCACCAGGTCCTGCCCGCGTATTTCGCCGCTGTAGCCCACGCCTTCCACGATCAGGGTTTTCTGGAAGCCTTCGGTCACACCCTGTACCATGTTCGCCAGCAGCGCCCGCGTCAGGCCGTGCAGCGCCCGCACCGGCCCCAGATCATTGGGCCGTTCAACCAGCAGCTTGCCGTCTTCCTGCTTGACGCTGATCTGCGGATGGACGGTCATCTTCAGTTCGCCTTTCGGCCCCTTCACGGTCACATCCTGGCCGTCAATCGCGATGCTGACCTTGGCCGGGATTTCAACAGGCTTTTTGCCAATGCGTGACATAATGACCTCACCACACGTAACACAGAACTTCGCCGCCGACGCGCTGCCGGCGCGCTTCCTGCGCCGTCATCACGCCCTTTGGCGTCGTCACGATTGCGATGCCAATCCCGCTCATCACGCGCGGCAGGTCATGGCGGCCCCGGTAAATCCGGCGGCCTGGTTTGCTGACCCGTTCGATATGCGTGATGACGGGTTTGCGCTCGCGGCGTGACCCATAGTACTTGAGTGTAATCTGCATAATCGGCGCGGGTTTCTCGCTGCCGATACTGTAGTCCTCGATGAACCCTTCGCTTTTCAGAATCCGGGCAATTTCGGCTTTCAGCTTCGAGGAAGGCAGTTCGACCGTCGCCTTACCAGCCATTAAGCCATTCCGAATCCGGGTAAGCATGTCCCCAACAGGATCGCTAATCATGCGCCCTCCTACCAGCTTGACTTAACCACGCCAGGGATTTTGCCCTGAAGCGCGAGTTCGCGGAAGTGAATGCGGCACAGGCCAAAACGGCGGATGTACCCACGCGGACGGCCACAGACCTTGCCCGAATTCGGGTCAATAAACTGGCAGCGGTTACGCACGCGAATTGTGTATTTACGGTTTGCCTCACGGGCGACCATTGATCTTTTTGCCATGTCGTTCGTCCTTTAGCCTTCGCGGAAAGGCATACCGAGCAGTTTGAGCAGACGGCGGCCTTCCTCGTCCGTCCCGGCGCTGGTGACGATGGTGATTTCCATGCCACGCACTTTATCAATCTTGTCGTACTGAATCTCCGGGAAAATCAACTGTTCCCGCAGACCAATCGTGTAATTGCCGCGCCCGTCCATCTTGGCCGGCACCCCGCGAAAGTCACGAACGCGGGGCAGGGCGATGTTCATCAGCCGGTCGAGCAGCGACCACATCCGTTCGCCCCGCAGTGTGACCTTCACGCCGATGGCGCGGCCTTCACGCAGTTTGAAGGTGGCGATGCTCTTCTTGGCTTTGGTGATGATCGGCTGCTGCCCGGTGATCGTCCGCAGGTCTTCCACCGCGCCATCAAGCAGCTTGGGGTTGTCAATCGCTTCGCCCAGGCCGACGTTAATCACAACCTTCTCGATGCGCGGCACCTGCATCACATTGTCGTACTTAAATTCCTGCATCAACGCCGGAACGATTTCCTGGCGGTAACGCTGCTGTAACAGATGTCTCTCAGCCATTGTCTCCGCTCCGGTTAGTCTATATCGGCGTTGCACTTCTTGCAGAAGCGCGTCTTACGGCCATCGGCCTTAAAACGATAGCCGACGCGAGTGGCCTTGTCACATTTCGGACAGACCAGCATCACATTCGACAGGTGCAGCGGAGCGTTAAATTCCACGATCTGCGCGGGAATCTGACGGTTGCCCACCTGTTTAGCTTTCTCATGTTTTTTGGCGACGTTCACGCCGCTGACGATCACCCGGTCAACCTTGTTGAGGATGCTCACGACTTCACCGCGCTCCCCAACATCCTTGCCGGCGATCACTTCAACGTTGTCGCCCTTCTTAATTCGCTGCATAGTTGTCTTATACTCCCAGGATACACGCCGTCACCGCGCTGCCGCTTCGGTGGGCAGGCCTCTCGGCGCAATGTCCTACACTTTACAAAGCTTCTGGCGCCAGCGACACGATTTTCAGGAACCCTTTGTCGCGCAGTTCTCGCGCCACCGGTCCAAACACGCGCGTCCCGCGCGGGTTCACCCCATCATCCGCCAGCAGAACGGCGGCGTTGTCGTCAAACTTGATGTATGACCCGTCATTCCGGCGATATTCCTTCGCGGTGCGGACGATAACCGCCTTCACCACATCGCTCTTTTTCACCTGGCCGTCGCTGGCTGCCGATTTCACGGTTGCCACAACGATGTCCCCGACCGAACCATAACGCCGGCGCGAGCCACCCAGCACCCGGATCACCAGCAGCTCACGCGCGCCGCTGTTATCTGCTACGACGAGCCGCGATTCAGTCTGAATCATGACGCATCCCCCTCTTCCGCTTCCACTGGCAGCGCCCCGGTGACCGGCTCTAACACCCGGCCAGCCGCGTCTTCCAGCACCTTTTCGACCACCCAGCGTTTATTCTTGCTGAGCGGCTTGCTTTCCACCAACTGCACCAGCGAACCCACTTCAATGGCGTCGCTTTCGTCGTGCGCCATCACCTTCTTGGTGCTCTTGATAACTTTTTTGTAGATCGGATGCGCCTTACGACGTTCGATGGCGACCACGACGGTCTTCTGCATCTTGTCGCTGACGACGCGCCCGACCAGACGGCGGCGGTTGTTCGCCATAGTTACTTGCCCTCCTTACGCGCCGCTTCGGCAGCCAACTGCCGTTCGCGCTGCACGGTCTTCAACCGGGCGACGGTGCGGCGGGTGCGGCGGGCGGCGTTGGTGTCTTCCAACTGGCCGGACGCCAGTTGAAAGCGCAGGTTAAACATGGCTTCCTTCTGGTCTTCCAGCGCGTCCAAAATCTGCTCGTCGGTCAATGCACGGATTTCACTGAGTTTCATCGTTCCATCTCCTCGCGTCCGGCGCTACGACTCGAACGTGACGGGCTGGCCGGAAATCGGGTCAATCCGCCGGACGACCTTCGTCCGAATGGGCAGTTTGTGCCCGGCCAGGCGCAGCGCCTCGAAAGCTTCTTCCTCCGAGATGCCGCCCATTTCAAACAGGACGTGACCGGGTTTAATCACCGCGACATAGTACTCCACCGCGCCCTTACCTTTACCCATACGGGTTTCAGCGGCTTTCTGGGTGTACGGCTTGTCCGGGAAGACCCGAATCCACACTTTACCGCGCCGCTTGGTATAACGCACCATCGTGCGGCGGGCGGCCTCGATCTGCCGGGCAGTCAACCACACCGGCTCAAGCGCCTGCAGGCCGTACTCGCCAAACGACACGACGTTCCCGCGTGACGCTTTGCCGCGTAAGTTGCCTCGCATTTGCTTGCGATACTTCATTCGCTTCGGCATTAACATGATCTTCTGTCCTTAGGTTTGCAGCCCAATCACCGTGTCGCTCCATCCACCGGAAGCAGGTTACGGGCTGACGTACACTTCCTTCTTCGGCTCGGCAGGTTTTTCTTCCACCAGGACTTCGCCCTTGTAAATCCAGACCTTCACGCCGATCCGCCCGAAGGTGGTCAGAGCTTCCGCGCGACCGTAGTCAATGTTGGCACGCAGCATCGAACGCGGCACGCGGCCTTCGCTGGCCCACTCGCGGCGGGCCATGTCCGCCCCGGCCAGCCGACCGCTGACCTCGATGCGGATACCCTGCGCGCCCTGGCGCATGGCCTGGCTGATCGCGCGTTTGATGGCGCGGCTGTGGCCGATACGGCGCTGAAGCTGGTCAACGATGTTTTCCGCCACCAACTGCGAGTCCAGGTCGGGCTTGTCAATTTCGGTGACTTCGACCTTCACCTTGCTGTCGTTGCCCAGCAGGGCTTCGAGGCCGGTGCGCAGTTCCTTCACCGCGTCACCCTTACGCCCGATCAGGATGCCGGGGCGGGCGGTGTGGATGTTCACCAGCAGTTGATTGGGATAACGCTCGATTTCAATGCGAGACACACCCGCGCGTTCGCCCTTCTTCTTGATAAACCGCCGGATGGCAAAGTCTTCCTGAAGCTGGGAAGTGTACCGCTGGCCTTCAGCGTACCAGCGCGCGTCCCAGTCACGGATAACTTTAAGCCGGAAGCCAACGGGATGGACTTTACGCCCCATGATTATGCTCCCTCTCGTTCGGCCAGGATGATCGTCAGGTGCGACAGGCGGCGCACACGTGGTTTATAACGCCCGCGCGCCCCGGCCTTCATGCGTTTCAGGCGCGGGCCTTCATCCGCCATGATGGTCTTGACGTACAGATCATCCGGGTTCAGATCGTGATTATTCTCTGCGTTGGCAATCGCCGACAGGAGCGTTTTATGCACCATATCAGCGCCCTTCTTGGGCATATATTCCAGCATGGTGGCTGCCTGCTTCGCACCCAGGCCGCGCACCAGGTCAATCACCAGCCGCAGTTTCTGGGGCGAGATGCTCAGGCTCGTCGTTTTCGCTCGTACCTCCATCATGGCCTCCCGTTACTTCTTCTTCTCGACCAGATGGCCGCGAAAGGCGCGCGTGGGGGCGAACTCACCCAGTTTGTGACCGACCATGTTCTCGGTGATGTAGATCGGAACATGGCGGCGGCCATCATGCACGGCAATCGTGTGACCGACCATCTGCGGGAAGATCGTGCTGGCGCGGCTCCAGGTGCGAATAACAACCTTCTTGTTTTCCGCATTCAGCCGTTCAACTTTTTTCAGCAGCTTCGGGGCGATAAATGGCCCCTTCTTCAGTGAGCGTGACATATTTTATCCTCAGTTCTCCATGTAGGGACGACCCTAGATGATCGCCCTGGGCGGGCACACAGACCCGCCCCTACATGCTGGCTACCGCGCCCGCCGCCGGACGATGAAGCGGTCGGTGCGGTGGTTGACGCGCGTGCGTTTACCCAGCGCCGGTTTGCCCCAGGGCGTCTTCGGGC
This sequence comes from Aggregatilineales bacterium, assembly GCA_029975765.1. Lineage (GTDB taxonomy): Bacteria > Chloroflexota > Anaerolineae > Aggregatilineales > Phototrophicaceae > CFX2. The sequence continues at coordinate 10,148 of JARKOK010000142.1, forward strand.
CGGGCATACCAATCGGCGACCGGCCTTCACCACCGCCGTGCGGGTGAGCGCCGGGATCCATCGCAATACCGCGTACCGTTGGCCGCCAGCCCATCCAGCGCCGCCGGCCAGCCTTGCCCAGCTTGACGTTGCCGTGATCGGTGTTGCCAACCTGGCCGATAGTCGCCATGCAGCGTTCGTTGATGAGCCGCACTTCGCCGCTGGGCATACGCACCTGGGCGTAAGCGCCTTCCTTCGCCAGCAGCTGCGCCGACACACCCGCCGACCGGGCGATCTGGCCGCCGCGTCCCAGCTCGAATTCGATGTTGTGGATCAGCGTGCCTACCGGAATGGCGCTGATCGGCATGGCGTCACCGACACGCAGTTCCGCCAGATCGCCGTTCGCCACGCGGTCGCCGACCTTCAGCCCCAGTGGGGCGATCATGTAACGGCGTTCGCCATCCGGGAACTCGATCAGCGCGATGCGCGCCGAGCGGTTCGGGTCATATTCGATAGCGATGACCTGCGCCGGAGCATCAAAGCGGTCGCGCTTGAAATCAATGATACGGTAGCGGCGCTTGTGGCCGCCGCCGCGATGGCGCACGGTCAGCCGCCCCTGATTATTTCGTCCACCGCGTTTGCGGAGCGCCTCAGTCAGCGACCGCTCTGGCTTGGACTTGGTGATTTCCTCAAAACTGTGGCCCGTCATTCCCCGGCGGCCAGCCGAGGTGGGCTTGTACACTTTTACCGGCATAGTCTCTACCCCACCTACAGGTTGAATAACTCAATCGTATGGCCGGGTTCGAGCGTCACGATGGCTTTTTTCCACTGGCGCGACCGGAGATACCACCGGCGGCCACGCTGCCCGCGCTTGGCAGGCATAATCATCGTGCGGACTTTGGCGACCTTCACATTGTTCGGGAAAACCAGTTCAACCGCCTCTTTGATCTGAATCTTATTGGCGTCCTGATGCACCTCGAACACATATTGATTGAGTTCGTCCGATTGAACACTCGACTTTTCCGTGATGACCGGGCGAATCAGTACATCGTATGGATGAATTTCGGCCATCTTAGGCTTCCTCCTCCCGTCCCCACAGCGACTTGATTACGTCCAGCGCGTCCAGCGGGACAATAACCTTGTCGTACTTCAGCAGGTCACGCATATTCAGATAATTGACCCGCAGGTAGTGCGCGTCGGGCAGATTCATCACGCTGCGTTCAACGTTTTCGTTGCGCTCCGCCAGCAGCACCAGCGCCGAGGTATCCTTGCCCACAACGGCATCCAGCGCCTGCCGCATGGCCTTCGTTTTGGGCGCATCCAGCGAGACCTGATCCACGAACACCAGTTGGTTGTCGCGGGCCAGGGCGCTCAGGGCGCAGCGAATGGCCTGCTGCCGCATCTTACGCGGCATATCCTTGGTATATTTGCGGGGCTTCGGCCCTTTCGGGCGGCCACCACCTACAAACTGCGTCGCATCGCGTGAGCCATGCCGCGCGCGGCCTGTACCCTTCTGGCGGTACCACTTGGCCGACGTGCGGTTGACTTCACCGCGCCGCTGCGTGCTGGCCGTACCCAGGCGGGCGTGCGCCATCTGGCGAACATAAGCCTGGTGCATCAGCCCCACATTGACTTCAACTTCAAAAATATCGGCGGGCAGATCAATCGTCTTGACCTGTTGGCCGCTGAGATTCACGACTGGAACTTGCATGATTAACGTCTCCTTCTCGCCTAACCGCGACGCACGCGCGCCGGTTTAATCATGACGATGCCGCCGTTCGCGCCGGGAACAGACCCCCGCACGGCGAGAAGATTTTTATCCGGGTCTACCACGACGACTTCCAGATTCTCAGTCGTCACGCGCGCCGACCCCATGTGACCGGGGAAACGTTTCCCCTTCAGCGTCTTGCCGGGGTACGTGTTGCTGCCTGCCGAACCAGGGGCGCGGGTGCGGTCGGAAGCGCCGTGCGTTTTCGGCTGGCGGTTGAAGTTGTGGCGCTTGATACCACCCTGGAACCCCCGGCCTTTGCTGGTGCCGATCACGTCCACGCGCTCGCCGGTGGCAAACACGTCAGCCTTAATTACCTGTCCTTCGGCCACGTCCACTTCACCATCCTTCACGCGGAATTCGCGCAGGTGGCGCAGGGCGGGCAGATTGTTACGCTGGAGATGTCCCAACTGGCCTTTCGTGAGGCGCTGCGGTTTGGTTTCGCTAAAGCCAAGCTGAATGGCCTTGTAACCATCTTTATCCGCCGTGCGCACCTGCGTCACGAAGCAGGGGCCAGCCTGAATGACGGTCACGGGGATGACATCCCCCTTCGCGTCAAAAATCTGGGTCATACCCACTTTCTTGCCAATAATACCCTTCATGTCTGTTGCCTTTCCCGAAGGCGGCGCGGCGCGGCGCGCCCAACCGACGCCTTCATCAGCTTCTCATTGCGCAGCGGCGGACGCTGCCAGCGCCCGCTTACGCCCTCTTACTTCACCACAATATCCACGCCTGCTGGCAGGTTCAGGCGCATCAGGGCGTCAATCGTCTTGCTGTCCGGGTCGAGCACATCCACCAGGCGCTTGTGCGTCCGAATTTCGAAATGCTCCTGCGAGTCCTTATCAATGAACGGGCTGCGCCGCACGGTGAAGCGTTCAATCCGCGTGGGCAGCGGCACCGGGCCAACCACCCGCGCACCGGTGCGTTCGGCGGTTTCCACGATACGCTGCACCGACTGGTCGAGCACCCGGTGGTCATACGCCTTGAGCCAGATACGAATTTTATTGCGAACCATTGTTTTGCCTCTATCGCCTGTCCGACGCAGGTAGGGGCGGGTTTCAAAACCCGCCCCTACGCTTGTTCGGCTACTCTGGCGTTTATTCCAGGATTTCGGTGATGACACCCGCACCGACGGTCAGACCGCCTTCACGGATAGCGAACTTCGAACCCTTTTCCAGCGCGACCGGCATAATCAGTTCGACTTCCAGGTTCACGCTGTCGCCCGGCATGACCATTTCCACGCCCTTCGGCAGCTGGATGGTGCCCGTCACGTCCATCGTGCGGATGTAGAACTGCGGACGGTAGCCGGGGAAGAACGCCTTGTGGCGGCCACCCTCGTCCTTACGCAGCACGTACACTTCGCTCATGAACTTGCGGTGCGGGGTGATGCTCTTGGGCTTCGCCAGCACCATACCACGCTCCACGTCGTCGCGGGTGATACCACGCAGCAGGATACCGGCGTTGTCGCCAGCTTCGGCGGCGTCCAGTTCCTTGTGGAACATTTCGATACCGGTGACGATGGTCTTCATCGTTTCATCGCGCAGGCCGATGATTTCGATTTCTTCACCCTTGGTCATCTTGCCGCGTTCAACACGGCCCGTCACCACCGTACCACGACCCTTGATCGAGAACACGTCTTCGACCGGCATCAGGAAGGGCTTGTCCACTTCGCGGACCGGCGTGGGGATAAATTCATCCACCGCGTCCATCAGCTTCAGGATGCTCTCATATTCCGGCGCATTCGGGTCATCGCTGGTGGATTCGTTAGCCTGGAGGGCCGAACCACGCACGATGGGCGTGTTGAAGAAGCCGTAGCTTTCCAGCAGTTCGGTCAGTTCCAGTTCGACCAGTTCCAGCAGTTCCGGGTCGTCCATCTGGTCAATCTTGTTCAGATACACCACCATCGCGGGCACTTCCACCTGGCGGGCCAGCAGCACGTGTTCGCGCGTCTGCGGCATTGGGCCGTCGGGGGCGCTCACGACGAGGATCGCGCCGTCCATCTGCGCCGCGCCGGTGATCATGTTCTTGATGTAGTCGCGGTGTCCGGGGCAGTCCACGTGCGCGTAGTGGCGCGCGTCGGTTTCGTACTCCACGTGACGGATGTTGATCGTGATACCGCGCGCCTTCTCTTCGGGCGCGTTGTCAATATCATCGTATTTCATCCGTGCGGCTTTACCCTTCAGCGCCAACACCTTGGTGATCGCTGCCGTGAGGGTGGTCTTGCCGTGATCGACATGACCAATCGTGCCGATGTTCACATGGGGCTTGCTACGCTCAAACTTGCTCATTGTGACTCTATCCTTTTCCTCTGATTTGACACTCAGACGTTTTTTGCTTGTTATGTCCGGTCATGGCCGGACACCGGAATTACCGTTGTTTACCGGCCACCCTTGATCACTTCATCAGCGATGCTCTGGGGCGCGATGGTGTACTTCTCGAATTCCATCGTGAAGCTGCCGCGTCCCTGCGTCATGTTGCGCAGTTGGGTGGCGTAACCAAACATTTCCCCCAGCGGCACCGAAGCGCGCACCGACGTTGTGCCCGCGCCGCGGGGTTCCATGCCCAGAATGATGCCGCGCCGTGATGACAGGTCACCGACAATCGTGCCGGTGAATTCTTCGGGCACCACCACTTCAACCTTCATGCTCGGCTCCAGCAGCACCGGACCGGCCTTCTGCACGCCTTCCTTCAGACACATCGAACCGGCGACCTTGAACGCCATTTCCGACGAGTCCACTTCATGGAACGCGCCGTCTACCAGCGTGGCCTTCAGGCCAACCACCGGATAACCCGCCAACACGCCGCCCTGGGTCGCGTCCCGCACGCCGTTGCGCGCCGCCGGAACATATTCCTTCGGGATCGAACCACCCTTGATGGCGTCCACGAACAGGAATTCCTCGCCGGGGGGCAGCGCGGCGCGGTCTTCATCGCTCAGGGGTTCAAACTCGAACACCACGCGGGCGTACTGGCCGCTGCCGCCGGTCTGCCGTTTGAAGGTCGTATCAATCCGCACGTTGCGGGTGATCGTTTCGCGGTAGGCCACGCGCGGGCGGCCAACCGTCGCCTGCACATTGAACTCGCGGAACATACGGTCAACCAGCACTTCCAGGTGCAGTTCGCCCATACCCTTGATCTTGGTCTGGCCGAGTTTGTCGTCCACCTCGATCTTGAAGGTCGGGTCTTCCTCCGCCAGACGGCGCAGGGCGATGCCCATCTTATCCTGATCGGCCTTGCTGTTCGGCTCAATCGAAAGTTCGATGACCGGTTCGGGGAAGCTGATCTTTTCCAGCACAATCGGGTTGTTCGGGTCACTCAGCGTATCGCCGGTGAAGGTTTCCTTCAGACCGAGGATGGCCGCGATGTCGCCGGCGTGAACTTCTTCCACATCCTCGCGGCGGTCAGCGAACATCCGCACGATCCGGCCAATCCGCTCACGCTCGCCCTTCGTGGTGTTCAGCAGCGTGGTGCCAGTCCGCACCACACCGGAATACACCCGGAAGAAGGCCAGCCGGCCCACGTAGGGGTCGGTCAGGATTTTGAACACCAGCGCCGAGGCCGGCTGCGAGTCGGACGCTTCGCGCGTCACCGGCTCATCGGTCTTGGGGTGCGTACCATGCACCGGCGGGATGTCCAGCGGCGACGGCAGCAGTTCCACGACTTTATCCAGCATCAACTGCACGCCCTTGTTCTTCAGGGCTGAACCACACAACACGGGATGGATTTTCCCGGCGATGGTCGCGGCGCGCATCGCGCCCAGCAGTTCCTCGTTGGTCACTTCTTCTTCCATCAGGTACTTTTCGGTCAGGTAGTCGTCGTTTTCGACGATCTTCTCGACCATTTCCTGACGGTGGGTTTCAGCCTGTTCGCGGTAGCTTTCGGGAATGTCACGAACCTGAATGTCCGTGCCTTCGTCGTTGCCATACACGACCAGCTTCATGTCAATCAGATCAATGATGCCGCCGAATTCCGGGCCTTCGCCGTAGGGCATCTGGATCGGAACCGGGTTGCCGCTCACGCGGTCAACGATCATCTCCACGCAGCGCCAGAAGTTCGCGCCGGTGCGATCCATCTTATTGACAAAGCAGATGCGCGGCACACCGTAGGTGTTGGCCTGCCGCCAGACTGTCTCCGACTGCGGCTCAACGCCGGCTACCGCGTCGAATACCACCACGCCGCCATCCAGCACGCGCAGGCTGCGCTGCACTTCGGCAGTGAAATCCACGTGGCCGGGGGTGTCAATAACGTTGACCTGATGCCCCTTCCAGGAAGCGGTCACGGCGGCGGCGGTGATCGTGATCCCGCGTTCGCGTTCCTGCTCCATGTAGTCGGTCGTGGCCGCGCCTTCGTGAACTTCCCCGACTTTGTGGATCATGCCGGTGTAATACAGCACGCGCTCCGTCGTCGTGGTTTTACCGGCGTCAATGTGCGCGATGATGCCGATGTTACGAACCTTATTCAGATCAAGTACCGTTTCAGCTTTTTTCGCCATGCGTCTCTCTTAGCTCTTAGCTGTTAGCTGTTAGCGACTTAGCTATCCTGTGAGTTCCGTCTGCTTCCGATGTCAACCGCGTTCCGTCCAGAGCCAAAATGCTAACGCTAATCGCTGCTGCCCGCTTACCGGAAATGGGCGAAGGCGCGGTTCGCCTCGGCCATCCGGTGCGTGTCATCCTTCTTCTTAATCGAAGCGCCCTGACCGGCGGCAGCGTCCATCAGTTCGGCGGCCAGTTTTTCGGCCATGTTGCGGCCACCCCGATTGCGGGCGTTTTCCAGAATCCAGCGCATCGCCAGCGTCGTGCCGCGATAGTGCGCCACTTCCACCGGCACCTGATAGGTCGAACCACCCACACGCATGGGCTTGACTTCCACCGCCGGTGTCACGTTGCGGAGCGCCTGCTCGAATACCTCAATCGGGTCCCGTTTCTGGCGTTCTTCGATGATGTCCAGCGCCGTGTACATCAGCCGCTGGGCGGTGCTTTTTTTGCCGCCGTACATCATGCGGTTGATGACCATCGTCAGTTGGACGTTGTTGTACTTACGATCCGGCACAACAGGCCGCCGGGTGGGACGATTTCTTCTCGGCATAACCGACTACCTTTCTATTTCTTCTTCGCCGCCGCAGCCGCGCCAGCCTTCGGACGTTTGGTGCCGTACTTGCTGCGCGCCTGTTCACGGTTCTTGACGCCATCCGTATCCAGCGTGCCGCGCACAATGTGATAGCGCACGCCGGGCAGGTCTTTCACACGGCCACCACGCACCAGCACGATGCTGTGCTCCTGGAGGCTGTGCCCTTCACCGGGAATGTAAGCCGTAACCTCGATCAGGTTGCTCAGGCGAACACGTGCCACCTTCCGCAAAGCCGAGTTCGGTTTCTTCGGGGTCATCGTCTTGACGACCATACACACGCCGCGCTTCTGCGGAGCGCCTTTACGCCGCCGGGTACGCTTTTGCGTGTAAGCGTTCAGCGTGTATTGCAGCGCCGGGGCTTTGGATTTACTTTTCTTATCCTGGCGGCCCTTCCGCACCAACTGGTTGATTGTTGGCATAGTAGTCTCCGAAATTGATGAACTTTTTTTGGACACGCAAACGGGCGTACTTAACAACAGAACGCCCGTATCCGTCTTCGGTCGAAGGCGAGCTACCCCGGACAGCGGGACGCTTTCGCCACCATGCGCTCAGTTCGGCGTTCACATTGCCTCAACGTGGAGGTTGTAGCCGTCTTATGCGGGTTAGCATATTAACATTTCCGATTTCCAGAGTCAAGATTAGACGCGGGGATTTCTTTTGGAATTTTTTTGAATGAGGGGATTAGGGGCACGACCAGGGCGACCCAATGTGGTCGCCCTGACATTTTCTTCAGCCGGCTGCCCGGTTGTACGGGTAGCTTCTTAAAGGGCTTACGAGGCGCGGGTGACTGGCTCACACAGATACGAGGCCACCGCCCGCACCAGTTCCTCAACGCTGACCGGCTTGCCCAGGCACAGATCGGCGCCGGCTTCTTTGGCCTGGTTCATCTGGAAACCGCCGGTCGCGCCGGATACCACGATCATCGGGACATGGCGCTGCGCGTATTCCTTCCGCACGTAGCGCAGCAGGTCAAGGCCGCTCATATCGGGCAGCATCAGGTCCAGCACGATAAGTTCCGGCAGCTTCAGCGTGACCGACCCCAGCGCCGCCGCGACCGAGTTAACCACCGAGGCGTGGAAGCCGGCATGTTCCAGCGCCAGGCTGAACACCTTGCCCACGTCTTCGTCGTCTTCCACGATTAACACCTGCTGCCCCTTACCCATGACCGGTATCATGGCATGGCGCACGTCATGGTCGGCCACGACATCGTGAATCGTCGGGACGACGGCAAAACGCACCTGAAGTTTTAACTCTCCAATATCCAGTTCATCCCCATGCCGCAGCCGGTATTCCAGATTAGGCTTGCACGCGCGGCCATTCAGCCGCGTGCCGTTGACGCTGCCGAGGTCTTTGACAGCGATACGGTTGTCTTTGGCGATCACAACGGCGTGCTGGCGGGACACCCCTTTCGCCTGGGCTTCATGTGCCGCCAGATCAATATCGGGATGGATATTACGCTGGGGGTCGCTGCGGCCAATCGTCATCATTTCGTTGACCTGCACCTGAATGGTCGCCGCCGTTCCGACCACCCGGAATTCGATCACCCAGGGCAGCTCATCTTCCAGCGGCCCGGTGGCTCGCAGCGGCAGCGGCGTATCCGCCGGCAGCAGCGCGAGATGGCGCGTTGCCCGATCGTGGTCTTCCATTATCACAACAGTCCCTTCCGGCCAGCGCCGGATACCGAATTTACTTTTTACATTTTCGTCCCGATTTCATCGTAGCGAACCTTAACGATTCGCAATATAGCCTTACAGTACTAGAGTACCAGAATGTCGCAGGCTGTTATTCCAACGGAAGTATAACAAAAGGCCCCGGCGCTGGCCGTTAGAAAATGGATAGGGATTGTGAATTTCAGGTTTCTGGCCGCCAGCACTATATAAAGGAACAACCTACCCTCAAACACGCGGTGACGAGCGCGGCAGTTTCACACGCCGCGCATCCGGCTGCCAGACTAAGGCCGTGTTAAAACTTCATTATCACATAACGACCGCCCGTTCGCGGTGTTGTTATCGCTGATGAAACTGCTAAAATTGCCGATGCTGTGCCTGCCGGCGCGGTCTGTGCCAAATATTTCCCTTGCGCGAAATAGGCTGGATTGGGAGAAGGAGTCTGTGCATGAAGTTACGACATGTGTTTATTTTGCTGGTCGCCCTGCTGCTGGTCGCCGTTCATGTGGCGGCGCAGGAGCCGGTCGAACTCCGCATTACCTGGTATAACGACGGAACGGAAGGTGAAGCCCTGCGCGCCGCGCTCGATCAGTTTGAAGCGGACAATCCGGGTATCACCGTAGTGATTGATGACATTGGCTACAGCGACCCGAATGTGTATCACTCCACCATTCAGGCGCAGGTTGAAGGCGGCAGCCCGCCCGACCTGGCGCGCGTGAATAATGTGGCGCTGTTCATCGGCAGTTATCTTGATCTGCGCCCGCTGGTACAGGACGCGGCCTACTGGGAGGCCAACTTCAGCGACGCGGTGCTGGACTCGCTGCGCGCCGACGCCAGCGAAACCGGCATTTTCGGTTTCCCGCTCCAGTTCACCATTACCGCGCCCTTCATCAACCGCACGCTGTTTGAACAGGCCGGCGTGCCGGTGCCCAGCGACACCAAAGACGAGGTGACGTGGGACGAGTGGGCAGCAGCAGCGCAGCAGGTCGCTGAAGCCACCGAAACCCCGTTCGCCATTGCCTTCGAGCCGCGCGGCCACCGCTTCTGGGGTTTCGCCATTTCCGAGGGCGGCCAGTTCTTTGACGCGGACGGCAACTTCATGGCGGACAGCCCCGGCTTCCGCACCGCCGCCGAAAAACTGGTAAGCTGGAACCAGACCGGCCTGAGCGATCCGACCATCTGGGCCAACCTGCCGGACGGCCCGAAGCTGGCGCGCGACGAGTTCATTAACGGCCAGGCCGTGATGCTGTACAGCGGCAGTTTTGCCGTTGGCGGGCTGGCGACCGGCATCGGTGATGCCTTTGACTGGGAAGCTATCCCGAACCCCAGCGGTCCCGGCGGCAGCACCGGCAGTCCGGGCGGGTCGCTGCTGGTGGCCTTCGCCGGCACGAAGCACCCGGCGGAAGTTGCCCGACTGATGGATTTTCTGGTACAGGAAGATGTCCAGACGGAATTCGCGCTGGCGTCGTCGTTCCTGCCCGGCCATCTGGGGCTGGCGGCCAAAGGGCTGGACTACCCGGACAACGCCGACGTGCTGAACGTGCTGGCGGCGGAAATTCCAAAGATTGACGAGCAGGCGTATAAACTGCAATACAGCGAATACGCTTTCACCTACAACCGCCCGATTGATGGCCGGTTGAGCGAAGTCATCGTGGGCAGCCTGTCGCTGGACGACGCGATTCAGGCGATTCAGCAAGACGTTGACGAAGCCATTAAAAACGCCCAGCAGGGCTAAACGACTGGTGGCAGGGGCGCGGCAGCGCGCCCCTGTCCCGTCACAGGACTCTGAATGGTTGACATCCCCTTCCAAAAAACTCTGCCCCGCCGCCGCGCATCGTTTCAGTTCTTCCACCAACTGATTGATACGCTCATGCACGGCGTTGATCTGATTCTCACGCCGCTGCAAAACCGGCTGGGGACGCAGCGCATGGCGTATTTCTTCGTGCTGCCGAACCTGCTGCTGTTTGGCGTGTTCATCCTGCTGCCAATGCTGCTGAACTTCTATTACGCCTTCACCGGCGGCAGCGCCCTGTTCCCACAGGATCGCCCCATCGTCGGTACGGCGAACTTTGAAGCGTTGTTCACCTGCCAGAATATTCTCAGCCCGAACCCCACCACCTGCCGCGAGGACATCTTCTGGCGGGCGGTGATGAACACAAGTGTGTTCGTGGTGTTTCAGGTGGGCGGCATGGTGGTCTTCGCGCTGGTCACGGCGCTGGCGCTCAATCGCAAAATCCGGTATCGCGGATTTTTCCGCAGTGTGTTCTTTTATCCGGTGCTGCTGTCGCCGGTGGTGGTGGCGCTCATCTGGAAGTGGATTCTCCAGCGCGACGGCCTGCTCAACGCGCTGATTGTCGCCCTGGGCGGCGACCGTGTGATGTTCCTGCTTGACCCGAACTGGGCACGTTTCTGGGTGGTCTTCGTCAGTATCTGGGCGCAGATGGGTTTCTACACGCTGATTCTGCTGGCCGGGCTGCAATCCATCCCGGCGGAACTGTACGAGTCGGCCTCCATTGATGGCGCTTCATCGTGGAATCGTTTCCGCTACGTCACGCTGCCGCTGCTGATGCCCACGCTGCTGGTGGTGCTGGTGTTATCACTCATTCGCGGCGTGCAGGTGTTTGACCAGGTGTTCGCGCTCACGGGGGGCGGGCCGGGTACGGCGACAACCTACATCGTGCAGTACATTTATAACACCGGTTTCACCAGTACCAGCCGCCAGGCCGGGCTGGCCGCCGCCGCGTCGGTGGTGCTGGCCGGGGTGCTGATGGTGCTGACCGTCACGCAGCTTCGCCTGGGGCGGCGCGCCGAACAACCGGAAGAAAGTTAGAAGCATCGTGCGAACCGTTCTCGATTTTCTGACCCGCACCGGCGGCACAAAACGTCTGTCCCGCGCCGATCTGCTGACGTATCTGTACCTGTCGCTGGGTACGGTGCTGATGTTCGGGCCGGTCATCTGGCTGGCGCTGTCGTCGTTTAAACCCCAGCCGCAGTTAGTGCGCTTCCCGCCGACGCTGCTGCCCTATAAACAGGAAAGCGTCCTGGTGGACGGCTATGACCAGCCGCTTGACCTGTACGATGTCACGCTGGCGGACGGCTCGACCCGGCGGCTGGCACAGATCCGGCGCGTGGGTATCGAAGCGCAGATGCTTGACCCCGACAACCCGACCGACATCATCACGGTGAATATCAAAGACCGGCAGCCGGTGGAAAGCATTTACTTCGGGCTGGAGAACTACACACGCGGCATTATCGCTTTTGACTTCTGGCGCTACTTCCGCAACAGCGCGATTGTCACGGTGGTGTCCACGCTGATCACGCTGCTGATTAACAGCATGGCGGCGTTTGGCCTCAGCAAATACCGGTTTAAAGGGCGGGATGTCATCTTCGTGATTATCCTCAGCACGCTGATGGTGCCGCTGTCGGTCATTCTGATTCCCATCTATCTGGTGATTAACGAGATCGGCTGGAATAACAACCTGCTGGGCGTGATCGTCCCGGCAGCCGCCACGCCGACCGGCGTGTTTCTGCTGCGGCAGTACATGCTGACCATCCCCGACGAACTGCTGGACGCGGCGCGGATTGATGGCGCGACCGAGTGGCGCATCTACTGGCAGATCGTGCTGCCGCTGGCGGGGCCGGCGCTGGCCGTCCTGGCGATTTTTTCGGTGATGTGGCGCTGGAACGATTTCCTGTGGCCGCTGATCGTCCTCAGCCGCAAGGAACTGTTCACGCTGCAAATCGGACTCAATTCCTTCCAGGGCGAATTTAATACCCAGTGGGACCTGGTACTGGCGATGACTGTGCTGACGCTGCTGCCGATCACCGTTGTATTCGCCTTTTTGCAGCGGTATATCACCACCGGCATTGCCACCACTGGCCTGAAATGACTTTCGCGTAAGCTCATCAACAACCTTAAACAGATCCGCCGCCGCAGGTAGGGGCACGGCGTGCCGTGCACCGAAAAATCAGGCGATCCTGTTTTCGGTTCTCCATCAGTAAGTAGGGCAAACGCATCAAAATGTTTTCCGCGCTTCCTCACCCCCTATCCCCACTGCGTAGAGAGGGGGCAAAAAGAGTCCGTTAAGTTCGCTCCCTATGCAATGGGGATGGCGCTCATAACGTTATAATTTTTTTCATGCGTTTGCCCTGCATCAGTAAGTAAGAATTGTTGTAGGCCGGCCTTACCAGTGGTATTATCGAACTATGTTATGATCCGTGAGTGCGTCGTATAATAGATGTGGCAAACGGTTGTCGTCGTAATTTTTGGGAAAGCGCCTGAGTGACAGGGAAGGTTTCCTGTCACGCCGAAAAACAATTATTTCTGAAAGGCTGACATGAAAACCGTATTTGTCATCGAACCTGAGGATAACGTCGGCACCGCCGTGCTGGAAGACCACATCCAGCGCGGGGATAAAGTCGGCACGACCGGACGTTTATCGAGCATCACCGTCACTGCCACCGCCGCCATCCCCTACGGCCACAAGATCGCGCTGCGCCCCATTAAAAAGGGAGAGCGCATCGTCAAATACGGGCTGACGATTGGCACCGCCACGCAGGACATCCAGCCCGGCGATCATGTTCACACCCACAACATTGAGAGCAGTCCGGGTTACAGCGATCTGGCTGCCGTCTGAGTTCCTTTTGTGTCCAGCGCGAAAATTCGACGAGGGTTATAATAGGTCTGGTAAGAACTTCAAGGAGACAGACCTGTGATAAGCCCGAGGGTTCGTTTACTGATTTTAGTGGTGATGCTGCTGGTCAGCATTGTAGTGTTAGCCCCCGTTTTAGGACAATCGCAGCCGGCGGACAGCACGTGTACGGCACTGGCGCAGCGGGCGCTGGAAGAAGTCGGCACCAGCTGCGCCGATCTGGGGCGCAACGCGGCCTGTTACGGTTTCAACCGTGTGGGCGCGACGTTCTTCCAGGAACCGGTAGATGATCTTTTCAGCAAGCCATCCGACCGCACCGGCATCGAAACATTAGCTTCGATTCAGACCTCCCCCCTGGATGAAACGCTCCAGTTGTGGGGTATCGCCGTGCTGCGGCTGCAAGCCAATATTCCCAACACCCTGCCCGGCCAGAATGTTGTTTTCATCCTGATGGGAGACGCGCAGATACAGAACGCCGTGCCGGAAGGCCAGGCCGTGCCGCCGTCCGATGTGATCGTGGAAGTGATTGCTAAAACCCGCGCGCGGGTGCGCAGCCTGCCGAATTTACGGGCGAATGTGCTGCAAATCGCCGAATCCGGCGTGCGGCTGCAAGCCGACGCGATAGACCCGACCGGCGAGTGGCTGCGCGTGGTGGACGACGGTGTGCCAGGCTGGATTAACCGTGAGGTGGTGTCGGAGGCCGATCTTTCGGCGCTGCCGGTCTACACCGAAGAAGCGCGCGCGCCGATGCAGTCCTTCTATCTGACGACCGGCCTGGGCAGCCCACAGTGCAATGACGCGCCCTCGATGCTGGTCGTGCAGGGGCCGAAGGGGGTGACGATTGATCTGACCGTCAACGAAGCCCGAATTCAGATCGGCTCGACGATCATCCTGCGGCTGCTCGACCAGAACACGATGGAAATCACGGTGCTGGACGGTCAGGCGAGTGTGAACAACCTGATCGTGCCGGCAGGCTTTAAGGCGACCGCGCCCATCAGCCTGCCGCCCGGATTTGGCGGCAGCCCGCCGCCGGAAGGCACACCCGAACCGGGAAGTACGGCGGAACCGACCGCCGAGCCAACCCCGGAAGCCACACCTGAACTGACGCGGCTGTCTTTCCCGGTCATTACCGGCCCATGGGAAGGCTGCCAGCCGCTAACCCCCGAAGACCGCCAGCAGTTGCAGCCGCTTGTCAACCTGCCCACCAGCATTCTGAACTATGGTGTTACCATACCGGGGCAGACCAATGCCTACTGCCTGCCGCCGGGCGTGCTGCCGCCGCAGCCAACACCCGTGCCCGGTCTGAACAACCAGCCGCTCGTGACATCCGGTGAAGTGAACTGCGCGGCGCTGCGGCCCACGTCGCCGCTGGACGGTTCGAGCTTCGGCGATCAGGTGTTTTACTGGGATCCCGCCCCCGGCGCGACCAGCTACCGCGTCAACCTGTATCGTGGGGATGGCTCACTGGCCGGGTCGTTTGAAACCAGCGGCGCGGCCACCAACCTGACCATCAACACCGCCGGCGCTGGCGGATTCTTCCAGTTCTCCTGGAATGTTGAGGCGCTGTATAACGGGCAGGTAGCGTGCAGCAGTCCGATGGTCAACATCCCATTAGCCCCGCCGCCACCCGACCCGACCGAAGCCCCGCCCACGCCGGTCGCAACCCCTGAAGAAACGCCCGGTTTTGACTGTCCGCCGTACTGCGTCAGGCAGGGCGAGTAACGGATGCTATGTAGGGGAGCGCCAGTGTGCGCTCCCCATCGGGCGGCCACATCAGGCCGCCCCTACGAAAACCGGCGAATGCCGGTACACTGTCATCAAAACCCGTTGATCGAAAGGGAACCGCCCATGCATTCGCCGCTCGTCCCGGTCACGGACGATATTTTCCAGGTTCATCTGCCGCTGCCGTTCGCGCTCAACCGCGTCAACTGTTACCTGCTGCGCGGCGCGGACGGCTGGACGGTCGTAGACGCCGGCCTGA
>JARKOK010000166.1 GCA_029975765.1 Aggregatilineales bacterium
GTAAAACAGCGTTCCGCAAATAACGCCGCCTGAGAATCGCCCATGACCCCGCAGATCGGAACCGGCGCTTTAAGCAGGCCGCCCACGTCGGTTTCGCCAAACCGGGCGCTGCTTTCGCGCACCTCTGGCAGGGCGTGGATAGGTACACCAAACAGCGCGCACAGGTCGGGGTCCCAGCGCATGGTGTGAAGGTTGAACAACAGCGTGCGGCTGGCATTGGTGTGGTCAGTGGCGAACACGTTTCCCTGCGTCAGGCGGTAAATCAGGTAGGTGTCTATCGTGCCGATCAACGCCTCGCCGTCGAGCAGTTGCTGTCTGATCTGTGGTTCCTGATCCAGCAGCCATTTGAGTTTGGCCGCCGGGAAGTACGTGTCAATTTTGAGTCCGGTTTTATCCCGCACCAGGTCGTTGTGACCTGCTTCGATGAGCGACTGGCAAATGGGATCACCGCGCCGGCACTGCCAGACAATCGCGCGGTAAAGCGGTCGGCCCGTCCTGCGGTCAAAGACCACTATCGTTTCGCGCTGGTTGGTAAGGCTCAGGCCGCGAATATCGCTGGCCGCCGCACCGGTTTTTTCCAGCAGCGCCCGCACGGCAGCCAGCGTGTTCTGATAGATTTCCTCGGCGTCATGTTCCACCCAGCCGGGCTGCGGGTAATACTGCTGGTGTTCGACGGCGGCGGAATCCGTCAGCCGGCCATCTGGCTGAAACAGCAGGGCTTTGGTCGCTGAGGTACTTTGATCCACTGCCAGTATGGCGGTCATCGTTCTGACTCCGGTTCCAGCAAATTTCTCGCCGCCGCCGCCAGGCCACCGGCAGAAATGCCGTAATACTCAAAGATTTCCGTTTGATCGCCCGTGATGGTGTATTCGTCGGGGATGGCGACAATCCGAAACGGCAGGCTGATTTGTTTTTGCGCCAGTACGGCGGCACAGGCTTCGCCCAATCCACCGTAAACGCTGTGTTCTTCGACGGTCACCAGCGCGCGGCTGTGACGCGCGGCGTGAATCAGCGCATCCTGGTCAAGCGGCTTGAGCGTATGCATACTGATGACCCGGCAGGATATACCCTCGGTTTCAAGCTGGTCGGCGGCCTGGAGCGCCGGGAAGACCGTTTCACCTGCCGCAACGAAGGTCACATCATGACCATCGCGCAGGGTGATGGCTTTGCCCACCTCAAAGGGGGTATCACCGGTGTGCAGACGAACCATCGGCTTTTTGCCGAAGCGGATATAGATCGGGCGCGGGTGAGATAAAGCCGCCGTGATAGCGGCGCAGGTCTCGAAGTTGTCGGCAGGCGCAACCACGTCAAGGTTGTGGATGGTGCGCAGCGCGGCATAGTCGTGTAACGAATGGTGGGTTGAACCCAGCGCGCCGTAACTCACCCCCGCGCTGATCCCGATCAGTTTCACCGGGTGATCCGAATACGCCACGTCGTTTTTGATCTGTTCCAACGCCCTGGTGGTCAAAAAGCAGGCGGGCGAGACGGCAAACACCTTCTTGCCGGCAGCGGCCAGCCCGGCGGCCACCCCCACCAGATTTTGTTCAGCAATACCCATCTCGATGATCTGATCGGGCAGCGTTTGACCAAACGGCACGAGTTTCCCCGAACCGCGCGAATCGCTGGTCAATACCAGAACGTTGGCGTCCGCGTGGGCCAGGTTAAGCAGCGTGTCCGCGAAGGCTTCCAGATTCGGTCGTTCCACAGTCCACTTGGTCATAACGATGCCTCCGCCCGGTCAAGTTCGTGGATCGCCGCGCTGTATTCGTCTTCACTGGGTACTTTATGATGCCACTTGACCGTATCTTCCATAAAGCTGATGCCTTTGCCTTTGATGGTTTTTGCCAGCACCAGGCTGGGTTTACCCGGCTCGAAGGGCAGACCGTCAAAGAGGTGGGTCAGTTCTTCAATGCTGTTCCCGTCACACGTTCGCACGGCGCAGCCGAAGGCCGCAAACTTGTCGGCCAGGGGTTCCAGCCCCATGACATTCTCGGTGCGATCCGTGATTTGCAGGGTGTTCCGATCCACAATGATCGTCAGGTTATCCAGCCGATAATGGCTGGCGGCCATCAGGGCTTCCCAACTGGAGCCTTCGGCCAGTTCGCCATCACCGAGCAGCGTGAATACCCGATTCGAACAGCCATCCTTTTTTGCCGCCAGCGCCAACCCCACACTGACCGACAGCCCGTGTCCGAGCGCGCCCGTATTATGTTCGATGCCGTAGACTTTGCGTGTGGGATGCCCCACAAAACGCGAGCCGAATTTACACAGGGTGTCGAGTTCGGCTTCCGGGTAAAAGCCCCTGTCTGCCAGCACGGTATACAGCGCCTCAACCGAATGACCTTTGCTCTGAATATAGTGGTCACGGCACGGGTCGTCAAAGTTATCGGGGCGAATATTCATCACATGGTTGTACAGCACATTGAGAATATCCACGCAGGACAGGCTGCCTGCGGTGTGCCCGGAATTGGCCTGTTTGATAATCCGCAGAATCGTCCTGCGATATTGAATGGACTTACGCTTCAGTTCCCGTACATCCATAGTTTCCTCCTGTTCCTTCTTAAACAGAAGTGTCCTCCTCAAAATAATGGCTCCCGGACTGTGTTCTGATATATATTCATTATATGAATAATTATTCCTAAATGGGACGGCCTTGTCACAGGTGTCCGGTTCTGATGAAATTTGCCGATCAGGTTCGGTATTGCAGGGACATGTCCCTACGGGCAGTCATGACCGCTGTTGAAAGTCAAAGACCAGCAGAACCATTGGTTAATCCATTAAACGATAGGCGGTTACGTGATCGGTAATCAATACGTTGATCCACCCGCCATGTAACGCGCCGCGTATGGCATCAATTTTGCGCGCGCCCCCGGCAATGCCGACAGATCGTTTGACCTGTTTTAACTGCTGCAGCTGCATACTCACCACCCGGTCATTCAGCGGTGTAAGCACGGGCTGCCCCTCACGATCAAAAAAGCGCAGGAAAATATCACCCACCGCGCCGCGCTCTTGCAGCATGGTCAATTCCTCGGCAGTGAATACGTTGCCGCTGCTCATCAGCAGTTTGGAGGGTTCGATGCTGCCAATGCCGACCAGCGCCAGGGTAATATGGTCAAACAACGCCACCGCCTCGCGCACGAAAGCGTTGGTCATCAGTTCGTCGTGCATCTGAACTGAACTGGCGACACCCGGCGCGGGCAGGTAGATGGCCTCGCCCTGAACGAGGTCGGCAAACCGCTCGGTAATATGCGAGGCATAAATCTTGGCGGAGGGATTGCCCACGCCGCCCAGAATCTGGACAACTTTGGCGTTGGTCGGTTTTGCCAGTGGGTGCATGGCATTCACCATCGCCAGCAGCGACGAACTCCACGACGACAGCCCCACCACCTCATTTTTGCCGATGGTCGTTTCCACATAATACGCGGCGGCGCTGCCGATGTGATCGAAGATCGCCTCGTCGCTTTCGTCGTCGCAGTGCACAACAATCGCCGCCTTAAGGCCGTACCGGGCACAAAGCTCGTTTTCAAGCTGGACATACACCCCGGTCGGCATATTGACGGTGATGCGAACAATGTCCTCCTCCTCGGCACGTTTGAGAATGCGCGAGACGGTGGCTTGCGAAATATCAAGCTGCCGGGCAATGTCCGACTGTTTTTGCTGCTGCATGTAGTACAGGTAAGCCACTTTTGTGACCAATCGCAGTTCTTCCGAGAGCATCGTTCGATTGAAATTCGGCATGAATATAAATTCCTATCTGGATAAATATCCATGCCGAATATAGCTCTTTACAGCGTACCTGTCAATACGCTG
>JARKOK010000176.1 GCA_029975765.1 Aggregatilineales bacterium
ATGCGGACGAACGTCCCCCGGTCGAATTTGCCCTGAAAATCTTCTTCCTCATAGTGGAAGTCCGACACTGGCGATCTCCTTTTCCAGTTCGTCTTCGATGCGCGATTGCAGTTCATACACCCGGCGGTACATGCCGCCCTGGGCCAGTAGTTCGTCGTGTGTGCCGCGCTGGACGATATGCCCCTTGTCAAACACCAGAATCAGGTCGGCGTGCATTACGGTCTGGATGCGGTGCGCGATCACGAACGAGGTGCGCCCCTGCATCAGCCGCAGCAGCGCGCCGCGAATGCTGTCTTCGGTCTCCGCGTCTACCGACGAGGTAGCGTCATCCAGAATCAGGATGCGCGGGTCTTTCAGTAGGGTGCGCGCCAGTACAACGCGCTGTTTCTGTCCGCCGGACAGCGTGACGCCGCGTTCGCCGACCAGCGTATTGTAGCCGTCGGGGAAGGTCATGATCACGTCATGAACCGCCGCCGCCTGCGCTGCCGCGATCACCTCATCGTCGGACACTTCGCGCCCGACGCCGTAGGTGATGTTTTCCCGAATCGTGCGCGAGAACAGGAATGGTTCCTGCTCCACCACGCCGATCTGCCCGCGCAGGTACTTGCGCGGATAGTCGCGCAGTTCCACACCGTCAATCGTGATGCTGCCACTTTTATAGTCATAGAAACGCGGCAGCAGGCTGACGACCGAGGTTTTACCGGAACCGGTCGAACCGAGCAGCGCCACTGTTTGCCCCGGTTTGACGGTAAAGCTGATATTCTCCAGCACCGGCGTATCCGGCTCGTATTCAAAGGAGACGTTCGAGAACACGACTTCACCGCGCAGGCCGCCGGTCGGCTGATGCTGGCCTTCGGTCAATGGTTCGCGGGCTTCCCGCATGATCTCGCTCACCCGGTCGAACGATACCAGGCCGGTAGACATATGCACGATCAGACGTCCCAGGTTACGGATCGGGTTGATGATGTTCATCAGCAGACCGGCGTAGGCCAGGTACGTGCCGATGGTGATGGTGCCGTCCATTACCAGAAATGCCGCGAGGGTATACCCGCCCAGAATTTGCGCGCCGCAGATAATGTCGGTGATCGGCCAGAAGCCGGAGTGCATCAGCATGAAATTTCTGCCGCGCCGGAACTTTTCGTAGTTGTCACCTTCGAACTTGTTGCGTTCGTACTCCTGCCGGGCGAAGGCTTTTACCACGCGCACCCCGCTCAGGTTCTCTTGCAGGGTGGTGGACAGTTTTGCATCCTGCTCCTGGTAGGCTTCCCAGGCCTTGGACACGCGCCGGAAGAAAAACAGCGAGGCGATGATGATCGGCGGCAGCACCAGAATGGATACCAGCGCCAGCCCGACATGCAGCGACAGCAGCGCACCGAAGTTAATCACAAACAGGATGATGATGCGTCCCACGCCAATCGCCTGCTCCGAGAAGAAGCGGCGGATGGTATCTACGTCCGATGTGCAGCGTTGAATCAGTTCACCCGTCTGCATCTTGTCATGATAGGTGAACGTCAGATGCTGGATGTGGTCGAACATGTAGTTCCGCAGGCGCAGCGCCACACCTTCCGCCGTCTGCGCCGTCAGCCGCCCGCTGAAGAAGCTGAACGCGCCCTGCAGCAGCGCCAGCCCGACAAAGCCGAGCGCCACATAAGGCAGTACATTGTGCAGATCAGGCTGCTGCAGCGCCTCATCCACAAAATAACGGATGAGCAGGAAGGACAGCATACTGAACAGCGACGCCAGCCCCAGGGTGGCAATCGCGCCGAAATACAACCAGCGGAAGCCGGTCATCATTCGCCAGAAGCCAACGAAACGGTTTTTGGTGACCGCATGTTTGAGGTCAAACTGATAGGCCTGTGCAGGTGGGTTCGAATTCAAGTGATACCCCTCCAGGGGAACCTGTGCTCCTCCCCGATGACAGCAGTCCGGGGGCGGTTTCCCTTATCATGAACTGAAACGACAATCAACTGCTATAGGGAAAAATCCGGTCTAGGAGATGAATGCTGCCTGTGGCGTGCTGTTGGACATCGAACCAGCCTTTCCTGCTGTTCACCGCTTAAGCGATGCTTACCCGGTTTTTGAGATGCGGCACTACGGCCAGTCATTGAGAGGCCATGAGAGATCATAGCAGGTCATGACGTAAATGGCAAGCCCTGCGCTGAAATTATGCACAAAATTCAAACAAACCGCTTATGCGGGTACATGGGTTATTGTAACACAATTTTGCCGGATTACCGCTAGGTACTTAGAGGGGGCTTCACCTGTACAAACGTACAGGTTAAATCACGCCGATTTCCCGGTAGTGCTGGATCGCAGCCGTGTCTAATCCCACCACTTCCTGAAGTATTTCGTCCGTGTGCTGGCCGAGCGTGGGTGGGGGATAACGAATTCCGGCAGGAGTAGCCGAGAGCTGCGCCGGAGAACCAACCAGGTGCAGCGCCTCGCCAGCAGCGGTGGTAACGGTTTGAATCAGGCCGCGCGCCTGTACCTGCGGGTCATGCAGAATGGCCGCCACATCGTTGATCGGGCCGGCGGGGACGCCTGCCGCCAGCAGCGCCTCGACCCAGGCGGCTGCCGTCCGCCGGACGAAGGCGGCTTCCAGCATCGGAATCAACTCGGCGCGGTGCGTAACGCGGGCGGGGTTGGTGGCAAAACGGAGGTCGGCGGCCAGTTCCGGCTGGCCGATAATCGCGCACAGCGCGGCGAACTGCCGGTCATTACCCACGCCGACGGTAAAGGCGCCATCGCTGGCCTGAAAAATCTGGTACGGCACCAGGTTGGGATGCGCGTTGCCAAAACGTGCCGCCGGCCTGCCAGATACCAGCGTATTGCTGGCGACGTTCACCAGCGCGGCCAGTTGCGAGTCAAGCAGGGCAAGATCAATGTACTGGCCTTCGCCCGTGCGTTCGGCGTGGCGCAGCGCCGCCAGAATAGCCGACAGCGCGAACAGACCGGTGAACACGTCCGATACGGCCACACCGACTTTGTAGGGTTCGCCATCTGCCGGGCCAGTGATGGACATCAGCCCGCTCATGGCCTGAATGATGAAATCGTAGCCGGGACGGTCAGCATACGGCCCGGTCTGACCAAAGCCGGTGATTGAACAGTAGACCAGCGCGGGATTGACGGCGCGCAGCTCCTCGTAGCCCAGGCCAAAACCGGCCATCTGCCCGACCTTGAAGTTTTCGACCACGATCTGACTTTTGGCCGCCAACTGCCGGGCGATGTGCTGGCCTTCGGGGGTTTTGAGGTTGAGTGTCAGACTGCGTTTGTTGCGGTTAACGCTCAGATAATACGCGCTCTGGTCGCCCAGCCAGGGCGGCCCCCACTGGCGGGTATCGTCACCCGTGTTGGGATTTTCGACTTTAATGACGTCTGCGCCCAGATCGCCCAGCAGCATGGTGCAGACTGGCCCGGCCAGCACGCGTGAAAAATCCAGGACGCGCACTCCGGCCAGCGCGCCCGCCATTGGTTAGTTGCCTGCCGAAACTGGCGCGGCGGGCGGCGCGACCAGTGTCTTGGTGCGCGGCTGGGGGTCGCGCACGACGAATTGCAGCAGGACAGCGGTTGCCAGCCCGCAGATCACGGCCACCGCAAAGGTGCTGTGGAAGCCAAAGGCGTCCGCCAGCCCACCGCCGATGATCGGCGCCAGCAGGGTAAACGGCGCGATCAGTGTGTTGGCGAGTCCGATGTACAGCGGCTTTTCCGACCCGGTGCCAAATTCCAGCGTGAATGACATGGCGATAGACCAGACAGCGGCATTGGAGAACCCGGCCAGGGCGAAGGCAGCGTACAACCAGCCAATTTCCGGCGCGAACCACGCCAGCGCCGCGCTGGCAGTCATCATCAGCGCGCCCCCGGCGTACACGGTGCGGTGTCCCCAGTGGTCACCGATCCAGCCCAGAACGGGGTTGGCAAACGCCTGCGCCAGCATCAGCAGCCCGGTGAGAAAACCGGCGGTTTCGGCAGTCATATCAAACTGCCGCACGGCGTACACCGTGTAGAAACTGATAGCGACCCAGGCGCCCTGGGACAGCATCCGCGCCAGAATATACCAGCGAAAGTTCTTGTCCTGCCGGAGAATCGCCAGCAGCCGCCGCCAGCCAATCTGCTGGTGTTCACTCGCCGCCGGCAGCGGGTGTTCTGGCTCGCGGGTAAGGGCGAGGAAAATGTAAGAAATCGCCATGAAGCCGCCGGTGAGCAGGAAACAGATGGCGAAGTTGTACGGCGATGGGACGGCGTACAGCAGAAATCCGGCGACAATGGCGCTGCCGCTGGCGAGCAGGTTCGCGGCGGCGGACTGCGTGCCAAAAAAGGTGCCAATACGTTCTGCCGGCATGATCTTGCCGATCATGCTCTGCCAGGGGTTGGCCGTCAGTCCGCCGCCGAGGGAATGCCATGCGATCAGCAGGAAGGCGAGGGGCAGGCTCCACTCCGCGCCCAGCGTGGGGACGAGCAGCGCCAGCAGCGCCAGCCCTAAAAACGGCCAGCGTTCGTGCAGCGTCATCCACATCACCATTGGTTTGTAGCGCCGCATCTGCGACACCCGCTCGGCGGTCAGCAGTTGGGGCAGATGCCAGCCAATCGTATGCAGCGAGGCGATCAGCCCGATCAGCAGCTTCGAGTCGGTCAGTGAATTAATGAATAATGGAATGATGGTGACGGTCGAGGCAAATCCCAGACCCAGACCAAAGAATGCGCCGTCCAGCACATTCACGGTGAAATTAAAGCGGGTGTGCCTGCGGATTTCCTGATGCCACATAGATGACCTCAACCTTGAATCGCCGCATTGTATCATTTCTTAATGCTCTGACAAGAGGGACACTGGTCTTAGTTGGCCTTACGCCAGTTAAACGTTTGCGGCAGCCAGGGCTTATGTACTTTATACAACCATCAGGGACAAGGTATCCGAACTTTAGGAGTCGCCAGTACCCGCTAATTGACTCTTCCGCCTGGATTCTATACACTCCACTGTATCGTCAAAATGGTTAAGAAACATCCTATGTCGGTTAAGGTTTATCATCGTTTTCCGCGCCGTCGCAGCCGCCGCCCGCCGACCCGTGAGGTCTGGTTGGGATTTTGGCGTTAGGCGCATTTTCGCGACTCACGACCATCCCTCCCCCTGGCCTCACGAGTGAGCAGCCGGGGGGTTTTGTTTTTATCGTCCGTTAACAGCACTGCGGCAGGCGTCGGTTAGTGAGGGAGTCAGGATTATGCAGAACATTCGGGTGGGGGTCTACGGCGCGTCGGGTTACGCCGGGCAGGATTTGATCGAGATTTTGCGGCGGCATCCGGCGGTCGAACTGGTTTTTGCCACCTCCGGCAAGGAAGCCGGGCAGCCGGTGCCGGGCACGACGCTGCGGTATGTCGCGCCGGAAGCCGCGCCCCTGATCGGGATAGAGGCTGTGTTTCTGGCGCTGCCCCATCTGGCGTCCGCGCCGGTCGCCGCCAGCGCGCGGGCCGCCGGTGCGAAAGTGATTGACCTGTCGGCTGATCTGCGGCTGGATACACCGGAGGTCTACGAACAGTGGTACGGCCACGCCCATCCCAACCCCGAACTCCTGCCCACCCCTTACGGCCTGCCGGAAATCAACCGTGACCGGATTCGTGGTCGGGCGGTGATTGCCGCGCCGGGGTGCTATCCGACGACGACGCTGCTGGGACTCTATCCGCTGCTGCGGGCGCGGGTCATCGAACCCGGCACGCCGATCATTGTGGATGCAAAGTCGGGTGTGTCCGGCGCGGGACGTGAGCCGAAGCCGCACCTGCACTTTGTCGAAGTCTTTGGCAATCTCTCACCGTACAGTCCGGGGCGGGTTCACCGGCACGTTGGCGAGATTGAGCAGGAAATCAGGAAACTGGACGATATGACCGGCCCGCTCATTTTCACACCCCATCTGCTGCCGGTGGATCGCGGTCTGATGGCAAGCATTTATGTGACTCTCAAACCCGACTTCGACAGCGCCGAGGCGCAGGTATTATATGAGGAAGTATACGCTAACGAACCGCTGGTGATGGTGCTGCCGCCCGGCCAGCAGGCGGCGCTCAAACACGTTGTCCGCACGAACGGCGCGGCCATCAGCCTGACGCCGGTGCTGCCGCGTTACCTGCACATTACCAGCGTGACCGATAATCTGCGGAAGGGCGCGTCGGGGCAGGCGGTGCAGTGTTTTAACCTGATGTTCGATCTGCCAGAAACGATGGGACTGCTGTAAATCATGGGACTCAATCCAGAACTGGCGGCAGTCACCTTTGGCTTGCTGTCGGCGCTGTCGTGGGGCGCGGGTGACTTTAACGGCGGCCTGGCGACCCGTAAAACCAGCGTGGTGGGTGTTGTGTTTATATCCCATCTGGCTGGCTGGATATTACTGGCCGGGCTGGCGCTTATCACCGGCGAAGCCCTGCCGGCCGCCGCTGATATGATCTGGGGTGCTGTAGCCGGACTGGTCGGTCTGATTGGTCTGGTTGCGCTGTATCGGGCGCTGGCGTCGGGTCACATGGGTATTGCCGCGCCGGTATCCGGCGTGCTGACGGCGGCGCTGCCGGTCGTATTTAGTATTGGGACGCGCGGCCTGCCCCATGCGGCTCAACTGGTCGGATTTGGCCTGGCGTTCCTCGCCATCTGGTTCGTGTCTTTTACTCGCACCGGCAGGCATGAAGCGGGCAATATCGGCATGGCGCTGCTGGCCGGCTGTGGTTTTGGCATCTTTTTTATTCTACTCGATCAGGTTCAGGCGGGCGCGGTGTTCTGGCCGCTGGTCGCGGCCCGGACGGTGACGACGACCGTGATGGCTGCCGTCCTGCTGGTAAACCGGCGCTCCAACCTGCTGCCAAACGGGCGCGGCCTGCTGGGGCTGGTTCTGCTCTCCAGCGTGCTGGATGCGGCGGGTAATGTGTTCTTTCTGGCGGCGGCACAGGCCGGACGGCTGGATATTGCGGCGGTTGTTTCATCCCTGTATCCGGCTTCGACCCTGCTGCTGGCGCGTTTCTTTCTCAAGGAAACCCTGTCACGGATGCAGTTGGCCGGTGTGCTGGTCGCTCTGGCCGCCATCGTATTGATTACCCTGTAAAGGATTGTGGTTCATGCCTCAACCGGTCGTGCTAAAAATTGGCGGAAATGAGATTGACGATCCGACATTTCTGGCGGCGCTGGCTCCGGCGCTGCGCAGCGTGCGCGCGCCGGTCATCATTGTTCACGGCGGCGGGCGGGAGATTTCAGCCTTGCAGCAGGTGATGGGTATCGAGCCGCGTTACCTGGACGGCGTGCGTGTGACCGATGCGCCGTCGCTGGCGGTGGTGGAGATGGTGCTGAGCGGTGCTGTCAACAAGCGGCTGGTGCGGCATTTGCTGGTGGGCGGGGTTGAGGCGCTGGGTGTCAGCGGCGTGGATCGGGGACTGGTGCGCGCCGAAAAGATGCCGCATCCAACCGAGGATATGGGTTTTACCGGGCGGGTCGTGGCCGTGCGGGGTGAGGTGCTGCACGAATGGCTGGGGCAGGGCGTGACGCCGGTCATATCACCGGTGTGTCTGGGCGACGGTACGAACTACAACGTGAATGCTGATCATGTGGCCGGGGCGGTGGCGGGGGCGACTGGCGCGGCGCGGGTGGTCTTTCTGACTAACGTGGCCGGCGTGCTGGTGAACGACCAGCTGGCAGAGACGCTAACACCGGAGCAGGCCGAGGCCTTCATCCGTGACGGCACGATTTTTGGCGGCATGATCCCGAAAGTGCGGACAGCCTTACGTGCCCTGGATGACGGCGTGCCGGAAGCCGTGATTACCCATCTGGCCGGGCTGGCGGCAGGGACAGGCACCGTGTTTCGATACACGGGATAAGGCCGGCTTTGTCCGGCTGAAGTGCCGCCAATCGCACATATATTCTATGATGGCTTTGCGTTATAATACAACCGGTATAACGTAAGTGGAATGTATGTGGTATATGACAGATTATCCTGATGAAGCGGCGCTGGTAGACGAACTGTACGCGCTCATCCGGTATGTGTATCGCCGGAAACTGGCGGATGAGATCATTCAGGCGTTTGAGGATGCGTTTAAGACCCGGTCGGTCGAAGAACGGCGGGAGATTTGTGAACAGTGGATAGACTTTTACCGCGCGCACCGTTACAAAAAGGCGATGCGCCGCCGCCGTCCGACCAGCCGGGAGCGGGTTACGCCGTGTTCGGCCTGTGGTTATCCGGTGTCGCACCGCCATCATCTGTGGGACGTGGCGACGCATGGCGAAAACCGGGTTACGGTGCAGTTGTGCGCCAACTGCCATGAGCTGCACCACCTGCTGTACAACGTCCTGGCGCGGGACTCCGAGCACAGCCGCAAACTGGTGCTGCATGTGCTGGCTTCCGACCGGGTGCCGGCGCTGGCGGTACAGCAGCTGCTGGACTGGTGCCGCGCTATTATGCGTTATGAAGTTGAAAACGGCTGGCTGGAGGGGTACAAACTCTCTGACCAGTGGCTGGACGAAAAACTGAAGTGGAGCGAATACCGGCGGCGAGTGGACAGCCGCGTATCATAGGCGTTACCGCAGGGGAGGGTCTCAGACCCTCCGCTACATACCAACCATAACGAGGAGCAGGGGGCAGCATGACTGAAATTCCGACAACCCGGCAGGTGATGGAGCAGGAACAGGAATACGTGGCGCAGACCTACAAACGCGCGCCGTTTGTCCTGATGCATGGCGAAGGGGTTCATCTGATTGATGCCGATGGCAAGCCGTATCTGGACTGGGTGGCTGGTATTGCCGTGAACGCTCTGGGTTATGGCGACCCGGAATTGACTCATGCTATTCAGCGCGCGGCGAACAACGGCCTGATTCATACCAGCAATCTGTATTACACCGCGCCGCAGGTCGAACTGGCGAAAATGCTGGTGGAAAAGACGCCGTTTGCCGACCGCGTGTTTTTTACGAACAGCGGCACCGAGGCTAACGAAGGCGCGATCAAATTTGCGCGTAAAGTCGCTTATGAAAAAGGGTTGAGCGAAAAGGTTGAAGTCGTGTGTTTTACCGGCGCGTTTCATGGCCGCACGATGGGATCGCTGGCGCTGACACCGCGTGAGAAATACCAGAAGCCGTTCCAGCCCTTGATGCCCGGCGTGGTGCTGGCGGAATACAACCATCTGGAGAGCGCGAAAGTGGCGATCAGCGCGAATACGGCGGCGGTGATTCTGGAACCGGTGCAGGGCGAAGGTGGTATTTATCCGGCAGATGATGACTTTTTGCGCGGCCTGCGCGAATTGTGTGACCAGCACGACGCGCTGCTGATTTATGATGAGGTGCAGTGTGGCATGGGGCGCACCGGCACGCTGTGGGCCTATGAAGCCAGCGGCGTCGCGCCGGATATTCTGACGGCGGCCAAGCCGCTCGCGGGTGGCCTGCCAATTGGCGCGATTCTGATGACCGAAGCGGTCGCCAGCGCCATGCACCCCGGCGAGCACGGCACGACGTTTGCCGGCGGCCTGCTGGTGACCGGCGCGGCGCAGGTGGTGCTGAACCGTGTCAGCCAGCCGGAGTTCCTGGCGCATGTTCGGGAGGTTGGTACGTACCTGCTGGAGCGTCTGTCGGAGATTAACAGTCCGCTGATCAAGGAGGTGCGCGGTCGCGGCCTGATGGTCGGTCTGGAACTGACGATAGATGTCTCCAAAGTGGTTGAAGCCGGGTACGAACACGGGCTGATTCTGGTCAATGCCGGGACTAATGTGCTGCGTTTTGTGCCGCCGCTGATCGTTGAAAAACAGCATGTGGATACACTGGTAGAAAAACTGACGGCGATCCTGGCAGGGCTGGCGTAACGGTGTACTGGCTTGAGGACAAATGTCCCTTACCCATATCGAGGACGAGACAATATGGTTGACGTTTTACCGACAATTGCGGGTGTGCCGGGATTTAAAGTGGCCGGGGTGGCGTGTGGCTTGAAGAAAACCGGTGCGCTCGATTTTGCGCTGATCGTCAGCGATACGCCGTGTACGGCGGCAGGTGTGTTCACGACCAATCAGGTGAAGGCCGCGCCGGTGCTGCTGGATATGGAACGCCTGAAGCAGAACTCTGACCGTATCCGCGCCGTCGCCATTAATGCCGGCTGCGCCAACGCCTGCACCGGGCAGCAGGGTTTGGACAACGCTCATCAGACGGCGCGCTGGGTGGCGGAGCGCATCGGCTGCGCCGAGGATGAAGTGCTGGTGATGTCCACCGGAGTGATCGGGATGCAGTTGGCGATGGACAGCATCCGGCGCGGGATTGATCTGGCGGTGGACGCGCTGGGCGAAAATAACTGGGAGACCGCCGCCCGCGCCATCATGACGACGGATACCCGTCCGAAGCTCGCCTCTGCCGAACTGCGCGCCGCCAGCGGCCAGTCATATCAGATGGCCGGTATTGCCAAAGGCGCGGGCATGATCGCGCCCAATATGGCGACGATGCTGGCGCTGATGGTCGCCAACGCGCGTTTGGCCGCGCCGCTGCCATCCCTGCTGCATGTCGCTGCCGAGCAGTCCTTTAATCGCATCGTGGTGGACGGCGACATGAGCACCAACGATACGCTGCTGTTCCTGACGAACAACCAATCGGGCGCGGTGGAAACGCCGGCTGGACAGTACCCGGACGCGGCGCGCGCGGTCAGCCGCCGGCTGGCGCAGGATATCGTGCGCGATGGCGAAGGCGTGACCAAATTCATCACGGTTCAGATTACCGGCGCGCCGGGCAGCGAAGCCGCGCGCCAGATTGCGAACACGATTGCCACGTCGCCGCTGGTCAAAACCGCGTTTTTTGGCAACGACGCCAACTGGGGGCGGATCGTCGCGGCGGCAGGGCGGGCCGGTATTCCGCTTGACCCGGAGCGCATGAAATTGTGGATGGCCGCTGGCGAAACGGATGCGGCGGCTCATGGTCTGCTGCTGTTTGAACACGGAATGCCGGCCAGCTACAGCGAAGCCGAGGCCAGCGCGATTATCCGGGAGCCGTCGGTTTCCATTCGGCTGGATTGCGGCCTGGGCGAAGGCGCGGCGGTCGTCTGGACATGCGACCTGAGCCACGAGTACGTTTCGATTAACGCGGATTATCGGTCGTGAATTTGTAGGGGCGGGTTTATAAACCCACCCCTACCCGTATAAAGAGGTAACTTATGCAAGGCTGTCTGGCGCTGGAAGATGGGCAGGTGTTTACCGGGGTGGGCTTTGGCGTGGAAGGTGTCCAGACCGGCGAACTGGTGTTTAATACCTCCATGACGGGCTACCAGGAAATCCTCACCGACCCGTCCTATCACCAGCAGATCGTGACGATGACGGTGCCGCACGTTGGCAATACCGGCATTAATCCCGATGATGTGGAATCCGACCGGGTGTGGGTGTCCGGTTTTGTTGTGCGGGCGCTCAGCCCGGTGGTGAGCAACTGGCGGACGCAGGGCACGCTGGATGACTATCTTAAGGCGCAGGGCATCATCGGCTTGAGTGAGGTGGCAACACGGGCGCTGGTGCGGCATATCCGCGACCGGGGCGTGATGCGCGCGGCCATCGCCCATGGTGAAGCGGCGGCTGAGCCAGCGGCGCTGGTCGAACTGGCGCGCCAGTCGCCGGATATGTCCGGCTGGAATCTGGTGGATGATGTGACCTGCGCTGAACCCTATAACTGGACGGAGCACAGCGATCCTCAGTGGTATCGTAATCCCCTGGATGATGTCGCCGGGCCGCTGATCGTCGCTTATGATTTTGGCATCAAACGGAATATCCTGCGGATGCTGACTGACCGGGGGCTGCGGGTAAGGGTCGTCCCCGCGCAAACCCCGGCTGCCGAAGTGCTGGCGCTGAACCCGGCAGGCGTGTTTCTGAGCAACGGCCCCGGCGATCCGGCGGCGGTTGGTTACGCCATCGAGAA
Source organism: Aggregatilineales bacterium (assembly GCA_029975765.1). Classification (GTDB taxonomy): domain Bacteria; phylum Chloroflexota; class Anaerolineae; order Aggregatilineales; family Phototrophicaceae; genus CFX2. Next base: position 11,882 of record JARKOK010000176.1, read on the forward strand.
TACACGCGCGCTGCTGGGAGCAGTGCCGGTATTTGGCATCTGCCTGGGGCATCAAATCCTGGGGCTGGCGCTGGGTGGCCGTACCGAAAAAATGCGGTTCGGGCATCGCGGTGGCAATCAGCCGGTCAAAAATCTGCTGACCGGTGTGGTGGAGATCAGCAGCCATAATCACGGCTTCGCGGTGACGCCGGACAGCGACCTGCGCGGCGCGGAAATCACCCACATCAATCTGAATGACAACACGGTGGAAGGTCTGCGCCATGTCGAACTCGGCGCGTTCAGTGTGCAGTATCACCCTGAAGCGTCGCCCGGCCCGCACGACTCGCTGTATCTGTTCGATGAATTTGTGAATCGAGTGAAGCGCCAGGGTTCACCGGTATAATCATAAGTAGGGCGACCGGATTGAGGATATGCAGATGGCTGTCGCACAAGAAGTGAAAACTATAGTGCAGCTACTAATGAAACGCCCCATCACGGAAACCATTGCGACACAGGTCGAGGCTATAGCTGGCTTTGAACATCTGGCGATTGCTGACGGCGAGTGGGTGGGCTTCGACGAGGATGAGTACATAGGCGGTGAGGAACATGGCTGGATAGAATCGCTTATTATTCACGCTCTTACGGGTTGGGTATTGCAGAATCGTACGGGACGTATTTATACCGGTGATACGAACTTTGTCCTGGACGGAACGCCCGACGACATTCGTTTAAATCGTTGGCCAGATGTTGTTTTTGTGCGGGATGAAAACGTCAGACCATCGAAAGGCTACATCTATACTTCCCCCGATTTAGCTGTAGAAATCGTCTCTCCCAGTGAGAGACCGGGCGACATCCGCAAAAAACTGCGCGAATACCTCGATCATGGTGTTCAGCAGGTCTGGCAGGTATATCCTGACAGTGAAGAAATCTGGTTCATTACCCGGATGGTACCGCTAAGACCTATCGCTCCGGTGATCTATTGCCCGGTTTTTTGTTAGCGGTGGTGTCCGTATTTAACAGCGAGCGGTAAAGCGCCGCAACCTGCTCTTCACCGTATTCATCTGAAACCAAGAGGTGGCTGTGCCTAAACGAACCGACATTCACACGATTATGGTGATTGGCTCCGGCCCGATTGTCATCGGCCAGGGCTGCGAGTTTGACTATTCCGGCGTGCAGGCGTGTAAGGCCCTGCGCCGCGAAGGCTACCGCATTGTGCTGGTGAACTCCAACCCGGCGACCATTATGACCGACCCGGAATTTGCCGATGCCACCTACGTCGAACCGCTTACGCCGGAGATGTGCGAACGGATCATCGAAGCGGAACAGCCGGACGCAATTCTGCCGACCGTTGGCGGGCAGACGGCGCTCAATCTGGCGCTGGCGCTGCACCAGCGCGGCACGCTGGACAAGTACGGCATTGAACTGATCGGGGCGAATCGGGTCAGCATCGAACTGGCAGAAGACCGGCAGTTGTTTAAGGATGCGATGGCGGAGATTGGTTTGAAGTCGCCCCAGAGCGAAGTCGTCAATACGGTTGAGGATGCGGTGCGCGCGGCACAGTCCCTTAACTATCCGGTGCTGGTGCGCCCCTCGTTTACGCTGGGTGGTTCGGGCGGCGGCGTGGCCTATGACGAAACCGAACTGCGCGCGATTGCCGAACGCGGCCTGATGCTCAGTCCTATCGGCGAGATTCTGGTTGACCGGAGTCTGCTGGGTTGGAAGGAATATGAACTGGAAGTGATGCGCGATGCATTAGGTAACTTCGTTGTCGTCTGCACCATCGAAAACCTTGACCCGATGGGTGTACATACCGGCGACAGTATCACGGTTGCCCCGGCGCAAACGCTGACCGACAAAGAATTGCAGCGCCTGCGTGACGCGGCGAAGGCTGTGCTGGATCGTGTGGGGCTGGCGACCGGCGGCGCGAATGTTCAGTTTGCCATTAATCCCGCTGACGGTGAAGTGTATGTAATTGAGATGAATCCGCGCGTGTCGCGGTCGTCGGCGCTGGCAAGTAAAGCGACCGGCTTTCCGATTGCCAAAATCGCCGCGCTGCTGGCCGTCGGTTATACGCTGGCGGAGATTCCCAACGACATCACGCGGGTGACACCGGCCAGCTTTGAACCGTCGCTGGATTACGTCGTTGTCAAAATCCCGCGCTGGAACTTCGAGAAGTTCACCGGCGTGGATCGGGTCTTAGGCCCGCAGATGAAAGCCGTCGGCGAGGTGATGGCGATTGGCCGCACCTTCCCGGAGGCGCTGCAAAAAGGTATTCGCGCGCTGGATATCGGTGTGTCGGGTTTTGGCAGCAAACTGGACGATGCGCCGCCCGAAAGCCTGCGCGTGCCAACAGCGCAGCGGTTGTTCCAGGTGGCTTCGGCGCTGGTGAAGGGCATGGCGTTGCAGGAGGTAGCCGAGACAACCGGCTTTGATCCCTGGTTTGTGCGCCAGTTGGCCGACATTATTCAGCTTCAGGATGCGATTCTCACGCGTATTTCGCCGCTGCCCGAAGGTGAACGGCAGCGCGCGCGGGAACTCACCGCCGATGACTTCCGCCGCCTGAAGCGGTATGGCTACAGCGACGCACATATCGCGCAGGTGATCGGCGCGAGCGAGGCCGATGTACGCACGCGCCGCGTGATGCTGGGGGTTACGCCGTCCTACTACCGCGTGGATACCTGCGCGGCGGAATTTGAAGCACATACGCCCTACCTCTACTCCACCTATGAAGCGGGAGATGAAGTCGCGCCGACCGCCAAAGCCAAAGTGATGATTCTGGGCGGCGGGCCGAACCGCATCGGGCAGGGTATTGAGTTTGATTACTGCTGCGTTCACGCCTGTTTTGCCCTGCGCGAGATGGGCTATGAAACGATCATGGTCAACTGCAACCCGGAAACGGTCAGCACCGATTATGATACCGCCGACCGGCTGTACTTCGAGCCGCTGACGGCTGAAGATGTGCTGAACATCATCGCTGTCGAAAACCCCGACGGTGTGCTGGTGCAGTTTGGCGGGCAAACACCGCTGAATATCGCGCCGGCGCTGGGCGCCGCCGGCGCGCCTATCTGGGGTACGTCGGTGGAAACGATTGATCTGGCCGAAGACCGCGAACGATTTAACGCCCTGATGCACGATCTCGACATCCCGCAGCCGGAAGGCGCGACCGCGCTTAATGCGGCTGAGGCGCTGCGCGCTGCCGACCGCATCGGCTATCCGGTGCTGGTGCGCCCCAGCTATGTGCTGGGCGGGCGCGGCATGAAGCTGTCCTTCGATGCGGAGGAACTGGCCGCGTGGCTGGAAACCCAAATCCAGTGGAACGGCCACCCGGTGCTGATTGATCAGTTTCTTGACGATGCCTTTGAAGTGGACGTAGACGCGCTGTGTGACGGCGAGCACGTCACCATTGGCGGCATTATGCAGCATATTGAAGAAGCGGGTATCCACAGCGGCGACTCCGCCTGCGTGCTGCCGCCGTATAAAATCAGCATGTACCATGTCGAAATCATCCGCGAGTATACCCAGCGCATCGGCAAGGCATTGGGCGTGAAAGGGCTGTTTAATATCCAGTTCGCCATCAAGGATGAAGTGGTCTATGTGCTGGAAGTGAATCCCCGTGCCAGCCGTACCGTGCCGTTTGTCAGCAAGGCGACTGGTATCCCGTTAGCCCGCTACGCCGCGCTCATCGCGGCGGGTCAAACCCTGGCTGATCTGAACTTCCTGGAAGAACCCCATGTGGACGGCTTTTTTGTCAAGGAAGCGGTGCTGCCGTTCCAGAAGTTCCCCGGCGTGGATGCACGCCTGGGGCCGGAGATGCGCTCGACGGGTGAGGTGATGGGCCATGCCTCCAGTTTCGGCCATGCCTTTGCAAAGGCGGAGATGGCCGCCAGCACGACACTGCCGCTGGACGGCGCGGTGTTCATCAGCGTGAATGACTTTGACAAAGGCGCGGTTGTGAAAATCGCGCGTGACCTGCATAAGCTGGGTTTCGCGCTGCTGGCGACGGCGGGTACGGCTTACTGGCTGCAAACGGTCGGCCTGCCGGCAGCGCCGGTGAACAAAGTGAGCGACGGCTCGCCGCATGTGATAGACCGGATACGCGCCGGCGAGATTGGCCTCATCATCAATACTCCACGCGGCGGGCAGGCGCACGCCGACGGCGCGCTGATTCGCGGCGCGGCGCACCAGTACGGCGTGCCGATCATCACCACCATGAGCGCGGCGATGGCTGCCGTGCAGGGCATCAAGGCGCTGAAGCAGAAGCCGCTCAAGGTGCGCAGTTTGCAGGTGCATCATGGACAGGGGTAAGATGTGATATGGCAGAAGTAAAAATCTGGTACGACCAGGAAGGGGATTTCCTGGAGATTACCTTTGAAGATGTAGCCGCTTCGCTGGAAGAAATCAACGACGATGTGTTTGAGCGCCGTACCCCGGATGGCCGTGTGGTTGGCTTGGCCGTGATGAATTTTAGTAAGCATGACCGGGATGCTTTGAAGCTACCTCTATTGGTAACAGCGACTCCAATGAACTAGCTGAAGCAAGGGGCAGCGATCAAGGTGCGCAGTTTGCAGGTGCATCATAGGAAATTAAGGAAAGTAGTGGGACCCTTGCCCCACTACTTTTATCAGCATTTTCGATTATTTTTTGTCTTTAGGCGGATTTGGGTCGTTTCCATGACTATCCTTTTTCTGTATTGTCCCATCCTGTTTTTTGATTACTAACTCTGTTCCTTGATTTATAGAAATTTGCCGACCTACCTGAATAGCTTCTTCCTTCGTTGGTAACACTCTTGAAGCGCGATCAGCACCGCTACGTTTTACTTCCCATCCACCGCCTTCATGTGGTTGAACGTTGTGCTGGTTGTTTTTTGGCATTATACTTGCCCCCATATCCTATCGAACGAAAGTTCTTTTCGTCAATATACAGTATCATAAAGATAAGAGTCCTGTCATGAAAGGAAGTTAACGAGAAGATAATAAGAAAGGTTGCCATGAATCTCAACGACCTTCGCAAGAAACGAAACGAAATCCTGGCGCTGGCGGAAAAACACGGCGCGGGCAATGTGCGCGTGTTTGGCTCGGTGGCGCGCGGCGAGGCCGGGCCAGACAGCGATGTGGATTTTCTGATAGATATTGAGGATATTTCACGATTTACCTGGGGTGGGGGTGGCCTGCTGGTTGAACTGGAAGACCTGCTAAAACATGATGTGGATTTGGTCACGGAACAGGATTTACATTGGCTGATTCGGGATCAGGTGATTCAAGAAGCAGTTGAGTTATGAATCCTGACCGTCTGTACTTGACGCACATCTCCGAATCAATAGCCGACATTGAAGGTTTTGTTGTCGAAGGCAAAGAGGAATTTTTCGCATCTCGCAAAACCCAGGCAGCGGTTTTATACACATTACAAACGCTGGCGGAGTCAACTCAGCGACTTTCAGAAGGGTTGAAAGCCGGTTATTCTGAAGTGGATTGGGTATCTATTCGGGGATTTCGAAACCGTTTAGTACACGATTACCTGAATACCAATCTCAATGTCGTATGGAATGTAATCGAAAATTATATTCCTCCGCTGAAGGCGGCTGTGCAAGCTATGCTCGCTGCACTTGAAGATGATGATAGGTCTTCTACTCACAAGGAATAAGTATTTATGACCCTCCACCATTTCACTCCAACCCGCTACTACAACACACACGGCTCACATGAACCGGCGCTGCGCATCCAGCCCGGCGATACCGTTATCACGACGACGGTTGACGCGATGGGGCAGGACGAACGCGGCGAGAGCATTGCCGAGCGACCGAATCCGCAGACTGGCCCGTTTTACGTCGAAGGCGCGGAACCGGGCGATACGCTGGTCGTGCATCTGGACAGCCTTACCCCTAACCGCCTTTCCGGCTGGTCAAGCCAGATTCTTGCGCCAAGCGTGCTCGAACCCTGGTACTTGCCGCGTCTGCCCTGGGAAGTTGACCGCCAGGATGCTGCGTGGCACGTGGATGTGGCCGCCGGGACGGCCAGCCTTGTCGAGCCGCTTGGCAGACTGGGGAATTTCACCCTGCCGATCAAGCCAATGCTAGGCTGTTTCGGCGTTGCGCCGTATGGCAATCAGGCCATTTCCACCATGACCTCCGGCCAGCACGGCGGCAATATGGACTATCGCGGGTTTGTGGCCGGTGTGACGGCCTATTTCCCGGTGTTTGTGCCGGGGGCGCTGTTTTCGCTGGGGGACGGCCACGCTTTGCAGGGTGACGGTGAAATGAGCGGCAGCGGGATTGAGATTTCGTTTGAAGCGCAGTTCACGGTGGATTTACGAAAAGGCAAACGCAGTTCGTGGCCGCGCGGCGAAAATGATGATTACATTTTCACCTGCGGCAATGCCCGCCCGCTTGACCAGGCGGTGCAGCACGCCAGCACCGAGATGATGGTGTGGCTGAACGAGGATTACGGCCTGAATGCCCGTGAGGCGGCCATGGTGTTCGGTTACTGCGTCGAGTATGATCTGGGCAATATGTTCGACCCCGCCTATACGATGGTCTGCAAAATCCCGAAGCGGTATTTACCGTAAGAGGTGCAGAAAAATTGTCGGGGCGGTTCGCGACCCGCCCCGACGGATTTTAAGGATTGCTGCTTACTCCTCCCTTAGAACGCGGCACGGGTTGCTTAACTCACCAATACCCTCTATCGTCACGCTGACCACATCCCCGTCCTTCAGGTATACCGGCGGTTTGCGGCCTTCGCCCACGCCGGGCGGCGTGCCGGTCAGAATGAGGTCGCCGGGTTCGAGAGTGAACATCTGCGAACAGTAAGCGATCAGGGTCGGAATCCTGAAGATCATGCTGCCGGTATGCCCGTCCTGCATCACTTCGCCGTTGACGGTGGTTTTAAGGTGTAAATCGTGCGGGTCTGCGATTTCGTCGCGGGTGACAATCCAGGGGCCGAGCGGGCAGAAGGTATCCAGGCTTTTGCCGCGTGTCCACTGCGTGTCGGTGCGCAGTTGTAAATCGCGGGCGCTGACGTCATTGGCGATTGTGTAGCCGAACACATAATTGTAGGCGTCCTCTTCCGCGATGTTCCGCCCTCGTTTGCCGATGACAACGGCCAGTTCACCCTCCCAGTCTACCTGCGTCGTGATCGCCTCGCGCCAGGTGATCGCCTCGCCCTGACCGATAATGCTGGAGGGAAACTTGGCGAAGATGAGCGGTGCTTGCGGTACGGCGTTTCCGGTTTCGGCGGCATGTTCGGCGTAATTGCGCCCGATAGCGATGATCTTGGGCGGGCGCAGCGGCGCTTCAATTTTGACTTGATCGAGCGCGTGGCTGTCAGCGGTGCGGCTGGGGGTAATCCCCCGGCGAATGAGATGCTGCATCGTGTCTGACCAGGCGGTGGCCTGAAGGCGGTCGCCGTTCACCTGGCCGATGCGGGCGCGTTCCTGGTAAGTGTATGTCGCAAGTTTCATGCTTCTGTCCTGTTTAATGACGATTATCGTTTGTCCAGATGCGCGGCGGCCAACTGTCCCCAGACGGAAGCTGGTTCATCCGACCATAACGCGAAATACGCGCGCCGGGCCGCCGTCCGGTCGGGCAGCAGATCATAACATAAGGCTTGCAGAAACCGCGCTGATGCCGCCAGCGGCGCGCCAGCATTGTCGCGAATGAGGTTGTTCAGGATATTGAGCGCGGCAGCCGGGCTGCCCTGTTCCACCAGCGCATTCAGGGCGCTGTCCGGCAGCGGGCTGGCACCGGGCTGAGGAGTAGGCGGTGGCTGGTAGCCAGGGAGCGGCGCGATTTTCTCGGCTGTATAGGTATCACCCTGCAGCAGCGCAAACGCCCACCAGCGGTCGCCCGCCAGATTAAAGCGGAACGCCTGCCGGTCGCGCTTACCAACGGCGGAGATGGTTTGTTTGTCCAGCACGTTAATTCCCAGTGTCGCCAACTGGGCTTCCAGCGGCTGGTCGCTGCGGAGCGGTTGCTCGGTAAACAGGCGGGTGAGCGCCTGCTCCACGTTGCACGCACCGTAGGCGCTGGCGGCTTCCAGCGCCGCGCAGATCGTGATGGAGGTGGCGCCGGGTTGGGCGGCGGCGTTCAGGAAGGCGGCAGTTTGCAGTTCCAGCCACGATCCCGGTTCGGCCTGGGCTTGCAGCGCCTGTACCTGTGGCAGCGCCGCGCTGGCGCTGCTCTGAAAAGCCGTCAGCATTGCCAGCATCATATAGGCCCGCTGCTGGCTGAGCTGGTCATCCGGCTGGGCGAACTGCAAAATCGCGGTTATGGTGCTGATAGCCTGCGCTGTTGGCATTTCAAACAACGGCTCTGAAGCGGCCAGCAGGCAGCCCAGCCGGTTCTGGAATAAAAAGTCGTCCAGCAGCGCCGGGGCCCGGAAGTAGTTGAGACTCCAGCGCCAGGTCACATCGCGCTGGCCCAGGCAGCCCCATTCCGGCACTTCTAACCGGTATACCTGGGTAGTCAGGGAGTCGCTTTGCAGCGGCCAGTTGACGATTTTGCCGAACAGGATTTGTTCGCCCGGCGCTACAAGGTTTACCATGCTGCCGCCACGCCAGCCGTAGATCACTAGTTCGCGGTTGATGTCACCCGTGTCTACTGCCAGGCTCAGTTCATCGGCGCTGTCACTGTTTACGTCCCCCAGCCGTTCCAGACTCAGGCCAGTCACATCGCGCAGCGGCGCTGCCGGCAGCGCCGGTGTTGAGTCCAGCAGTCTGTAAACGCCCTGTTCATTCAACTGGGCGACTGTGTAATCTTCGTACAGGGGCGTGCCGGTCGCCGGGTACAGCGTGTGCAGCACGGCATCCTGTGTGGCCGGTCGGCCATCCAGGTTGGCCGGGGTAATGGTGATGTTGAAACCGCCCACATCCAGCGCCCGGACGCCATCAAATGACGGCCTGAGGTCGTTCAGCGTGGCTTCAATGAAAGGTCGAATGGCGGGGCGCATATCCACGCTGCCGCGCGGCGCGGCCAGCATTCCGTAAATCAACTGCTGGCGCAGGTCATCCCGGTGTGGGGCGCCGGGAAACCGGCGTTCCAGTTCGTTTTGCATCAGGCGCACCGCTAACTGGCGTTCGGTATCCCCCGGTGTTAACTGCCGAATCTGTGACAGCAGCGTGTCCACCATCTCGGCTTCTGTCCACAGGCGCAGGGCATAACGTTCAAAGGGGGCGTCCGGCGCGGTTGCCGCCCCTGCCAGCGGTAAGGGGGTGTTGGTCGCAAAAGCGGGCAGTGTTACCTGCGGTGCGGGTGGTGTATTTGTCATCAGCACCGGCGGCGTGTCCTGCGCGGCGGTGGGCACCAGCAGCCCGCTGCCCAGCGCGATTACAGCACATATCAAGCAGAGGCGGCGCATGACCATGAAAAACTCTCCTGCGTTGGCAAAGTAACAGCCTGTAGTGTGCCACAAAATACCGGAGTGTTCAAAAACCATTACTTTCAGGCGGTCATTTCGCGCCGGGGCGGTTGTGCGCTATACTGAATCTGGAGGGAGATACAGGTAGGTATGGCGACCAAAGACGAATTTGACAGCCTGCGTGCGGAGATGGTGGAGAAGCAGTTAATCCAACGCGGTATCCACAATCCGCGAGTGCTGGATGTGATGCGCCGTGTCCCCCGGCATGAGTTCGTCACGACAGAACTGCGCCATCTGGCCTATCGTGACTGCCCCCTGCCAATTGGCGATAACCAGACGATTTCGCAGCCGTACATCGTGGCGTTGATGACGGAACTGGTCAACCTGTCCGGCCATGAACGGGTGCTGGAGGTTGGAACGGGTTCAGGTTATCAGGCGGCGGTGCTGTGCGAACTGGCCGCGCAGGTGTATACGCTGGAACGTTTCCCGCGTCTGGCGGAACGGGCGGGGCGGGTGCTGGCGGAACTGGGTTATACCAATGTCGAGGTGCATGTGGGCGACGGCAGCCAGGGTTTGCCGGACATGGGGCCGTATGACGCGATTCTGGTGACTGCCGCCGCGCCGGCGCTGCCCGGTCCGCTGCGATCACAGCTGACTGAACGCGGCGGACGCATGGTGCTGCCTGTCGGCGACGACCGCCGCCAGTATCTCGAAGTTGTGACCCGCATGGGCAACCGTTGGGAAATCGAACAGACCATCCCGGTGCGTTTTGTGCCGCTGGTCGGGCGTTACGGTTTTATGCCGCGCACCGGCATCGTGCCAGATGATACCGTTTAAGTTTCAGTCGCATGTGAATTCAGGCTGCAATCCACGTAGTCCCGAATGAATCCTCCCCGGTCGGTTGCCAGCAGCACGCCGATCAGCTTACTGATCACCAGTTCGCCAAAGTGCTCCAGCAGCCGATTAATCTGTTCGCGCACGATCACCATAACATCGTTCCAGTACACGCCGCCGGGAAGCTGCGGTTCGCGCGTGGGGCGTGAGCTTTCCAGATAGGCCAGCACCGGTTCGGCGCTGGGGAAAATCAACGAACTGGGCAGGTCGTAGCGGGCGACGGCATAAAAATGACGGGAGAGAACCCGCGTTCCCGTTTCGAGGGTAAACATATCGCTGGGAGGCAGCGGCGCCTGAAACTGCGCCGTGCCGGGCGGGACGAGCAGCGTGACGGCACGGTGCAGCAGTACCTGTAATTCTGGCATGTTATGCACGCTATTGGTAGTTGCCATCAGCAGCCCATCCGGCTTAAGGACGCGGCGGATTTCGTGGATGGCCTGATGGGTATCCGGCACGTGATACAGCATATGATTCGCCATTACCACATCAAACTGGTGATCGGCGTAGGGCAGCTGCAGCGCGTTGCCGACTGTAAGCGCCGTATTCGCCGGATGATGAGTCAGCATCCCCGGATGCAGATCAATACCGAAATACGTGGTACCCGGCAGTCTTTGCCGCAGTGTGGGATACCAGCGCCCCGGCCCGCAGCCGAGGTCAAGAATCGTTTCATCACCGCGCCAATCCACGCAGTCCAACGTCCAGGATACAAAATCCACCGGCGGCACGCTGTAGCGTTCGTGTGTTTCCTGACGGATGCGCCACCCCTCGTCGGTGAGATACATCTGGCGGACTGCATCGGGATCGTTTGCTGTGAACATAAAACCGTCCAGTTTTGCGACTAGCCACTGTTACTGATGCTAACCGTGAACGCCGTACTCGCGCAACTGCGCGGTGCTGGTTATGATCGGTTCAACTGACACGTATGATTATAAGGGATTTTTCGTTGATTCTTCAATCGGCTGATATAGTACTGGCGCGCCACCGTCTGGCGCAAATTCTCTCACCAACGCCGCTGGAAGCCGCCCCCGGTTTAGGCGCGTCCGTCTGGTTGAAGCTCGAATGCGCCAATCGGACGCGCTCGTTTAAGGTGCGGGGCGCGCTGAATGCGCTGCTCTCACTGGAAGATTCGGCAACCGGAATCATTACCGCGTCATCCGGCAACCATGCTCAGGGGATCGCTTATGCCGCGCACCGGCTGGGGCGGCCCGCCCGCGTCCTGATGCCGGAACATACACCCCGCCGGAAGGTCGAAGGGGTGCGGCGTTGGGGCGCGGAGGCCGTGTTGTTTGGCAAAACCTATGATGAAGCGGAAGCCGAAGCGCGGCGGCTTGAACAGACTGAAGGGCTGACCTATATATCACCCTATAACGATGCGCGGGTCATCGCTGGCGGCGGCACGGTCGGTCTGGAAATGCTGGACGAACTGGGAGACATCGCGCGGGTGCTGGTTCCGGCGGGTGGGGGCGGGTTGATCAGCGGCATTGGCGTGGCGCTGAAAGCCGCTAACCCGCGTATCGAAGTGATCGGCGTGTGTTCGGTGTCCACTCCGGCGCTGTACAACGCCGTTCATGGCGCCAGTTATCCGCAAATCTGGGACACGCTGGCCGAGGCGCTGTCCGGCGAGATCGAAGCCGGCTCGATCACGATCCCGCTGGCGCGGCAGGTGGTGGATCGGGTGGTGCTGGTTTCGGAAGAAGCCATCGCTGCGGCCATGCGCTGGCTGTTGTTCTGGCAGGGGTGGGTGGTAGAGGGCGGCGGCGCGGTCGGGGTGGCGGCGCTCTTAAGCGGTGCGGTGGCCGTTGACGGGCAAACGACCGCCGTCGTCGTCAGCGGCGGCAACGTGGATGAGGCGGCGCTGCGGCAGGTGATGGTGGGGTAAGGGCAGCCGGTCAGCGAAATAGAACAGGGGCACGCGCATACCGTGCCCCTGCTGTGTTCGGGGTGGCTGAGGTTAGCCGTTCCGCGTGCGCCGTCCGCGCAGGAACAGGAACAGGATAATCAGCACGACGATGATGGCGATTATAACCAGCACGATTGGCAGGATGTCCGTGCTGGCCGCCGTTGTGCCGGGGACGGTTTCAATCGTCAGTGTGCCAATTGGTGTGATGGTCGGACTCGGCGTGCGATCTGTGCGGTCGCCGGTGGCGGTCGGGCTGGCAACCACCTGGGCAACGGCGGTCGCCTCGGTGGTTGGCGCCGCCTGGGATGGCTCTTCGGTCGGCTCTGCCGTTTCCTGCGCCATCAGGGTGGCGTCCGCGTCCAGCGTTCCCTGAGCATTAGCCGTCGCGGTCGCGTCGGTGGCTTCCGTATCACGCGTAGCCTGCGAATTGGCGGTCGCGGTGGCGGCGGCGTCCAGGGTTGCCTGGGCGTCCTGGGTGGCCTGCGCGTCGCGTGTCGCCTGGGTATCCAGTGCGGCCTGTGCGCTGGTCGTTGCGCTGGCCGCCGCATCCAGGGTGGCCTGCGCGTCGCGTGTCGCCTGGGTATCCAGCGTCGCCTGCGCGCTGCGAGTGGCCGCCGCGTTCAGGGTTGCCAGGGCATCGGATGTGGCGCGCGCGTTAGCGGTTGCTTCCGCGTTCCGGGTGGCCTGCATGATGTCCAGCGCGGCCTGCGCCTGTGCCGTCGCATCAGCATTCTGGGTTGCCTGGGCGTTGGCGGTTGCCAGCGCCAGATTGAGCGCGTTGGTCGTCGCCTGGGCATCGTGGGTAGCGGCCACATTCAAGGCGTCACTGGTCGCGCGTGCGGCCTGCGTCGCCTGGGCGTTAAGGGCGTTCAGCGTGCTTTGCGCGCTGCGAGCATCCAGTGTGCCCTGGGCGTTGGCCGTCGCCTGAACATTCTGTGACTGGAGAGCTTCGGCGCTGGCCGTCAGGTCCACGCCCTGGGTTGCGAGGGCGTTGGCGGTTGCCATTGCATTGGCCGCGTCGCGCGCGTCATCGGTGGCGCGCGCTTCGGTGGTCGCATGGGCGTTTGTGGCCGCCTGCGCGGCGGTGGTCGCCGCCTGATTCACGCTCGCCTGTGACTCCTCAGTTGGCGGTGTGCCGGCCACCAGCGTTCCCTGCGCGTCGCTGGTCGCCTGCTGGATTACGCCAATAGCGTTGGCCGTCCCGGTCGCCTGCTCACTGAGCAGCGCCTCCTGGGCGGCGAGGGCAGTCGTATCGAGTGTGGCGGTCGGCGTACCCGTTGGCGCTGGCGTTTCCGTCCAGGTGGCCGTTTCGGTTGGCACCGGTGTGGCGCTGGGCTGGGCCGAAGCGGTCGCCGTGAGTGATGGCGCGTCGGAGATCATGAACGTGACATCGGCGCTGGCACTCTGGCCGCCCGCGTTGGTCGCGGTCGCTGTCAGAATGTGGCCGCCCGGTGGGATTGCCAGCACGTCCAGTTCGAACGTATACGGCGCGCGAGTTTCGGTCGCAACTTCCTGCCCATCCAGGGCGAAGGTGACAGCCGTGATCGCCGTCTGACCACCGGCCTCAACGGTGATTGTGCGATTTTCGGTCAGCGTTTCGCCGGTTTGCAGGCCGGTAATCGTGACTTCCGGCGGGAGCGCCGCCGCGATGAATTCTACCGACGCCGCTTCCGATTGGCCGCTTTCCAGCGTGACGGTTGCCACCAGCAGGTTGCGCCCCGGTTGCAATTCGGCGGGGTTGACCGTTACGACTGCCGGCACCTGCGCGGCGGTGGTTATCTCAACATTGTTAACCGTTACCACGACGCTGCTGACCGGTGTCTGCCCGGTGGCCTCAATCGTGACTTCAGTCGGCTCGCTGATTTCCTGCTGTGCTTCCAGACCGCTGAGGGTAATCTGCGGCGGCAGGGCGGCAGCGGTGAACGCCTGCGTTACAGTGGCAACCGCGCCGCCCACATTGGTGACATCCACTGTCAGCGTATGCTCGCCGGGGGTGAGGGTCGCCGGGTCAATCGTGAACAGATAGGGAGCTTCGGTCACAACTGCCTCGCCGCCGTCAATCGTGAAAGCGGCGGACGTGGCCGGTGTCTGTCCCGATACGTCCAGCGTGATGGTGACCGGTTCGGCGATGGGCTGCGTTCCAAGACCGACAATCGTCACGCTTGAGGGCAGCGCCGCGACGGTGAACGTACCGTTGACCTGCCCAATGCCACCACCGGATGCGTCGGTGGCGGTGAAGGTCAGCTTATGCTCGCCGGGGCGCAACCGCAGCGGATCCAGCGTGATACTGTACGGCGGCTCGGTGAAACTGCCGGCCACCACACCATCCAGCCGAAACTGCGCGGTCGTGATCGGGTCATCGGCGCGCACCTCGGCGGTTACGGTAACGGGTTCGGTGATCGGCTCGGTGGGCAGATCGGGCAGGGTGACAATCGGCACGAGGATCGGCACGCGCACCACCGTATCGGCGCTGGCTGTGCCGTCGGGCGTTGTCACGGCGAGTGTCAAACCATACTCGGTGCCATCGCCGGGCACGTCGGCGTTCAGGGTGACAATGTACTGGCTGCGCAGGGTTGCCGCCAGACCACCGTAGATCGCCACCAGTTCGTCCAGGGTGGGCGATTCAGCAAAGCGGGCATTGGTGCCGCCGGATGTTTCTTGCAGGTAAGTGCGGTCAAAGCCATACCCGACGCCGATGGTATACACCGGCACGCCCCGGATGATCGCTTCCTGCAGGGCAGCCCCGCGTTCGACGCCGCTGATGTTGCCATACTCCGCGCCGTCGCTGAGGACGATCACGGCACGGCGCGGCGACGGGGAACTGGCGGCTTTGGTAACGGCTTCCAGCATCCCTTTATACAGCGCGGTTTTGCCGCCTGCCCGCAGGGCTTCAATCGTACTCAACAGGGCCGCTTTATCGGTCGTGTAATCCTGCACCACTTCCACATTACTGTCGAATGTCAGGATTGCCACCGGATCGTTCGGGCCGATGGAATTTACAAAGTTGATGGCCGCCTCTTTAGCGCGGTCAAGCGGCAGCCCGTCCATGCTGCTGCTGGTATCAATCGCCAGCACAACCGAGAACGCCAGTTGGTCGTCGCTGATGTTTTCCACACTGACAATCCGGGCGCGTTCTGCCAGCGGGCCGGCGATGGTAAAGTTATCGGCGGTCAGCCCGAAGATAGGCTGTCCCAGCCGGTCATAAACCGCCGCGTTGACGACAATAGTAGGAAGATTGGCAGAGTTTACCCCTGTGATTTCGACCCGTGTCGCCGGTGTAGCCTGTTTGGCCCACAGCGCGACCGGCACGAGCAACAAAAGCGACAACAACGCAAAGAATAGGCGTTTCACGATTGCCCCCGATTTGAGCTGAAAAATAAAATCACTGCTGCAAAAGAACAGCCTGATGTTCTAATGTTAGCGTAATTCTCATTTCTCGCAACTGAGGGCTGGAGAATGCGCCGAAATGTCCCTTATGACAGGTGCTCGGTATGCCGCCGGTTGAACAGCGCATTCACACGGCGCAGATCGCTGTCCGTTTCAATGACCGTTTCGCGCACGATAGCCGCGTGCAGGCCCAGACCGGCGACGGCTGCCGCTTCGTCAATCGAACGCAGGCCATCCGTGAACATAACACGGATGTGTGACGGAATTTGGCCGCGCAGGCGGCGGGCGTTGTCAATGTCGAGCTGCTGCGTGGCGGCATCCCGGCTGCGAATGCCAATCACGGCGGGGCTGATGCTCAGGGCGTAGTTCAGTTCGTCTTGGTTGGTAATTTGCACGATGGCCGTCATGCGGTTACGGTGCGTGGCTGAGACCAGCGCCCGGAGGGTAGCCGGTTCAACGACGGCGGAATGTAAGATCACGGCTGAGGCGCCCGCCGCGCGAGCTTCCACGACCTGATATTCATCCAGAATATAGTCCTGACTGATAACCGGCAGATTCACAGCACGGGACACCAGCACCAGATCGTCCAGGCCGCGCTGATACATGTCTTCGTCCGTGAACAAGGCAATTGCATCCACTCCTGCCTGCACATACCGCAGCGCCCCGGCCACCGGATCGTAAGTGTCACCTAGCGGGCTGGTCTGCGGCAGTTTGTATTTGATCTGCCCGATCAGCATAATCATGCCGGTATCCGTCACCGTGCTGAGCACCGGCTGCGGGCGTTTTTGCATACTTGCCAGCGCGCGTACCGCCTCAATCGGCGTTTTGGTTTTACGCTCGACCAGCGAGCGGCGTTTCGCGGCCAGAATAACGTCAAGTTGGGGCACGAGTTCCTTCGTCGTCATGTAGGTTTGTGGATTGCCCTGCTGCCAGCAGAGCGCCTCGTCAGGTTATTTGGACTCCTAACTTCTTATTTTAATGGTTTTTCGCCGTTTTGTGGCGCAACAATTGCTGTAAAATAGGTTTGTGTTTGGTTTAGAAATCGGTGTACTATATACACCTAGACTGGCTGCGGCTGGTCATCACAAGCTTGCCTGAGGGTGTCTAACGATGGAACTATCACATGAAGCCGTCCGGTGGATTGCCGATTTAGCCCGGCTGGAACTGACTGACGAGGAAATCGAGCGGTATGCCGGGCAGTTATCCCATATCCTGCAGCACTTTGAACGGCTGCAAACCCTGGACACATCCCACATCGAACCGACCGCATCCGTCCTGCCGTTGAAGAACGTGCTGCGCCCGGATGTGGCCGCCGCGCCCCTGCCACCCGAAGCAGTGATTGCCAACGCGCCGGATGCTCTTGATAATCAGTTCCGGGTCAGCGCCGTATTGGACGAATAGCTTAGAGGGCCAGTCTTATGCCGAGCAAACGGTTACTGGTGATTGAAGACGATTACGACGTGGCCGAAATGCTGGTGATGTACTTTACATCCTACCAGTACGAGGTTTTCCACGCCGATTCCGGGCTGGCCGGAGTCGAGATGGCACGCACGAAATATCCGCAGTTGATCCTGCTGGATGTGATGATGCCTGATATTGATGGTTACGAAACCTGCCGCCGCGTCCGCCAGATGACGCTGACGAAGTACATTCCCATCATCTTCCTGACGCAGCGCGACGAACGAGCCAATAAGGTCAAAGGTCTTGAATTAGGCGCGGACGACTATATTACCAAGCCGTTTGATATTGACGAACTGCGCCTGCGTGTGCAGGGGGCTATCCGCCGCGCCACCCGCGAAAGCCTGCATGAAACCCGCACCGGCCTGCCGACCGGCCCGCTGGTCGAAGAAGAAATTCAGCGCCGCCGGTATCTTGACCGCCATTACGTCAGCCTGCAATTCGGCCTGGAAGGGTATAAAACCTACTGTGATGTATATGGCTTTGTCGCTGGCAGCGAGGTGTTTGGTTATGCGGCGCGGGCGATGCAGCAGGTCGTCAGCGAATGCGGCACCCCCGACGATTTCATTGGTGTGATTGACGATCAGTTCGTCATCCTGACCGATGCGGACAAAGCGGCGCACATTGAACAGATGGTGACACGCGCTTTTACCGATGGCGTGAAGGCCTTTTATTCTTATGCCGATGTGGAGCGCGGCGGGCTGCTGGTTGAAGCCGCCGGCAGCGGCGATCAGATCGTGCCGTTCATGGGATTGGTGTCGCTGCACGCGTCCGTCTGAGACTGCCCCCTGTCTGGTAGTGCGGGACATGGCAGCACCATGTCCCGCTAAGTTGTTGGCGCGGCCTCCGGTTTCTGCTATCGTAGAAGTGGAAAAAGGAGCAAGCGATGTCCGTCCTCCGTAAGCCCCAACTGGTTTTTGAAGCTGCTGTTCGGCGTAAACGTTATATACGGCGCGGGCTGTGGTCGCTGCTGGCGGCGGTCGCGGCGCTGGCGGCGGTGCTGGCACTGGACTACAGCGCCGGACGCGCCGGACTGGACGCGCGGCTGCTGGTCGTTGGCACGGCTGCCGGGCTGGTGGCGCTGCTCTGGTTCGGGGTGCGGGCCGTGACGAATCTCTGGCGCGGTCTGCGCCGCCGGGATGAAGACCTGCGTTTTTTTGACAAAGGTTTTGTCTGGACACGCGGCAAGGAACAATATAAATACGGCTGGTCGCAGCTGGCGACGTATCGCGAAGGCGGTGGCGGTCTGTATCTGGGGCAGCGCCCGGTGGTGCAGTGGGGCGGTCATACGCTCAGGATGCTGGATGGCCGTGTCTTCCGCGTGACCGGCGCGCACGGCGATTTGCGTGCTTTCGCTCAGGCGACCCGTCGTTATGCCGCGCGCGTGACCGGGACGCGCATGGCTCAAACGCTGCGCGAGGAACAGCCGGTCCGGCTGCATCCCCGGCTCACGGTCTGGCCGGGCGGGGTCGAAGTCGGCAAAGTGGAAATTCCCTGGTCTGAGATCGAAGTGCGGCGGCGCAACAGCCGGTTGATTATTCTGCGGAAAACCGGAACCGGTAAATTTCGCCGGATTCGGCAGTATAATGTTAGTCGCGTGGATAATGTCGGCGGGTTGCTGGAAGTCGCCACTTCTACGATTCGGAATTATCAACGGGAACGGTTTGAGAAACGACAGACGGCGAGTTGAAGGATGGGTGTTGTATGGTTATCAGCCGCCACCGCCTGCCGCGTTCCTATCGTCTGGGGCTGACCGGTTTATGGTTAGCGCCGATTCTGCTGCTGTTTCTGGCGCTGCTGCTGGGCTGCGGTGTATCGTCCGCGCTGGCTGACCCACGCCTGCTGCTGCTGTTGGGCGTGATGGCCGTGCCGGCGTTATACGTCTGGCGCGAGGGCGTGGATGTCCTGTCCGGCGGCCTCATTACGCGCGTTCATTGGCCGCGTTATCATGCTTATGAAACGCTGGATAACTGGTATTATGACGGGCGACCGGAGCGCCGCGTACTTACCGTCTGGGCGCAGGGGGGACAGAAAGTGCTGGAATGTCGCGCCGGGCAGCTTACGGACTGGCCGGCGCTGCTGGCGGCGCTGAAAACTAACCTCCGGTATCGGCATTGGCCCACTTAAGCGCATGAAATGAGGTACAATTGAACGTATGTGCGGACTGGCGGCTGCCAATCCGTACCGTCACGCCCACTGAACAAGGCGCGGAGATGTATGACTGAACGCGAACAGCTTGAGCAGGCGATTGCTGCCCAGGAAGCCCTGCGGGGACTGCTGGGGGATGCTGTTGTGGATGCAACGATTGCCGTTCTGCGGGAAAAGCTGGTGTCGCTGGATGACAGCCACCCGGCAACGTTTGACCAGCGTAAGCTGGTAAGCATCCTGTTTGCGGATACGGTGTCCTCAACCCAGATGTTTGAGCACCTCGATCCTGAGGACGTGCTGGAAATTATGGACGGCGCGCTGCGGGTGTATACCGAGGCCGTCGGTCGCTACGAGGGTAAGGTTGCGCGTTTGATGGGCGACGGTGTGCTGGCGTTTTTTGGCGCGCCGGTCAGCCGCGAGGATGATGCGCTGCGGGCGGTGCGGGCCGGTCTGGCGATTGTGCGCGGCGCCGAGGAATACGCCAAGCAGGTCGCCTCCCGCTGGCGTGTCAAGGGATTTCACGTGCGGGTCGGTATCAATACCGGCCTCGTCGCGCTGGGCGAAGTTGGCAGCGCCGCCGGGTCGGAATATACGGCGATGGGCGACGCGATCAACCTTGCCAGCCGGATCGAACATGCTGCGCCCGTTGGCAGCCTGCTGATTTCTCACGATACCTACCGCCATGTGCGCGGCGCGTTTGAAGTTCGCGCGCTCGACCCGATTCAGGTTAAAGGTAAAAGTGAGCCGGTGCAGGTTTACGTCGTGGAGCGTGAGAAGCCGCACACGTTTGGTGTGGTGACACGCGGCCTCGAAGGCATCAAAACGCGCATGATCGGGCGCGAAGCCGAACTGCGCCAGCTTCAGGATGCGCTCAACTGGGCGATTGATGAAAGCGAAACGCAGGTTGTGACCATCCTGGGCGAGCCGGGGGTCGGCAAGTCGCGCCTGCTGCGCGAGTTTGATAACTGGCTGGAAACCCGGCAGGAAGACATCGTTCACTTCGCCGGGCGCGCGACGATGGAAATGCTGAACTGGCCGTATTCGCTGATCCGAAATGTGTTTGCGTTTCGCTTCGAGATTCAGGACAGTGACAGCGCCGCCCAGGTACGCGAAAAAATGGAGCGCGGCGTGGCGGCCTTCATGGGGGAAGACAGCCGCCATAGGGCGCATTATATCGGCCAGATGATCGGCTTCGACTTTTCCGGTAGCCCGTATATTCAGGGTGAAGAGCCGGGGCAAATCGTCCAGCTTGGCCTGTATTACCTCACCGAATTCTTCGCGGCGGCGGCGGCGGCCTATCCAACCGTGTTATTCCTCGAAGATATTCACTGGGCAGATGATAAATCGCTCGATGTGGTCAATTACCTGGTGCGTTCCCGGCGCGATCTGCGCCTGCTGGTGGTGTGCCTGGCGCGCCCCACGCTGCTCGAACGCCGTCCGCTGGCATGGGACAAACGCCACGATTTCCATACACTGATCGAACTTGCGCCGCTTTCCAGAGATGATACGCGGGAACTGGTGGAAGAAATCCTGCGGCGGGTGGACACCCTGCCGGATAATCTCAGCGACATTATTGTTGACAGTTCCGATGGCAACCCGTTTTACGTCGAGGAACTGATCAAGATGCTGATGGACGACGGCGTGATTCTCGCGGGGCCGGACTTCTGGCGGGTGGATGCGTCGCGGCTGACCGACATGCGGATTCCGCCGACGCTGACCGGCGTGCTGCAAGCCCGCCTCGACGCGCTGCCGCCGGAAGAACGGCTGGTATTGCAGCGCGCTTCGGTGGTCGGGCGTATCTTCTGGGATCGCGCGATCACCAGCCTGCGCGCCGAAGGCGACGAGCCGCTAGAGGATGTCAGCCCGCTGCTGGCGTCACTCCGTAAGCGCGAACTGATCCGCGCGCGCGAGAAATCCGCTTTTGCCGGGACGGAAGAATACATCTTCAAACATGCCATTCTGCGGGACGTGACCTACGAAAGCGTGCTGCGCCGGCTGCGGCGGGTGTACCACGCTCAGGTGGCGGCCTGGCTGGTAGAACGCAGCGGTGACCGCATCGGTGAATATACCGGTTTGATCGCCGAGCATTACGAGCGGTCAGGCGAGACGCGCAAAGCGGTCACGTATCTCAACCGCGCGGCGGAGCAGGCGCTCAATATCAGCGCCTACCGGGAAGCTATCGGCCTGCTGGAACGCGCCCTGTCGCTGGTGGTGGAGGATACCTACCAGGAGGAAATGCAGGCGCAGGAAGCCATGCTCAAATGGCAGTTGGGGCAGGCATATCGCGGCCTGAGCGCGTATGCCAGAGCGAAAGAATTGTATGAAGACAGCCTGAAACTGTTCACCGCCGCGCAGGATGACGAAGGGGTGGTCAAGGCGCTGTACGAACTCGGCTGGCTGGTCGGGTACATTATGCGCGACCACGAGCAGGGCGAACGCTATTTTCAGGAGTCGCTGCGGATCGCGCGCAGCATCAGTGACAAACGCGGCACGGCCTGGGCGCTTAACGGTCTGGGGGTGCTGGCACACTGGCGGCAGCGCCATGCTGAGGCGATTGAGTATTATGAGGAAAGTTTGCAGTTGGCCCGCGAGATCGGCGACCAGACACGTATCGCCGGGGCGCTCAACAATCTGGGGCTGGTCAAAAAAGAGCTGGGTGAATATGAAGAAGCGCGCCGCCGGCTGGAAGAAAGCCTGCAAATCTTTCGCGCCATCGGCAACCGCGCGGGCATTACCAGCCCGCTGACGAACCTGGGTGATCTGTTTGGCAAGCTGGGGCAGCATGATAAAGCCCGTGAGTACTATCTCGAAGCTCTAACGATACACAAGGAGATCGGCAACCGCGCGGGCATTGCCGGAACGCTGTCCGGTCTGGGCAGCCTGGCGCGGCTCCAAGGGGAATATGAAGAAGCCCGACAGCGGTTCGTTGAATCGCTGATGATCAGCAAGGAAATAGACTACCGTACCGGCATCGCCATGAGCCTCGAAGACCTGGCGCTGGTAGCGCGGTATCAGGGCAATTATACCGAGGCTAAACAGCGCCTTCAGGAAATCCTGCTCATCGCGCGCGGTATGGGCGACCGGCGTGAGATTGCCGACGCGCTGCTCAATCTGGGGGCGGTGGAACGCGCGCAGGGCAATTACACCGAGGCGCGGCTGTACCTCCAGGACAGCCTGACGATGAACGAGGAACTGGGCAACCGGAAGGGTGTAGCTTCGGCGCTGGATTATCTGGGCGATGTGGCGTTTGCCTTGCAGGATTACGAAGAAGCCTGGCGCTGCTACGAAACGAGCCTGGCGATCTACAAAGCCTTTGAAGACCGCGATGGTATGGTCGTCGCCCTCAGCGGTCTGGGCGATGTGGCGGTAGCGGTCGGGGATTACGAAGTGGCGCGCGAATACTTTTACGAGGCGTTCACCACCGCTTCTACCGTGCGCGACACGCCGCTGACCCTGTGGGTGCTGACGGGCATCGCCGCGCTGCTGGCAAAAACCGGCGAGCAGGAACGCGCCGTCGAAATGTTAGGGCTGGTGCTTGACCACTGCGCCACGCCGCAGGAAGCCCGCGACCGGGCGCAGGCAGTGCTGTCCACACTCGAAATGCCGGAATACGCGCTCGATCAGGCGCTGGCGCGGGGTAAGTCGCTGGATGGCCCGGAAACGACGCGCCAGTTGTTCCGTATGGCGGAAAACAAGTGGCTGATGTGAGGCAGGGTCGTAGTTGAATAGCGTAGGGGTGAACCGGCGGTTCACCCCTACCACATATTTGAGAATTCGAGAGGCCGGGGGCGCTTACCGGATTTCCGGGCGCAGCACTTCGGCCAGAATCGGTTCATAAACGCGCTGCATCACAAATACCGACAGCACGCGGTCGAGGAAGGCCACGTTTTCATTATCTGCCGGGAACGTCATTTCCGCCGTCGCGATAAAATGCCCGCGCTGCATGAACGTCATCGCCCGAATCATTTCCCGGTCACACAGCGTTTCGGTCGAAGTGAATAACGGATAAGGCAGATTCTCCGATGCCTGAGTCGCAGTGAAGCCAGCCTGTAACGGGAACTGTGCCATATACTCGTCGGCCAGCGCAGCGGCGGCGTCCTGCGGCGTGGCGAATGAATCCAGTGTGTAGCGCAGATAGCCAAACACGATGCTTTCCATGTCGCAGGCCACGTTTGTCACGGTATTGGAGATGCGATATTCGTGGTTGTGGCGTTCCAGGAAATCGCCGTAGGCTTCACGCGCGGCTTCCGGCGCGGCAGCCACGAGGTCGGAGGTGGTCTGCGTGACCGTTTCCTGGGTCAGCAGTTCACTTACGTCTGATGTGATGGTTTCGGCCATACCGTTGAAAGCGGCGGCGACTTCCTCCTGCGTGGCGGAGGCCGCATCTGCATGGGTACTCTGTACGGTGGCCGGGTCGCTGATAATCAGGACGGTTTTCAGCGTGGTGCCGGGATCGGTGGCGGTGGCCGGGTCGCGCAGTTTGATGGCCGAAACGGTATCCGTGCCCTCCAGCACTTCCCCAAAAATGGTGTGCTGGTAATCGAGATGGGGCGTGGGTACGGTCGTGATGAAAAACTGGCTGCCGTTGGTGCCGGCGCCCGCGTTTGCCATTGCCAGCCAGCCAGGCACGTCAAAGGTCAGGAAGCCCACCGGCTCATCCTCGAACTGATAACCCGGTCCGCCCGATCCTGTGCCTGTCGGGTCGCCGCCCTGGGCCATAAAATCCTGAATTACGCGGTGGAACGTGGTGTTGTTATAGAAACCCTGCTGCGCCAGGAACACGAAACTGTTGACCGTGATCGGCGTCAGGGTCTCAAATAAATCAATGTATATCGCCCCGACATCGGTGCATAGAATGGCGCGATAGTCCACGCCGGGTTCCAGCACGTTATCCGGCTGCTCGAAGGTGCGCGAGGCCGGGTCGGGTGGTGTGCCAGCCGCCTCACACAACTGCGTCGGCGTCTGTGCTTCCTGCGCGGCTGCCGTTCCCAGGCTGGTGACGAGTGCCAGCGCCAGCACGAGCCATAATACTTTTTTCATCGGATATGCTCCTTGTAGCCAATACTGGGGGTATTGTAAACCGTCGGGATAAGTATTGGCTAAGAAAGGAAGATGGCAGCCCGGAAAACGACCGCCGGCCTGCCGCCTGGTGCGAACGCAACTTGTTGATGAAGGTTATAGACTGCGTAAACGGGCGATCAGGCGCTGGATAACGCTTTTGTCGGTGGTGGAAACGCGGTGCTTCTGGGATAGTTCGCGCAGCCGGGTAATTTCGCCAAACAGCGCCAGCCGGTGCACCGTTTCGCCGTTCACCTGATACCAGTCATCAAACAGATGCACGACATGGGGTTCGCGGTGATGCACCATCTGGTAGGCGCGCCGGTAGGCGTCCAGCACCTGCTTGGGTTTCACAGTGGCATCGCTAACTGTGTACGTCATTGACCTGTCCCTGGACTTCCCCTAAATAAAAAACACTCCCGGTTATCGCCTGGTCGTATCCATAATGACTTTACAGCTTTATACCATTCACACCTTGCAGGGAACTTGAATAGCGAAATTTCTACGCCTGTCCATCGTTCACCTGACGAGTACCCTTCGCTCATTCCCGTACCGGCGGCAAACCTTTATAATAAATACTGTCACAATGTATCGTGCAGTGGGTAACGGGATGAGCCACAGAACGCTCTGATAACATGATAGGCTCAACCCAGTAACCTTTAAATGAGACAAAGGTGGGAAAAATGGGACGAAAACTCGTATCCATTGTGGTAGTTCTGGTGCTGCTGGGTGTTGGCTTGCTGTCTCCAGCCGCCGCGCAGGGTGTGACCTGGAAAGGCGAGTATTACAACAACTCGTTCCTGCTGGATCAGGCACAGCTTGTTCGGCAGGATGGTGCGATTGCCTTTGACTGGGGCACCGGTTCGCCGGCGCCGGGTGTAAACGCGGATGGTTTCACCGTCCGCTGGTCGGCTGATCCGTACTTCCCGGCAGGGACATATCGCTTCTGGGCGCTGGCTGATGACGAAATCCGTGTCAATGTAGGGTACGCTTTCCAGCCGCAGATCAACACCTTCGGCAGTCCCAAGATTGGGCAAATCCTGTCCGCCGATGTGACCCTGACGGAAGGCGTCCATCACATTCAGGTGGACTACCGCGAAGCCAACGGCAACGCTTACGCCTTCGTGACATGGGCCAATCTGGCGACCAACCCGACCGGGCCGAACTTTCCGCAGCCGCAGACCTCTGCCGGTGTGAGCACCGGCCCCTGGACAGCGCAGTATTTTGCTAATCCGACGCTGTCTGGCACGCCGGTGCTGATCCAGAGCGAGGCCAGCCCGACGCATAACTGGGGCGAAGGATCGCCGCTGTCGAGCATCCCGGCGGATAACTTCAGCGCCCGGTGGACGAGCGTGCAAACGCTGGATGCTGGCACGTATCAGATTTCGGTGAAAGTGGATGATGGTGTGCGGGTGTTTGTCAATGGCGTGGCGCTCATCAACCAGTGGGGGCCGGCGAATGCCGCCGTCTACAACGCGACGGTGACGCTGCCTGCCGGCCAGCACAATTTCATGGTTGAGTATTTCGAGGGCACCGGTAACGCCCTGATCGAGTTTAACCTGACGCGGCAGGGGCAGACGGTGGTGGTTAATCCCCCCGCGCCGCCGGTCAACGCGGTTACGACCGGCGTGGTTACGGCGGGGCGGCTGAACGTGCGCGCCGCGCCGGATGCCAGCGCCACGATTTTGCTGAAGATCAACCAGAACGCGGTTTATCCGGTGATCGCGGCCAATGCCGACCGGAGCTGGTATCAGATCAACGTGAATGGCACGCTGGGCTGGGTGTTCGCCCGGTACTTTAACGTGAGCAACGCGCAGGCGGTGCCCACGACCGGTACGGGCACGGTCACACAGCCGCCGGCGAATACCGGCTACAGCGTGGTGACGGCAGTTACGCTCAACGTTCGCGGCACGCCCAGCACCACCGGCGCGATTCTGACGAAGATGACACCCGGCAGTACGGCGGCGGTCGTGGGCCGGACGGCGAATTCCGCCTGGTGGCAGGTGACGTATCAGGGAGTAACGGGCTGGGTCAGCGCGCGTTTTGCCAGCCTGCAAACGGGCGCGGATATAAGCCGGATTCCGGTCACCGGCTGATTTCAGCCGGCACATTCAACGGTCACTTGTAGCGGGGCACAGCGGGGCTGTGCTCCGTTTGTTTCCCCGTGAGAATCTTCTAACCGCCGCGCCGGATAGCCGTGCAGCTTGCGCCCATAAACCAGGCACGCTTTCGTATAAAGTGAAATAAAGGGTGGCGCGAACTGACGCGCAGAGGGCACATCCATGAACGGTAAACGGCCTGTTCTTGTAATGGCCATCCTGGCTGTGGCGCTGGCGGCGCTGACACCGGCGGCGGCACAGTCCGGCTGGTGGACGGCGGAATATTTCAATAACCCGAATCTGGCCGGCCCGCCAGTTATGGTGCTGTCGGAAGCCAGCCCCAGCCATAACTGGGGTGAGGGGTCGCCGGGCGCGAACCTCCCGGTAGACTACTTCTCGGCGCGCTGGACGAGCGTGCAAAATCTGAGTCCGGGCAGCTATCAGATCACGGTTCGCGCAGACGATGGCGTGCGCGTGTTTGTGAATGGTGTGGCCTATATTAACCAGTGGCAGCCGTCGCCGGGTAATACGTACACGGCGGTTTTGGCCGTCCCGGCCATGCCCGGCGTTCTGCAATATACCTTCGTGGTCGAATATTATGAAGCGACCGGCAGCGCCTATCTGGACTTCTCGCTGGCGCTGGCCGGTGGGGGACAGACCACCAGCGCGACGGCCACCGTCAATACCGGCGAACTCAACGTGCGGAATGCGCCCAATCCCTATACGGGAGCGGTCCTTACCCGTATCTATCGCGGGCAGACCTATCCGGTCGTTGGTAAAAACGCCGACGCAAGCTGGCTGCAACTGAACGTTAACGGCGTGGTCGGCTGGGTGAACGCCAGCTATGTCATCGCTGCCAACCTGCAAAGCGTCCCCGTGACCGACCCCGGCGGGCGGCCAACACCGCCGCCGTCCGTCAGCGCCACCGCAACGGTGACAGCCTGGGCGCTGAACGTGCGGAATGTGCCTAACCCCTACACCGGCGCGGTTGTAACGCGCATACGCCGGGGTGAGACCTATCCGGTCGTTGGCAAGAACGCTGATGCCAGCTGGCTGCAACTGAACGTTAACGGTGTGATCGGCTGGGTGAACGGTAGTTATGTCGCGGCGACCAACCTGCACACCGTACCGGTCACCGATACCAGCACGCGGCCTACTGGCGCGGTGGCAATCGTGACGACCGGGCAGTTGAACGTCCGGCAAACGCCCGACCCGTACTTTGGTGTGATTCTGACACGCATTCGCTGGGGCGAAACCTATCCGGTAGTTGGCAAAAACAGCGCGGCCACATGGCTGCAATTGAATGTCAACGGCATCATTGGCTGGGTGAACGCGCGTTACGTGGCCGCCAGCAACCTGCAAAACGTACCCGTAACGGGTTGATGCTGCGCTGTTCGGTCTGAAATCAGGGGCGAACCGCCGGTTCGCCCCTGCCGTTTCCGCTTCAAACAACTGCGCCCTACGCGCCCTCTGGCTGCCGCGTTATAATGCCCCGTCGGTTTAAACCGGACTCACCAAATGCTGATGAAATTCTTATCTAACGGCGTTAGTCTCTCGCCTTGGAGTCTTGGCCCTCAAGCATCAGACAAGGGCAAGGGGAAGCAACTATGATTGAAGTCCAGAATTTAACCAAACGGTATGGTCCGGTGCTGGCTGTTGACAATATCTCATTTACAGCCAGTCCGGGGCAGGTGACGGGTTTCCTGGGGCCAAACGGCGCGGGGAAAACCACCACCATGCGAATGCTGACCGGTTTCATGCCGCCCACTTCGGGTAAAGCGGTGGTCGCCGGTTATGACGTGTTCGACCAGAGTCTTGAAGTTCGCAAGCGTGTGGGCTATCTGCCAGAGAACGTGCCGCTGTACCGCGACATGACGGCGCTCGGTTATCTGATGTACATGGCCGAGATTCGCGGTGTGGCAAACCGCCGCCAGAAAGCCCGGGAAGTGCTGGAACGAGTGGCGCTGGTCGAACGCGCCAACAGCCGGATTCGCACCCTGTCCAAAGGGATGCGGCAGCGGGTTGGGCTGGCACAGGCCCTGCTGCATGATCCCGATGTGCTGATTCTCGATGAACCGACCATCGGCCTCGACCCGCTGCAGGTGCTGGAACTGCGCGAACTGGTGCGCGAACTGGGCAAACGGCACACCGTCCTGTTCAGCACGCATATTCTGTCAGAGGCCGAGCAGGTATGTGACAGCGTGGTGATTATCAACGGCGGGCAGATCGTCGCGCAGGGGTCACCGTCCGAACTGCGCGGCACGCTGGAGCGCGGCGGTCGCGTGTTCGTCCGGCTGAATGTCCCGGCGGAAACGGCGCTGCCCCGGCTGCAAAGCCTGCCCGCCATTGCCTACGCCGAAGCGACGATGGATGGCATTGTCGCCACGCCGTCCGATACCAACGCTGACCCCCGCCCGGCGATAGCCCGCGCCGTGATTGACAGCGGTTGGGATTTGATCGAACTGCGCCCGATGGCGGTCAATCTTGAAGAAATCTTCCTGGAACTGACCCGCAAGCCGGAAACCCCGACAGTTGAACCGGCGGCGGAAACCACGCCCGAAAGTGAGGTCGCCCAATGAGACCGATTATCGCTGTATTTAAGCGCGAACTCGCGTTGTATTTCCGGTCGCCGATTGCTTACGCGGTCGCTTTTGCCATGCTGTTGTTTCTGGGCATCCTGTTTAACGGCAACCTGTCGTTTGCCGTGCAGCAGAATACCGGCGCCATGCAGCAGGGGGTAACCGGCGGTTATACCGCCAGCGATCTGAATCTCGCGCCACCGCTGATCACCTTCCTGATGTTTCTGATTGGCCCGCTGCTGACGATGCGCCTGCTGGCGGAAGAATCCCGCGAAGGCACGATTGAAGTGCTGATGACGCTGCCGATGAACGAAGCGCATTTCATCATCGGCAAATTTCTGGCCGTGTGGGCTTATTACACCGTGCTGCTGCTGCTGACGGTGATTTACCACGTCATTCTGATGACGGTAGGCGTGCCTGACGCCGGGCTGGCCTTTAGCGCGTATCTGGGCGCGTGGCTGTACGGCGGCGCGGTGCTGGCCGTTTGTATGATCTGGTCGGCAGTCACGGAAGATCAGATTGTGGCGGCCTTCCTCGGCGCGGCGACCGTGCTGCTGCTGTATCTGGCCGACCAGTTCGCTATGGCACTGGCGAACAGTCCGAACCTGGCAAACGCGGCAGAGTTCGTGCGCGAACTGGGGTTGCAGGCGCATTTTGGCGCGACACTGGCGAACGGCATCATCCGCGCTGAAGACGTGCTTTATTTCCTGCTGCTCATCGTTGGCGCGTTGTTCATCACCACGCGCATCGTCGAAACCCGTCGTTGGAGGGCATAAACATGACCAACCCGACTCCCAAAACGAACGAGCAAGAGGCGTTCATCCCGCCTTATTACATGCTGCTGCTGGCGCTGGCCGGTTTTGTAGTCGCGCTGATTGTGCTGGTCACTCAGCCGACGTTTAACGTGGTTGGCTGGGGCGCGCTGGGTATCGCCGCGCTGTCACTGGTGGCCTGGGTGCTGATGGCCCCTGATCAGGCGCGCGCGGTCGTCACCGGGCGCACGGCGCGGTTTGGCGGAACGAGTTTGCTGGTCACGGCGCTGTTCATCGTCGCCTTGATCGCTGTGTATGTGGTGGTGCGCGGTCGAAGCTGGCGAGTTGATCTGACCGAGCGTGATACATTCTCGCTCACGGCAGAATCCCGGCAGGCGATCACCAGTCTCGGCGCTGACCCGACCGTACCGAAAGTGCAAATTCTGGCATTTTACGGTACGGCGCAGGCGGGCGCGCGTGACCAGGATACGCTGCTGTTTGACGACTATGCCACCACCAGCGCGGGTAAGATCAGCTATCAGTTCATTGACCCGGAACGTAACCCGGCGCAGGCTCAGTTGTATAACGTCACGCGGGCGGGGCAGATCGCAGTGGTTGCCGATAAAGCTGACGGCACACCGGATACCGAGAACGCAGAAATCGTCAGCCTCCTGTCGCAGGATGATCTGACGAACGCGATTCTGCGGGTCGCGGCCCAGGGTGATTTCCGTGCCTATTTCCTGAATGTCTCTAACGGCTTGCAGTT
Organism: Aggregatilineales bacterium; assembly: GCA_029975765.1. Taxonomy (GTDB): domain Bacteria; phylum Chloroflexota; class Anaerolineae; order Aggregatilineales; family Phototrophicaceae; genus CFX2. The sequence goes on from JARKOK010000176.1 coordinate 42,249, forward strand.
GACCAGTACCTCCGGGCAGGGCATGTCCGCGCTGAACGATTCGCTGACCCAGCGGTATGACTGGACGACGCAGCAGGTATCCCTGTTTGAACTGACCGGGCAGGACAGCCGCATAAATCTGGATGATCCGGCTATCAACGGCAAGGTGCTGGTCATTCCCGGCGGCGACCAGCCTTTGAGCGATGACGAAATGCGGTTCATCGCGGATTATGTGAACAAGGGCGGCAGCCTCGTTATCTTTGCCGCGCCCAGCATTCGCGGTTCGGCGGGCAGCGATGGGCAGGCCAGCTTCTCCCGGAATGTGCCGCTGGCGCTGGCTGAGAATATGTCCACGTTTCTGTGGGATAACTTTGGCCTGCGCTTCACCGACCAGTTGATTGTTGACCCCACGCTGTCGGTACAGTCGCCGCTGATACCAGTCGCCACCGATTTCAGCACCACGAACTACATCACGCGGAATTTCCGCACCGGGCAGAGCGGCATGGTGTTTGAGCTGCCGCACAGCATCGAAATCGCGCCGACCCTGCCGGCCAATGTGACGGTTGATGAACTGGCAAAAACCAGCGCCGACTCGTTTGCCAAGACCGACATCGAAGCGGTATTACAGAGCGATGGCGCAATTCAGGCCGAAGCCGGCGATCCGAAGGGGCCGTTTGTGCTGGCGGCGGCGGCAGAAAACAGCGTCACCGGCGCGCGTGTCATCCTGTTCGGCAGCGAGTCCATCCCATCCAATAACTTCGCGCTGGGCAGCGGCATCGTCAATCTGGACGCGGCCTTTAACAGTCTGGTATGGGCGACCCGTTTTAATGATTTCTTCAGCACGGTCAACGTGCAAAGCGCGGCGCGCGAGCAGGATGCGCCGGTGTTTGCGACCGATCAGGTGCTGCGGAATATCAGCCTGTTCACGCTGGTGCTGCTGCCGTTTGGTGTCCTGCTCATTGGTTTTGTCGTGTGGTGGAATAACCGCGAACGCGCGCGCTAAGGAGCGAAAGGTATGCGTTTCAATCGTGGAACAATCGTATTGCTGGTCGCCAGTGTCGTCGTGATTCTGGCTGTGCTCCTGCTGAACAACCAGCCGGCCAGCGCGCCCGCGCCCACCCCGGAAGCGACGGCGGAAGGGGCGGGGCCGGTGTTTGCGGCCATCGCCGAAGCCCCGGATAATATCGTGCGGGTAGAAGTCGTCAATAACGACACCGCCGAAACCACCGTCCTGACGAAAGATGACGGCGGCGCCTGGACGGTGGCCGAAGCGACCCACGCCAGCGAACTGGCGACCGACCAGACGAAAGTGGCGGAGGTGGTGAAGTCCCTGGCTTCGATGACGGCGACCGGCAGCTTCGCGCTGGGCGATCAGACGGCTGAAAGTTTTGGGCTGGATACGCCCGTTTATACCTTCACCCTGACGGATGCCGGCAGCGCGACATATGTCCTGAAGCTTGGCAATAAAAGCCTGAACTCACAGTACTACACCTTCATCAACGACGATGCTGCGACCGTGTATCTGCTGCCGGGCACAACGGTAGATACGCTGATTCAGCAGGTGATTACCGTGCCGCCGTATGTGGCATCGCCCACGCCCACACCGACGCCGAGCCGGACACCGAACCCGTACAGCGAGGTTGACCAGACAGCGACCGCCGCCGTCGAGATGACGCAGTTTTACCAGGCGTTAACGGCGACCGCCGAAGCTTCGGCGGAAGCGACGGCTGAGGCCACCGCCGCGCCATCATCGTAGAAATCTGCGCCGGGGCGAACCACGTGTTCGCCCCGGCCTGCCACTTCAGCATATTTTATGAGGTGGGCGCTTTCGTTCTGCGATAGCTTCTGTTAAGATTTAGCCAGCACTGGCAACCAACTCGCAGAACGGTTGAAGCAACTATGGCGCGACTCATCATGCGGCGTGGCCCCCGCCCCGGTCAGGTCTTTGAACTGAACCGGGACATCATCACGATTGGCAGCGGGACCAAAAACGACATCATCATTCTGGACAATGATGTGAGTCGTGAACACTGCCGCCTGGTGCGCGTGCTGGCCGATTACGAACTGGAAGACCTCAGGTCGGGGCGCGGGACGTTTGTCAGCGGCCAGCGGGTGACGGCGGGCTGGGTGCTGAAACCCGGCAGTTTCATCGAACTGGGTGAGAATATCACCCTGGAATATGACCGGGGCGAATTCAAAAACGAACAACCGTCCGCGCCGCAGCCGGTATTTCAGTCCGAAGCGCCTGATCCCAGTGTCCATCCGTTTCTGGTGATGACCCTCGGTGTGATGGCGGGGCATATCTATCCCCTGAAAACCAAAATCGTGCGGATTGGCCGCGACATGACTAACGACATCGTGCTGCAAGACCCGGAAGTTAGCCGTTTTCATGTCACGCTCAAGTGGACGGACACCGGTTTCCAACTGGAAGACCTGAATTCGACCAACGGTACGCGCCTGAATGGTGCTCCCTTAACACCCAACGAGCCGCAGCTGCTCCGCGCGAATGATGTGATTCAACTGGCAACGATGGCGGAGTTCCGTTACACCTGGCAGCCCAATGACCTGCCCATGAGCGCGCCGCCGAAGCCTGCTGCGCTGCGTGTTCCTGCCAAACTGGATACCAATGAGATCAACATTCTGGGGCCGAAGCGCAGCCCGCACCAGACCAACCGGTTAGGTACGGGGTTGCAGCCGGGTGCGCTGGTAGATCATGTTTTTATCACCTATGCCCGTGAAGAATGGGAAGCCATTGTCGCGCCGCTGACAGCGATATTGCAGGATGCCGGCCTGAAGGTCTGGGTTGACCAGTATCTTAATCAGGGCGGTGATGACTGGATGCTGGCGGTGGAGCAGGCGCTGTCCGAGTGCCGCCTGCTGGTGGTGGTAGTCTCGCCGGCGGCGCTGGAATCGCGTTACGTGCGGCTGGCCTACCGGTATTTCTTCAACCGCGAACGTGCGATCATCCCGCTGATTTACACGCCGGTCGAGCATATGCCGCTGGAACTGGCGACCTCGAAGGCCATCCGTTACGAGCGCCAGAACCGTAAACGGAGCTTTAATGATCTGATTGAAGCGATCCGGCAGCACAGCCGGTGAGCGGTGCGGCGGCTGGAGTTTGCGGTAGGTCGCGCACGACGGGACATAAATAAAACGGGCGAGTGTTGACACCCGCCCGGCGCTGCTGAGCGACAGACTGCTGGCCGGTTATCCAGTCGGAGCATCGGTCGGTTTGGAAGCCATCAGCAGTTCCATCGTGCCGGACTGCACCGTTTTGCCTTCCTGATTCAGGATTTTTACCTCGGCGCTGACGATGCCGCCGCCCAGCCGTTTCATCTCTTTTTTCTCATTTACCGTCAGCCGGACGCGAATCGTATCACCGATAAAAACCGGCAGGCTGAATTTCATTTCCACGCCGCGAAACGTGAGCACGGTGCGCTCCATAAATCCCAGTTGGTACAGCAGACCGACGGCATAACTCAGCGTCAGCATTCCATGCGCGACACGCTGGCCGGCGGGGTGGGTCTTGGTATATTCGGCATCCGTGTGCATCGGGTTGAAATCACCCGTCAGCGCGGCGAACTGCACGACATCCGCTTCGGTCACAGTACGCCCGCGTGTTATCATTGTCTGGCCGACTTCGATTTCCTCAAAATAGTAACCAATCGGGCCGTCATCCTGGTATCTCATGGTGATTGCTCCTGTCTATGCCGGGGCGCTGCCCCATCTGTTCCACACCACTAAACGAGTTTAGTGTAGCGTAATGGGGTGCGCTTGGCTATTCGCGGACGATCTTTGACCGGCGCTGCTGCAAACCGCGATTGAGGGCAAGCTGCACTTCCTGTACCAGCGCGTTGCCAGAGATACCTCCTTTTTGCAGTACCGGCGTTTGCAGCGCCGCCAGCGCGTCGGCGGTGAAATCCGCGCCGGTAACCACGACCACCGGCACTACCGCTGTCGCCGGATCGGCGCGCAGGCGTTCCAGCACTTCCGCGCCGGACAGTCCCGGCAGTTTGAGGTCCAGCAGGATGAGCGCCGTTGGCTGTGCGGCCAGCCATTCCAGCGCCGCTTCGCCGCTGCTCACCTGCGCGACCGGATACCCGGCGCGTTCCAGCAGCTCCACTAAAAAGGCGCGGTCGTCGTCGTTATCATCCACGACCAGGATCGGGTCTTTGGGTTCGATACGCGCGGCGCGTTCCAGTGCCGCCAGCAGCATCTCACGGGTGATGGGCTTGATCAGGTAATCGGCAGCCCCCAGATAAAACCCGACAGTTTTCTGCTCGATGACCGACAGGATAATCACCGGAATTTTGGCCGTGTCTTTATCACTTTTGAGCGACCGGAGGACTTCCCAGCCGTTGATTGGAGGCATCAGGATGTCTGTGATGATCGCCGCCGGGCGCAGCCGCCGCGCCAGTTCCAGCGCCTGTTCGGGTTTGGTCGTGCCGACCACCTGATAAATGTCATCACTCAGGTAATCCTGCACCAGTTGCAGCACCGCCGGATCATCGTCCACCACCAGCACGGTTGGCCGGTCAGGATCGGTGGTCACGGGAACGGCTGGCGCGGGCGGCGCTGCCGCCACCGGCAGCAGAATAATGAAGGTGCTGCCCTGGTTGCTGGCGCTTTCGACCCAGATGTAGCCCTGATGCATCCGTACCAGTTGGTACACCAGCGTCAGACCTAACCCGGTGCCTTCATATTTACGGACGCTGGAGCTGTCCACCTGCCGGAAGGCTTCAAAAATGATACGCTGATGTTCGGCGCTGATGCCGATGCCGGTATCCTTCACCCGGACGACCAGCCAGTTCCCGTCCGGCAGATCGAAGGGCGGTTTGAAATTCTGGACAGCCTGACCGGTGGTGGTTTGTCCGACTTCTACCGTCACGCTGCCGGCTTCGGTGAATTTGATGGCGTTGTCTACCAGATTGCCGACGATCTGCCGGACTCGCAGGGCATCGGCGTTGATGTTGGGTAAGTTCGTGTCGAACTGGAGATGGAGGGTCAGCCCTTTTTCCCGCGCTCTGGGCTGCATTTCGGCAGCCATGTCGTTAATTACGTCGCTGACCGAAAGCGGCGCCAGCGCCAGGGTCATCTGGCCGGATTCAATCCGTGATAAATCCAGCACATCGTTGATGAGTGACAGCAGATGTTTGCCGCCGCTGTGAACACGTGTCAGGCGGTCAAGCTGTTTGGGATTCAGATCGCCGTAGACTTGGCTCAGCAGCATTTCGCTGTAGCCGATGATCGCATTCAGCGGCGTACGCAGTTCGTGGCTCATGTTTGCCAGCAGTTCACTTTTCAGCCGGTTGATCGTGATGGCTTCTTCGTAAAGCTGGGCATTATTAATCGCCAGCGCCACCTGCGCCGCGATGGTCATGAAGGTTTCCTGCTCCTCGGTGGAGAAGATGCGGTGATTGGTAGTCATGTCCAGACCAATGCTGCCAATGAGCTGGTTGCGGGCGACCAGCGGCGCAAACAGTGACGAGCGCGCGCCCACACGCTGCACGGTAGTGCGGGTTTCTTCGTCTACCTCATCCTCACTGTCCACATTGTAAACTGCGACGGCCTCATTACTCCGCGCCAGTTTTTCAAACATGGCGCTGCCCTGGGCCGGGATGCGCAGCCCGATGTTGCCCGTGTCTGGATATTCCGCCATCAGGTAAGCATGGTGGTCGTTCGTATTCAGCAGCACCACGCCGCAGTGGTCGGCTTCGAACAGTTCCGTAAGCAGCCGCGCCGCCGTACTCAGCACCACATCCCGTTCCAACGAGGCGCTGAGTACGGTTGCGATGCGGTGCATCGAGGCCAGCCGCCGGTTGCGCTGTTCCAGCGAGCGCGAATGGGATTCGGCCTGGGCGTGCAGACGCGCGTTTTCGACAGCGATGGCCGCCTGCCGCGCCAGCGCAAAAATCGTGCTGGCATCGGTTTCGTCATAATAATTAAGGCTGGCTTTATCGAGTGTCAGCAAACCGATGACCCGGTTCTGAATCCGCATGGGTACGCCCAGCCACGAGCGGGCGCGCGTGCCGGTTGGCAGGGTATCACTCCAGCCGACGTACTGCTGGATGTCACCGATCACCAAAGGCTGCTGCGACTGGTAGACCAGCATTCCGGGGCTGCTTTCGCCAAGATGGAGTTCGGTGCCTTTGGCCGCCGGATAGGTGCCGTTGAGCGCGGCAACGATCATGCGCGAGCCATCGTCACAGCCGGCTGCCGGCAGCATGATGCTGGCGCTGTCATAGTCCACCACGCGCTGCATCTGTTCGAGGATGCGTTCCAGCACTTCCTCATAATGCAGTGTTGAATTGACCACCTGCCCGACTTCCATCAGGGTGCTGGCGACCCGGCGACGCTCCTGTTCGGCTTGCAGGAGGCGGTGGTTTTCGACCGCGAACGCGATTTGCCCGGCGATCAATAACAGCAGATGCAGGTCAGGATCGGCATAGCAGTTTGGCAGCAGATTTTGCAGGCTGATAAGGCCGATCACTTCGCCGCGCCGGCTGCGGAGCGGCACCCCCAGCCAACTGCGTGCCATCTGTCCCGGTTCTTCAGCGTCCAGCGTGACATTCAGGGCGGCCAGGCGCGCCGGTTCCTCGTTCAGATCACGAAAGTGCAGGGGCGTGCCGTGCTGGATAACGGCGCGGTTAAGACCTGTCAGCGCCATCGGGCCGTAATATATCTGAACGTCGTTTTCCACATACAGCGGCAGTGTGAGCTGGCTGGTGAAGTTGTTCAGCAGGCCAATGTAAAACGATGAGGTATCAAACAGGGCTGCGATCTGGTGGTGAATTACCTGCCATAACTGCTCGCTGGTGGTTTCCTGCCACAGCGCCCGGCTGAACGCATTGACGCTGGTCAGCAGGGTATCCCAGCGGTGGGTTACGGTCAGATAATGCAGCCGCGCCGCCAGCAGGTGGGTTAACAGGATGGCCGTCGCGCGATCCGGGTCGCCTTCCAGCCACAGCAGGCCGTACAGCACGCCGTCATGGCGCAGCGGCACGAGCAGGGCAGTCAGCCCTTCCAGCCCTGGCAGCGGTGTGGTTTCGTCCAGCCAGTAAGCTTCCGGCCAGCGTTCCCACAGCAGCCAGCTTTCGGTGGATTGTATCCAGTCCAGAATGGGTGTGGCGAACGAGACACCTTCGGAGTGTACCAGGTCAAGAGTCGCGCTGCCGGTATTCAGCAGACCGATGATAGCGCGGCGCTCCTGCTGCTGAAACCAGATCACCAGTTGTTCGGCTGCGGCGCGGGCAGCAGCAGCCTGGCCGATAGCCGCCGCAATGGACTGAATGGAACTGACGGACGAATGAGTATTCATGAGCAGTATGGATAATGTGAGACAATAAGTATTTGTATTATGGCACAGAAGGAGTGGTAACAGGACGACCGAATTGTGAAATTTTTGCAACCTGACGCAACTTTTGGCAGGCTGCCGCGTATACGAGCATAGAATTGAGCAGTGAGGGAGATCAGCACAATGGTATCGAAAGCGCGTGCCGACCAGATTGCGGGTGGCGTGTTCCTGGTAGGGCTGGGACTTTTGTTCACCAATGTGATAAGTTTCTGGCCGGGTATTCTGTTTGTCATCGGCGCGTCGAACATCGCGCGGGGTATGGCGGAAGGCCGCGCCTGGTATAACGTTTCCGGTGGGTTATGGTTGATCGGGCTGGGACTGGTGTTCCTGCTGAACTTTAGCTGGCCGGTTCTGCTCATCCTCATCGGCGCTTCGATGCTGTTTGGGTACAGTGTGAAGGATGGTCGTCGGGAAAAGCGTTTTGTGATGATGGATGACTTCGACAAAGCCAAGAACGACGACAAACGCAAACGTGAGGATATTATCATCTACGACGATGAACCCGCGCGCCACGACTCAATCTGATATAACTGCGCCGAAGGCAGGGACACGGCAGCGCCATGTCCCTGCGGAAACATTCACCATCGCGTCTTTGGTTATACTTAGGCGCGCCGCGCGGCCTCAATCGCCGCCTGCATCTGGCGGAAGTGTTCGCGGGTGTGGTCGGCCAACCCCAGCAATCCGGCGCCCAACCGCCGGTAACTCAACTTCCGGGCCACAAAGGCCGGCGGCAGCGCCTCAATCATGGCCGCTGTGGCGAACTGGGCGCGCTTGAGTTCCGCCACCAGTTCCGGCGTCGAAGGATGCACCGCCAGCGCCATCAGCAGGTGAGTCGGGTTGTTGTCCGCCCAGGGTACGCGGTCGTCGCCGCCGGCGAAGTTCCAGATCCACACATGCGAATGTCGTTCGGTTGCGATCAGATGCGCCAGATTCTCGTTGACATTCCACTCGCCAGGGGCGGGATGATAGGCGGCTTCCGTTTCCGTTACATCTTTTAACAGCGTGTCGAGTTCGGCGTTCAGCCGGTCGTGACTGTCGGTCAGGCGCGCGGCCAGATCACGCGGGTCAGCCGGCACTTCCGGCGTGGGGCGCTTCGAGAGCGTCATAACGGCGCTGCGTTTTTCCTGCCGGCGGTAGTATTCGACTGCGACCGTATCCCCCGCCTGATGTGACCCGACTGCCGCCGCCAGTGAGGCCATATCGCTTACCGGTTTGCCATCGAGCGTTACCAGCACATCCCCACTTTGCAGCCCGGCGGCTTCCGCGCCCAGCCCCAGCACAATCCCATCCAGATATAACCCGTCGCTAACGGGTACACCGGCGCGCTGTGCCAGATCGGGACCCAGCGGAATGGGCATAATGCCCAGCATCGGGCGGTTGCTGATTCGCACGTCAAGGCCATCTTCCAGCACGGACTTCAGGTTGTTCAGGCTGCTCTGCCAGTTGTCCCGAAACTGCCGGGGAATATGCTCCCAGGCCGCACCGCTGCCGAGGCCGCCGTGTGCCAGTGTTAATTTTGTGCCGCTGTCTGCTGCTTCGAGCCGGATTTCCACCCAGGTTTCGCCGGGGTTGCCGCGCCCCTGCCAGGTAAAGCGGATTAACTCATTGGGGGTCAGCGTCTGGTAGACGCCGGCGGCGTAGAAACCGGCGTTCCAGGCCAGCAGCAAGGCTCCGTTTTTGCGGGCCTCCACGTATGCGCCGTCACACATCCATTCCCGCAGGGCAGTGGGGTTGGTAAAAGCATAATAGACCTGCGCCGGGGTGGCGCTGACCGAATATGTTAAGTCAACTGTCGGGGCTGTCGTGTCCGCAATCGCCATCTGTACCTCTCGTTAAAATTGTATTCACTGCTATTATACCAGCCAGTCGAACAAATGGTTCGGCAGCTGGGACTAACCCACGCTTGCCCTACCACGTCTGGACTCCGGCGCGGTGGGGCGCTATAGTGGTCAGGTTGTGGCGGGGTTAGCCCCTGCCTGACAAAACCGGAAGCTGAATGAGCGATGTGATGATGACGGTTCTGATACGTAAATTCGTGCGCTGGATGCTGCTGGTACTGCTGGCAGCCTGCGGCGCGGGAAACACCACGCAGCCGGGCGCAGCAGCACCTATTCTCCAGATCAGCCAGTCGCCGGAACAGGTCGTAACGGACTTCCTGAAGGGCTGGCGCGATAAGGATTACGCGGGAATGTATGGCCGGCTGAGCCAGCAGAGTCAGGCTGTCTATACGCTGCCTGTCTTCCAGAAACAGTACGAAGACGTGGGCACGAAGATGAGTCTCACCGATCTCACCTTCACCATCCGCGAAACGCAGATTCAGGGCGCGGCAGCGGCGGTGAAGTATGATCTTAGCCTGACTTCGCCGGTCTTTGGCACGATTGACGATCCAGACCGCACGATGCGTCTGGTACAGAAGCCGGGCGGCTGGGGCGTGGCCTGGTCAACAATGGATATTTTTGATGCGATGGCTGCCGGGTCACGGCTGGAAGTGGTCGGCCAGCGGGCAGCACGCGCCGACATCTACGACCGCAGTGGCCGCCTGCTGGTCGAAGAGAATGGGACAGTTGTTGCCCTGTACGTCGCCCAGCAGGATATTTTTGATACGGCGCGCTGTCTCGACCTGCTGGCAAACGTTCTGATGCGCCAGCGGCGCGGCCTGGTGTCGCTGTTTAATGCCAATAATCCTGAGACAGTCTTTTATGTTGGCGCGATTGATCCCGAAACCAATGTCGCGCGCGGCCAGGAACTCGATGAAATCTGCTCCATTCGCCGGTTTGAAAGCCGGATTCGGCGGTATGTGGGCAACGGCGCGGCAGTTCATGTCACCGGCTACATCGGGCAGATTCCGGCAGATCAGGCCACACGCTACGAGCAGCAGGGCTACAACGTCGGTGATCTGGTGGGATTGGCGGGAGTTGAACAGGCGTATGAACGTGAACTGGGCGGCCAGCCGGAGCAGGTCTTACGGATTGTCGCGCCCAGCGGCGTGCTGCTGCGCGCGCTGGCAGGCAAACAGGGCAGCGAACCCCAGCCGGTGACCCTCACGCTGGATCGTGATTTACAACTGGCGACGGCGCAGGCATTAGCCGATGCTTATAACTGGGCTGAGCCGAACTGGGCCGCACCGGAACATTCTCCAGGGGCGGGGGCGGTTGTGCTGGATGTCAATACTGGCGCGGTGCTGGCGCTTGCCAGCTATCCGGGGTTTGACCCGGCCATCTTTAACCCGCAGGCTTCCAATTACATTCAGGATCGGGGGGTGCTGGTCGGGCAGCTTCTATCGGACTCCCGCCAGCCGTTGAAGAACCGCGTGACGCAGGAACAGTATTTCCCCGGCTCGACCTTCAAGGTGATTACCACTGCCGCCGCCGCCGCCGAACAAATGCTGGCCCCCTCCGAGCTGTTTACCTGCGGGCTGACCTGGACGGACGGGCCGAGATTTGGCGACACCCTGCCGGTGCGGTCGGACTGGCGCAAAACGGATGGGCTGGAAGCGGCGGGCGACATCACCATATCCCAGGCGCTTACAGCGTCGTGTAATCCGTTTTTCTACGAGATGGGCGCGCGCCTGTACCGGGAACGTGGTGATACCGTCCTGATGAATTATGCCCGGCAGATGGGGTTAGGCAGCAAAACGGGTCTTGAACCCATCCTGCCAGAAGTGGCGGGCAGCCTGAAACCGCCCACCAGCGTTGAGATGGCGATCAATAATGCCATTGGTCAGGGGGAATTGCAGGCCACGATTATCCAGATGGCACGTATGGCGGCGGTTGTTGCCAACGGCGGCACGGTCTACAAGCCGTATCTGGTGCAGCAGGTTGGTGGAGTGGATGGCACACCCGTCACCTTCCAGGCGCAGCCCGAAGTGGTGCGTGAAATGGACTTGAGCGATGAAGTCTGGCAGATTGTGCGCGACGGCATGTGTGGTGTGACGACCAACGAAGACCTGGGTACGGCCGTCGCAACCTTCAGTGATGTGCAGGGGTATACTGTGTGCGGCAAAACCGGCACGGCGCAGTCCGGGCGTGTTGAGCCGCATGGCTGGTTTGTCTCGTATGCGCCGGCGGATAATCCGCAGATTGCAATAGCGGTGATGGCCGAGTTTTCCCGTGAAGGGTCGGAAGTGGCCGCGCCGATCACCCGCCGGATTCTGGACGCCTACTTCGGTCAGTCGGGGTGGCTGTATCCTGACTGGTGGAATGATGGGCCGTATGTGCCGCTCAACATCCCGGTTGGTGAAACGGGGGGGTAACAAGAAAGGGCACGGCACGCTGTGCCCCTACGGATGCACATCTTCTATTGATTTCTTTCGAGAACCTGCTTCAGCACTGGAGATTGTATGGACATCATTCGCTGTGCATCGTGTGATGGCTACGGCTGGTTTGACGACGAGGACGGCGCGCCGGAGTGCGACTGGTGCGGCGGGGTCGGTTACGTCTACCGGGACGCGAACGGCGCAGACCGGCGTATCCCGGCAGATGATTTTGAGCAGGTGGCCGACCGGCTGGAAATCCTGGAACGCGACCGCCTGCGCGGGTTGGGTTATACCGGGGAGGCCAAACGCCCCTGGGAACAGGCGGTTCGAAAAAACAGTATGCGTAATGAGGGGCAGTAAGGGCAGGTTCAAAACCTGTCTTTACCTATTTTTGCGCCTCATCTCTCGTTACTGCTCTGCGAATGGCGCTCGAAAAAGTTCCAGATCGCCGCGCTGGCGTACAGGTCGTAACTGACCGTGCCGCCGCGCACCGGCAGCGGCGTGCCCGGCCAGGTATGCCCGCCGCCGATGATGGCAAACACTTCCACATCTGCCGCGTTCTGGCAGTTCTTAAAATAGATATGCCGGACAATCGTGCTGTCCTCCGGCGCGACATCCACACCTTCGAGCAGTTCCGGGGTTTCCTCGCAGCCGTTGGTCAGCGACCAGTACACCGCGCTTTGTGCCGTTGACAGGTAAATCAGTACACTGCCCTGCTGCACGCCATCCCAGGGGATGACCTCATCTCTGGTGCCCTGAATGATGAGAACCGGGATTGGCGCGGCGGATTCACAGTTTGTCAGCAGGTAACCCGGAAAAGTCGAAGCCACCGACGCGACGGCGGCGATTTTGTCCTGCAGGTCGCAGCCCAGGCGAAAGGCCATCATGCCGCCCATTGAGTAACCCGCCGCATATACCCGGCTGGTATCCACCGGCAGACGCGCTGCCAGTGCGTCAATTATCGCGGAGAGAAAGCCCACGTCGTCCAGGCTGGTCGGCACGCGGGAATCGCCCGCCCGGCCATCATTCCAGATGGTGTTGAGGCCGTCAGGATAAACGACGATGAAACCATAGGCTTCGGCCAGATCGTCAAAACGTGTCATGCGTTCCATGCCGGCGCCATCACCGCCCGCGCCGTGCATGACAATCACCAGCGGTACGGTTTCGGTTGGCAGGTTATCCGGCACGTACACGCGGTAAGTGCGGGCGAGGCCGTCGTGTTCCAGAGTTAGATCGTGCTGGCCGGGAGGCAGCACGCCGTCCTGCGCCGAGGCATAACCAGCAGCCAGCAGACCGATAAACAGCAGCATGAGGAAGGTACGCAGCATGGCAAAATTTCCTTTTTGGCACGATTATCCCGCTTTAAGTACGCGGCTGCCAGCCTTCGCGTTCAATCCAGACTGCGTTACAATAGCCGCCACTGGTGTCTGGAACAGGACGATCATCATGCCGTTAATTGAAACCGCGAATGGCTCGATCTGGTATGCCGATCACCGGGATCGCACGGCGCATCTGCCGGTGACGCTGTTTATTCACGGCGCGGGCGGCTCACATCTCGACTGGTCGGCGGAACTGCGCCGCCTGCCGGAGGCCAACGCCGTCGTGCCGGACTTGCCCGGTCATGGCAAGAGTCCTGGCACAGGCCGCCAGAGCGTGAGCGCCTATGCCGACGATATGGCCGCGCTGCTGGCCGCGCTGAAAATAGACAGCGCCTTTATCGCGGGGCACAGCATGGGTGGGGCCATCGCGCTGACGCTGGCGCTGAAATATGCCAGCCGCGTGAAGGGGTTGATTCTCATCGGCACCGGCGCGAAACTGGCGGCGCATCCGGTGCTGCTGAATGCCAGCGCGGACAAGGAAAAGGCCGTCGAGATGATTCTGAACGGCTACTGGGGCACGTCGCCGGAGTTTGATCAATTACGCCGCCTGAGCCGCAAGCACTTCATGGAATTTGATGCCCAGGTACTGCAAGGGGATTATATCGCCTGCAACACCTTCGACGTGCGCGATCAGTTGGGGCGCATCCAGCAGCCGGCGCTGGTCATCGGCGCGACCGACGACATGATGACGCCGCTCAAATTCAGCACCTATCTGCGTGATAATCTGCCCAACGCCGAACTGGTGACGGTGCAGGGCGCGGCGCATATGATGGCGCTTCAGCAGCCGCAGTTCGTAGCGGACGCGGTGAAACGCTGGCTGGTGGCGCACCAGGGGTAAGAAGCCCTCAGCTCTCCCTCAGGGAGAGGGGAAACAAACGGGTTTCCAAACGTCATTTTTACGATGTTCATTGATAATCGTCTGTATCACGCATGAGTCTGGCAGCAGGAGCGCGAATCCATGCAGCACCTTAATACCCTGTGGCAGGCGGTCAACGCGGCTTCGACCGTCGCCGAACTGGCGCGGCAGTCGCAAACGTTTCATTTTGGCGTCGTCAAGCCGGTCACGCTGTATTTGCAGGCGGAAGGCGCAGAAGTGCGCGTCAAACGCTGGGGAATGCCGCAGATTCAAGTTACGGCGCAGCTTCAGGCGGCGTTTGGCTGGCGGGTTGCCACCGACCAGGACGACGCGGGCGTATACATCGTGGCGAAACGCCGTCCGGTGGTGGGCGGTCTATCACGTGGGACATTCCATGTCAGCGTGCCACACGACACCTATCTCATTCTTAAACTGGCCGATGGCCGCGTGATTCTGGACGAGGTGTCCGGCACGCTGCACGTCCCGCCGCTGGCTGTCAATGGGGTGGTGGAGTTGAGACGCGGTTGACCGCGTCTGACGTTTCCACTATGCTGATTACAGAGTGAAAGGCCAAAGCGTGGAGACTGTTCAGAGCATAAATCTCATTGTATCTGACCCTGATGTGCGCGGTGGCCGTCCCTGTATCGCCGGGACGGGCGTTCGCGTGACTGACGTTGTGATGGCGATGTTGTTCCACGATCAAACCCCCGGCGAAATTGCTGCCGCCGCCGTTCTGAATAAGGGGGTGGAATTGAAGCAAGGTTAGGTTCCATCGTAATCATGAACGGAGATGAGTTTATCGGAAGACGCGAAAAAGTTAAAGTTGTTATTTCTACGGTGTTGCAGATACAAGGAAATGACTCTCTAACGGAAGAAATCTGGCTTGAGAAAGATATAATATATGAATAACGCCATTCAGCCCATTGCTGCAACAGTTGATGCCCTCAAACGACAACTTGATGACCAATCAATCATCTGGATCGGTGCTGGGGCATCTATTCCCGCAGGTTACCCTTCCGCACCAAAGCTCATTTCTTTGATGAAGGAAGCCTCAGACGATCCGATTGATAGTGAGGATTTCCCCACTGTAGCTGATGATTTCGTGAAATCTCGAGGCCCCGGTGCTTTGCGAATGCTTTTGCAGCGCGTTATTGGCAGACCCGGGCCCCTGACTCCATTCCATCGCGCCGTAGCGGCCCTTGCTGCCAGTGGCCGCATCCATACTATAATTACAACCAATTATGATGATTTAGTTGAACGTGCCTTAGCGGAAGCGCAAGTTCCATACATTGTTCAGATGCTACAGAAAAACTTCGACGCTGTGCCTCCTCAAACAGTTCGCGTAATCAAAGTTCATGGCTCAATGCAGGACTGGGAAACGGTCATCCTATCCGGCGATTCCTACGCCCGATTTGATGAAGAATATGCTCTCCTGAGTAAACAACTGGACATTTTATGCACTCAGTACCCCTTAACCTTTGTTGGCTCATCATTGTGCGAACCCAGAGTGTTGAGTTGGTTAGCAAAGCGGACAGAAACAGAGCGCGCCAGAATGATGCCCTGGCGTGCAATTCTGACGTTTGACGAATGGAACCGCCTGCTCAGCTTTGAGTGGCAAGGTGTGCAAGCGCAGAATATTCTGCAAGGCCAGTTTCGACCACTGCTTGTGAACGCGCATGATGATATTCCAAGGCTATGGTCGGAACTCGCCAAGCGGTTAGTTCCGCCACCTGTAGTTGAATCAGCCGACGCCGTTCCTAAGATCACGCTTGACTGGCCGAATTTTGAGCCACCTCATGAAGAACTCGACGCGTTCTTGGCCGAGGCCTCGTACAGGGCGGCACGTAACCAGAAACCTTGGTTCCAGATTTCTCTTTCAAGCCTGGAGGCGTATAAAGCAGCCCTTTCAGAGATTGAGGGGCGTGGAACACCGACGAGCGAAGATCGAAAGAAGCGAATTGAGTGTTTAAAGAACATCGAGCATCTGGAGCAAAAGCGGAAGAACTTGAGCCAGTGCCTTGAACTTATCCTCTCAGACGCGCTTAGAAAAAGCGTTGGATGGTGGATAGTTCCAACTGATAAGATGGTGCTTGTTGTTACTGAACTTCTTGCCGAGCCATCAAAAGAAAGAAGTGTACGCGCTTTACTGGTCAACCATCGCGCCCAGATGCAAGCGGATCTGTACATGGAACGCGAGCGTCTTGAAGAATTATTTGAATGCAGCTTGCCCGTAGATCGAAACTTCTTGTCTATTACAGATTGTCCAGTACCTATAGATTTAGCTGAAGCTGATTGGGAAACACAGTGGCGCGCTCTTGGAGTAATTCTCCGAAAAGCCGTGATACAAAACATTGATGCAGTCAACAATGTTGAAGCAATTCAGAAAGCGAATTGGATAATCTCAGGAGACTAAATCTCGCCGACACTCGCCAGAAAACCTGCTGATAGTAACTGCCCTACTTTACCGTCGTTCGCGTTTGCTTCGCACGACGATGCGGCTGTCGCG
>JARKOK010000189.1 GCA_029975765.1 Aggregatilineales bacterium
TGGGGGTTTTCCCACACGCTTTCATTCGCGTTCTTGCCCTGGCTGGCTACGGCAAGCGGAAACTCCCCCGCATCTTTCGATGGGAGCTAGTACCCATGCCCATAGTCATCATACAAACTGCCAGGTCGAAAATCATGATACTGTCTCGTTGGCAGGGAGGCATTTCAACCCCGCCGCTGCGCGTAAACTGAGATTTAGCATAACGAGGTTCAGGCGTAATGTCAAGCACCTTGTTGCAGTAACATTCAGCCGCCGGTCAGCCGGGATACCAGAAAGGCTACCGCCCCGATATTCGCCGCGATGGCAATCAGGAAACCGAGGATGACCAGAATCGGATACCGTTCATTGGTGCCGGGCAGCCGCGTGGCTTTGATCTCCTTCGGGATATGGCGGAACATTTCTGCCGGATCGGGCGCTTCCATCGTGATATGATCGTAGTCTTCGAATTCGGAGATGAAATCTTCAGGTTCATCTTCAAAGACCGCTTCGCTTTCTTCCGGGGCAGCAGCTTTTGGTGCGGGGGCTGCCGCGCGGGAGGACGCGGGGCTTGCTGGTGGCTTTGGCTGGCTGTCACGGCGGGCGATGGCTGGTGGCATCGCCGTCTCCGGGGCGCTGAACGGCCCGTTGAACAGGTCTTCCGGCATCCGGGCATCGCCGCCAAACAGGTCTTCCTCTTCATCCTCATCAAAAGCCGAGCCGGAGATGAATTTTGTCATCTCGTCCAGATGGGTATCGGCTGGGGGCGGCGCATCGCTGATTTCATCCAGCAGCGAACTGCCGCCGCTGCCGCCCAGATTCAGACCGCTGACCCAATCATCGTATTCCGCCGGCGAGGGTTCGTTTACCTTGCGCGTCGAACTGGCGCTGCTGCTGGCGGTTGGTGGTGCGTCCCATTCGAGGCTGGTCGGAATTTCGTCTTCGATTTCAGCGTTGAAGGGCGAGACTAACGGCGCTTCTTTGCTCGCTGCCGGGGGTGGCGGCGGGGCGGGAGATGTGAAGCTCACACTTGCCAGCACATCCTCAGCGGCCGGCGGCGGCGCGGCAGGTTTCGCCTTTTGCTTTAAGAGTTCGATGCCCTGTCGGGCGCGTTCGTTTCCGGGGTTGATTGCCAGCACATTCTCCAGGCAGATCTGTTGTTCTTCTCCTGAGTCCACGACGGCGCTCAACCATAACCAGGCCTGCTCGTTGCGTTCATCAATTTCTACGGCTTTCAGCAGAAAAGCGCGCGCTTCCTCTTTTTTACCGGCGCGATAGGCATTGATGCCTTCCCGCACCATGCCATCAACATTCGCGGGCATATCTTTTCTCCCGACTTGTTCCACCCTGTTTCCTATCATAGCATACCGGGAAAAATTGTGCAGGCGTGGGATTTGGGATAGGATATGCATTAAGGGAGAGGACACAATGGCAGCTGTCTTAATCAATGATCGTTTTCACCTTGAAATGTCCGTCGCCGGGTATGAATTCCCCGACATTGTAGACGATTTTGAGGATGCTAACTGGCTGGTAATTCGTATCACCTTACAATCCGCGCACGGCGCGTGGCGCTGGCAGGTGGAAGATGCCGGCGCGCTGACATGGGAACTTGACGGCTGTATTTACTGGCTGCGTGAGCTGGGGCATGGCCGCCCTGTGGCTGGCGAGACCTGCGGTTTTTCCGAGCCGGATATCAGCTTTGAGACCATTCGCAGCGATGAGGGCGATATGATCGGGCTGGCGGTATATCTGATGGATGAATTCCAGCCGCCGACCAAAGTGCTGGTGCCTCGCCAGAACAACGTCGTCGCGCTGCGTTTTTACACCCCGCCCGATGTGCTGCTGGCTTTCGCTGACGGCCTGGCGGACAGCCTGGCGCGGTTTCCCCGGCGCGGCACACCCCCCACCTGATTCACTTCAATCCAACCGCTTGGTTTGGGTCTGCTTCACATTTTCCCCCAAACTGCCCCAGGAGGCGGCTGACACGTCCATTATACGAATGAGCGCGCAGCACTGCGGGAACGCCAGGCAAGCATGGTTATGGATAAACCAGTTTGAACGCTAACAATTTCTAAGCGGATGAGGCAAGCCTCGTCCCTACCATGATTCGTGTTCGTTTTGATTTCCCCATTATCCCGCCCATCACTCCACCACGCGCGCCAGCACCAGCACGAAACTGCCGCGTGTGTTCGGGTTGCCGTCCTCACCGCTGAAACGTGTGGCGCGGATGAAATAAAGCCCGGAGCGCGGCAGCACGTAGCGGGCGATGCGCGCGTTCTGGCCGCCGCCGCTGTCGTCATCGCTGGCAAGCAGGGTTCGGTTGGCATCCAGCAGGCTCACCGCCGGGTCAAGATCGCCGTCGCCCCGGTTCAGCGCCACGCTCACCGCGTCCCCCTGAAACCCCCAGAACGCGAACGTAACTTCCGGTGTGTCGTCGTCAATCCGCCCAGTGGTGGTCGTGCCGTAGGTCAGGCGCTGCACGCCCTCCGGCACTTCATCAAAAGCGTTGCCCTGGCTCTGTAATTCCAGCCGGTAGCCGCCCGCCGTCGTGCCGGTTTCACCATCAAACCGGGTGGCGATGATGTAATAGATGCCGTCGGCAGGGATGAGATAATTCTCGATTTTGGCGTTCTGCCCGCCGCCGCTGTCATCGTCGGCGGAAAGCTGCTGCAAACCGGCATTAGCAAGGATCAGGAATGCGTCCAGGCTGCCGGTGGTGCGGGTCATACGGATCGTAATCAGATCGTTGGCTCTGGCTTCAAACGAATAGTAGCGGTTGAGGTTGTTCGTGCTGATGTCCCCCGTGATCGTGTCGCCCGGCCTGATCGGAAACGCGGCCTGTGCCGAATTGCCCAGGCCGCTGTCATCGGCTTCTTCCAGCGTCAGCACGAAACGCCCGGTAGATGTACCGGCGGCTTCGCCGTAGCGCGTGGCCTTGATGACATACGTACCGTCGCGTTCGATCAGCAGCCCCATAATCATCGCGTCCAGCGACCCCGTACCCTGTACCTCGTCGTTTTCCGCGATCAAAAAGGCATTACTGTCCACCACCTGAAGATACGAATCCAGATTGCCTGACACCCGCTCCATGCGGATATTCACGATGTCGCCCCGCCGCGCGCGAAAGCTGTAAAACATCTGCGGCGTCATATTGCTGATCGTGTTGATAACCGAATCGCCGTACCGCAGCGCGCTGCCGGACGCCGAACTGACGCCGATGCGCTCTACGCTGAGTTCGTAACTGCCGGATGTGCTGCCCAGGCTGTACCCGAACCGCCCGACCACCAGCGTGTAGCGCCCGGTATGTGGCACACGAAAGGCTTCCAGCGTGATGTCCCGGCTGCCGCCGCTGTCATCCTGGCTGAACACCACCCCGCCGCTGCCATCCAGCAGCGTCAGCACCGGGTCAAGGCTGCCGCCGGTTGTCACCAGCCGGATCGCCAGCACTTCTCCGCGCAGGGCGTCAAAGCTGTACGCGGCCCGGAATGTCGTGTTATTCAGCGTTCCGCTGGCGGGAACGCCGTAACTGAGGCTGGCGGTTTCCTGTGCCGCCGCCGGCAGCGCCAGCAGCAGCCAAACAACAACGAGCAATCGCAGCATCGAACTTCATCCGGTAACCATCTACTGCCCCTATCATATCCCGCCCCGCCCCCGGCGGCGAATGGGTGCGCCTTGTTCCTATCGTTTACCCCCGCCGTTTCTGCGCCTTTTCCTCTTTCTGCCTCCGCGCGTCTGCCCCTTCGCGCTCTTTGCGTGACGTATTTGCCTGATCCGCGCCTTCCCCCACAAATGTGGGTTGGCAGCCGGCTGGAAACGTATGTATGCTGTAGTGCAGCGCGAATATCAGACGGGGTGGAACAAAATGACGCTTTCTTTTGCGAGTGGTGACTCGACGCCGTTCCCGCTGCCGCCCAGGCCGAAGCCGTTCGACATGACCGAGCCATTTAACGAACATGGTGTGTGGTGTTTCTGGCTCACCGCCGATCTACCGGTGCTCCAGTTTGTCACGCATCTCAACTGTGTGCTGAACGTGGCCTTCATGCCGCCGCCGTTCGCCGCCAGACCTCACGGGCGCGTCCTGGTGCGCATCAATCCGCGTTACGACCACCAGGAAGCCTGGCTGTGGCTGTACGAGCAGCTTGAACTCGAAACCCGCCCGGTTGATCTGAACGACGCCTGGGAAACGACGCTGGCGGCGATCTGTTCAACCGAAACTGCCGGCGACTTCGAGGACGGCGGCTGGGACGATTAGGTTTTTACGGCCTGTTTTTTCTCGCCAACCAGAAGCTGCCGCAGCCGGAACAGATCGGTGCGCGAGGTCATATCGAGGCTCATCGGCGTGACCGATACCACACCTTCATGCAGCACCGCGTACACGTCCGAGTCCGGCTCGGCCTCTGCCGGGTCGGCTTCATACGCATAGCCGATGCGTCCGATTTCGCCTAACGCCACACGCTCCGGGCGCGTCGGCCAGTATACGCGGCGGCGCGACAGCCGGGTAACGCGCCAGGGGGTTTCCGGTGTCGCTTCACACGGCACATCAATTTTCAGCACATCCACATCATCCGGGCGGTCGGGAACGTTCAGCAGCCATTCACCGAACACCCGCGCGAAGTGCGCGGCGGCGGAAAAATCCACCTCGTTGGAATAAGTGAGGTGTAAATCCTTCGGTGTCTGCTGCGATACCGCCAGCGCCGGGATGCTCAGGCTGGCGGCTTCCAGCGCCGCGCCAACAGTGCCGGAAATCGTCACGCCGTTGCCGGCATTTTCGCCGTAGTTGATGCCCGAAACCACCAGCGATGGCAGCCGGTCAGCCAGTTCCAGCACGCCGTGAAGCACCGCCTGCGCCGGGGTGGCGTCTACGGCAAAGGCTTTGTAGGGTGTGCCGTTCATCGGCAGTTCGCGGGGGTAGATGCGGCCTTCACTGGCAACCGGCAGGCTGCGGCCCATGCCCGACTGCTGCAAACGCGGCGCGACAATCAGGATGTCGCCCAGATCACCGAAGGCGCCAGCCACCGCCCACAGACCGGGCGAATCAATGCCATCATCGTTGGTAAAAAGAATTAGGGGACGTTCTGCGCTCATGACCTTCCTTCATTCGTGTGTAACGAGTAACTACCGGTATCAACACCTGAACTCGTTACCCGTGATGCAAGATAAATATTATCATATCACGGTTAAGGCAGAGTCAAGAACAGCTCATTATTGATTAAGACTTTGTTGCCGCATCGTTTTCTGCTCTATACTCATG
>JARKOK010000193.1 GCA_029975765.1 Aggregatilineales bacterium
TGCCTGGCAGCAAATCAGTTCCGACGGCCAGCGCGTGCTGGGAGAGGTGCATCCAGGCCACCAGGGGGATGTTCTTAAAAAGCTGCTGCTGCGTGAATTTTTCTTTTTTTCCAGCGCCGCGCTGCTGCGCCGGCCAGCCCTAGAGCGGGTTGGCCTGTTTGACGAAACGCTGCCCTGGGGTGAAGATGCGGATATGTGGCTGCGACTGGCACGCGCCGGTTATGCCTTCGCCTACCTTGATGAACCGGTACTGCAATACCGCGTCCATACTGGCAGCATGACGGCAGCAGTAACGGCTCGCCAGATACAGGGCTGGCACGATGGTCTGCGGAAGTTCTTCAGCGACCCGGAGCTGCCCGACGCTGTTCGCCGGCTGGAACCACAGGCCAGGCGTGTGCTGCATTTTGAGACAGCCGGACGGTACTTTCGGGCTGGCGATATCGACTCTGCGCGGCAGCAGTTATCGCTGGCCTTGCAGACTGGAGGAACGGTGGAGGCGGACTGGTTTCTGAACTGGGTGGCCGGTACGACGCTTGATCCCCGCACCACCGATCCAGACACATTCCTGAATCTGGTTTTCACCCATCTGCCAGCGCAGGCCGGGGCGCTGAAACGACTGCGGCGCCGGGCGAGGGGTCGCTATCACACAGCGGCGCTGTTCGCGGCGCACAGCAGCGGCCACCATGACGAGGTTCGCTCGCATTGGATGCCAGCCATTGTGTTTGATCCGCGTGTGTTACTGAATAAAGGGTTTCTACGTATAACATTCGTCCATCTATTCGGGTACAGGACTTAACATCATGGGCGATTTAACCGTCAGCATCATCATTCCGGTGTACAACGGCGCCAAAACCATGCCCGCCTGCCTGGAAAGCCTGCTCAAACAGAATTACCCGGCGGACGCTTTTGAAATCATCGTGGTCGAAAACGGCTCAACCGACAACACGGCAGCCGTTGTCCGGCAGTATCCGGTTCGGCTGCTGCACAGCCACCAGCGCGGCCCGGCGGCGGCTCGAAATATGGGGATAGCGCACAGCCAGAAAGAGATTATCGCCTTCACCGATGCCGACTGTATCGCTGATCCCGGCTGGCTGCGGAACCTGATCGCCCCCTACGCCGACCCGTGTGTTGGTGGCGTAGCGGGCGAGATTGTGGCCTACCGTCACGGCAATCGAAACATGATCGAAATGTTCTCGGACGAACATTCACCACTGCGGAATTTCATCAGCGGCGCAGCGGAATTTTTACCTCACCTGTACACCGCCAATGCTTCGTACCGGCGCGCCGCCCTACAGCAGGTGGGCGGGTTTAATCCCACCCTGTTCACCGGCGAAGATGTTGATTTGTCGTGGCGGGTACAGCTTTACACATCTTACCGGGTCAGCTACGCGCCGGAGGCCGTCATTTACCACAATCACCGTTCGTCAAAACGCGGCCTGGCGCGGCAGTACCGCCAGTATGGTTTTGGCGAGATTCTGCTGGATACCATCTACGGGAGGCAAAAGAATTACCCCCGCACCCGCAGCTTTCAGGCCCGACGGATACTCAGCCAACTGCTGGCTTTGCCGCGTTATGTTATTCCGATTGTGCTGAGGTGGTATCGTTACAAACGCGGGCGATTGTCACAGGTTCAGGCTTCGATGCCGCAGTTGATGTTAATGATCGAATACCATAACATCCTGGGCAAGTTAGAGGCGCTGATTCTGACACGTCTGATGACCAGCACGCGCAATCTGGTCGAAACGAAACTGGATAACTACATCACGCGCTATTACTGATCACGGTGCTGAGTCGCCATCATCCAGACAGACCGGCGGTTAAGCAAACTCCCCTACCCGGTAAGCCGGAAAGTAATGGGTTGGCTGGATGCCTTTGCTGGCGACGATCTCGTTGTAGGCCGCCGGATCGAAGATATGCCCGCAGAAAAAGGTGGTGCGTGTCTCGGATGACCAGCCGCTCTTATACCACGTCAGACCATCCTGAACCTGATTGTCTATCCCCACACCGCCGCCCAGATTGTACCACCGGACTTTCGAGGCACAGTATTGAATTGAAATATAGTCGCTGGCATAACTGGCATTCAGTTCGTACCCTTCTGGCGTATACGCTGCCAGATGACAATGCGCCACATCATCCTGAAAGATGATGATCTGCGCCCCTACGGTACGCTGCTGATATTGGACGCGAGCCACAACCGTACCGGGTATGGCAAGCTGCTGCGCGAAACTCTCCCTGGAAAAAGCCCGAATCCCGTTAATGTTATGCCGCTGAATCAGGTGGTCGTAGAGCGCAGTCCATTCATCCAGAAAGGTTACTGCTTCCTCAATGATTTCAACCTCCACCGATTTCAAGGCGCTGCGAGCCTTTTTGCGGTGGCGTTTGGAAGTGGTTTCTTCAATCGGACGGTGCAGATCAAGAACAAGATGTTCCTTAAACGGGCTGACTACGGCATTAAACTGCTGCCGCAGATCATCCACCGTATAGCGGCCAAAGGGGTCGGTCACGACGGCCAGGCTGACACACTCACCGGCCAGAGCCGCCATATCCGCGCCAAGCTGAGACCAATCCTTGCAGACGAACAGCGGATAACAGCCCATCGCGTCCAGTCGATCAGAACCCACAATCGGTCTTTCCAGAATCCAGCCATCGCAGGCCGCCAGATGACGCGGGCGGCCAAACGCCTGCAGGGAACTGGCGTATAAGGGATGCCGGTAGCCGTCCATAAATGAAAGAGTCCCCTTTTGTGCGATTTCCAGGCGGAACAGTCCGTTAGCCGGCTGTCGTCAAGCTGCATATCTCAGGCGGGTGTATTGACCGACATGTTCCATTCAGCCGGCGGGCTGTATACGCCGGAATTCTCGGCCTCGCCAACGTAACCATTAATATGAATTTCGCCGGCGGCGGCCACCGCGTAAACAATCGGCTGGCGGCGATCAATAATGCGGACATGAACCATATAGATGTCCGGCACCAGCAGCAGCGGATTTACCAGCACTTCTACCGCGCCATCACCCTCAATCGGCACGACGGTTTCAGACGGGTTATAAATCTCACAGCACATCAGGCCGTCGGGGCGGCGAATTTCAATGATAAAGGCGGATCGTTCAATTCGCTGGTTGGCCGAATAGTGAATGCGAACGCGCATCGCCCCGTCCGGGTCAAAATACTCAGAGGGGTTCCCGTCAGCATCCATGAACTCCACCTTCTTGATCGTCGTCAGGTGCCTGTCGTGGGAATCGCTGTCCACTTTGACTTCAGCCATCAGCGCCTCGCGCTGCTGGCGGCGGTACAGTTCGATAACGTCCTTGGGGGTTCCTTCGGCTTCGATTTTTCCATGACGCAGCAAAATCACACGCGGGCAGAAGGTTTCAACATTCCAGATGTTGTGAGAGACGAAGACAATCGTCGCGCCACCATCCCGCAGTTCGCGCATTTTTGCCAGACACTTCTGCTGAAAAGCCGCATCACCAACGGACAGCACTTCATCAATCAGCAGAATATCGGCGCGCACATGGGCGGCGGTGGCAAATGCCAGACGGACATACATACCGGACGAGTAGCGTTTAACCGGTGTATCCATGAAACGTTCCAGACCGGAAAAGTCTATGATGCTGTCAAACTGCGCGTCAATCTCGCGGCGTTTCAAGCCCAGGATGGAACCGTTCAGATAAACATTTTCACGACCGGACAGCTCAGGATGAAAACCGGCGCCCAGTTCAATCAGGGATGACATACGCCCGTAAGTACGAATCGTCCCGGATGTTGGATAGGTCACTTTGGAGAGAAGTTTCAGCGAGGTGCTTTTACCCGCCCCATTATGTCCGATAATCCCCAGCACCTCGGACTGCTGGACTTCAAAACTGACATCGCTCAACGCCCAGAAAAGTTCGTCCGGGGTCTGTTTCTTCGACCCACCCAGCAGATTTTTGCCCATCTGCGCGACCGCTTCGCGGAGGCTGGTTCGTGAAGCGCCAAGACGGTAACTTTTCGAGACATTCAAAAACTCAATGGCTGCCATTCGTGTTGTTCCTTACCTGATATATAAGGTCTGCCGACCTGAACCTGTGATACTTTCCTATGCGAAAATGTTTGTGCGCCCGTTCGCCGTGACGATCTGAATCCCATCTAATCCATGCCGGACAGCCTCTTCAGACAGGGTGCTGGCAGACATTTCAGCTTCGTCAACATAGACCCGCATATATTTGCCTTTTTCGCATGTCAGAAAACCAATGTTATTGAGCTGCAAGCGCCAGGCATCGCATAAATGATTGGCGCGGAAAAGAAGCTGCTGGTGGTTGTAAGGGTCAGGATGCGGCCTTGCGCCCCATTTCTGTTTGTGGCTGTACACGCCGTTAGAAACCCAGGCAACACTTTCCATAATGTTCATCGTAGTCGCACCCTGTTCGCGGGCTTTCAGCATCGAGTGCCAGTAAAGGGCGACACCTAAATCCTGTTTCAGCAGTTCGGTTTTGCCATCCAGATACCCCAGATAAGCGCCGGTGAACATGCTGCCATTCCTGGA
Source organism: Aggregatilineales bacterium (assembly GCA_029975765.1). GTDB lineage: Bacteria > Chloroflexota > Anaerolineae > Aggregatilineales > Phototrophicaceae > CFX2. The sequence goes on from JARKOK010000193.1 coordinate 4,523, forward strand.
CACATAACACAGCGAGGCAGCGACATCCTGACCATCCAACGACAGAAACCAGAGGAAACCGGTTTTATACACACGCTCCAGTGCAGCATAGGGCGCAACAACCGCCCGCTCGGTATGCCGGGTCAGCATGGTTGGCGCATACATCCGGTGGTAAAAAAATTCCAGGTCTTTCTCCGAATGGCTGGGACGGGTTGTGATATTCGCCCTGTTAATACGGTTGACATGCTCACGCAGTCGTTTACGCGATGATCCGGCAAGCATCTCTTCCGGCGCTTTGTCCAGTGGAACCATCTGGTAAACCCGAAGAGCATTGTTGAAAGCATAGGTCGTCCGAATACGCCAGGGATAGAACCGGCTGACACGAATGATAACCAGATCGGTCTGCGTCAGCCATTGGTGAGTGCGAGCGGGCAGTTTCCACAGCGCAACACGCCCCAGAAATTCTTCTTCATACTGGTCGTTAAACAACGCCTTGAGTAAACTGAGCTTGTAGGTGTCGGCATCGCCGACATAAATTACACTCCCCATCTCCCCCGTCACCCGAACGGCATCCAGACGTGGAAGCTGGATCAGAAAATGGCCGATATCGCCGAGTCTTCTGGCGACACCTTGCAGGGTATGCCGCAGCGCCGGATGCTGCATTTCGTTAGCCTGCTCATCCAACCATTCCGCTCGATTAACCACCCAACGGAGGGGCGCATTAAACGCGGACTTTGCAGCCCAGTATAAACGACGCAACATGCTCTGTTTCCAATTCCTGTTGACCCGCTACCAGTATCATACCCTTACAATCCTAACATCCATCTCTCATACTGCCGGTAGTTTCAGATAGTTCTGATGCTGGCCTGACCTGACCACCTGAATCCCGACCAGACCATTCTTGACAGCACATTCATACGCCGATTCTGAAGCTGACTCTTCAAGGTCGAGGTAAACGCGCAAAAACCCTTCGTCTGCTTGGGTAATAAAGCCGGTCTGATTAAGATGCTCGCGCCAGAATGGCGAAAGCGTATTGGCTCTGACCAGTATCTTTTCGCCCACATAAGGCTCAGGAGCTACCGTTGCCCCCCAACGCTGCTTATAGAAAAAGACACCGTTGCTCACCCAGGCCACGCTTGCCATGAAATTGAAGGCGCTGGCATGTTGCTCGATGGCATATTTAATCGAGTACCAGTACAGCGCCAGCCCGACATGCCGTTTTACCAGGGTTTCGCTGCCGTCCAGATACCCCAGGAATTCGCCCTGAAAATCACCCTGTTTGGTCAGCAGGCACAGCGCGCCGCCCACTTCCTGCCCCTCAAGCCCTAACATCATCAACACCCCACCCCTGTCCATTACTTTCTTTAAGGCTTCAAAGGGGGCAACAACCGCAAATTTACCATGCCGCAGTTGGGTGGTGGGCAGGTACATATGCTGGTAGAAATACTGCAAATCATCCAGAGAATGGCTGAAGCGCGTCGTGTAGTGTTCGTCCAGCATTTGATGGACGTACTGGCGGTATTTTTTATTGACCAGACTGGACATAAAATCTTCGATAGAGTTTATGTTATTCAGGCGAACCATCTGATTAACCCGCAGCGGGTTATCAAAAGCATAATTGGCCGGAATCTGCCAGGGAAAGAACCGGCTGACACGATAGACTACCAGATCATTCTCTTGCAGCCACTGCTGCGAATAATCCGGCAGCTTCCACACCGCGACACGTCCCAGATCGGTTTCCCTGTAACCTTTGGGAAACAGGGCTTGCAGGATGTCGAGTTTGTCGGTTCCATCATTTTCATCATCGTCTTTCCCAATGTAAATCAGGCTGCTCTGCTCGTCGTAGATGCGCACGGCTTCCAGTCGCGGGAAATGCAGCCAGAACGTACCGGTGATGATCGTGAAACTCGCCAGATGGCAGATTGAAGCGCGTAAGATATGCGACTTTACACCAAATGAATATTCGAAAAGCCGGTACGCCAGATTAATCAGATGTCGGACAACAATATTGGACCGGGTTTTTAAAGCAAGATACAGGTGGCGCAGCATCGTAACGACCTCTGTTTCCAGTATATGGCTATAGGCGTTTATGCAAAGTGACTTTGCGCGCCCGTCGAACGGATTAACCGAACTCCGGCCAGCCCATTTTTACGGGCCAGCGTAACCCTATCTTCAATCGTGATCGTTGATGAGTCATCAAGCTGGACAAGGAGAAACTGATTAGCCTGCCGTGTGATAAACCCGATTTCGTTAATCCGCGTGCGCCAGGTATCCGTTAACTGGTTGGCATGAACCAAGAGCTGGCTGTTAACGTGCGGATATGGGGCAGCATGGCATCCCCAGCGTTGTTTGAAGTGAAAGACACCATCGCTGATCCAGGCGATGCTGACTTTAAAGTTGACTGTATGCGCGCCCAGATCATACGCGGTCTTAATGACGTACCAGTAAGAGGCAATCCCTGCCTCGCGCTCCATCCAGTGCTGGTCTCCGTCCAGGACGCCACCGATCATGTCATGAACTGTGCCATCCTGAAGGGTGCATAAATCCATCGCGACCATCTGATTGTCCAGCGACAGGCAGACCAGAAAGCCGTGCTGAAATATATCTTTAACGGCCTCGTAAGGCATGATCAGGGCTTTTTCACCATGCCGTCGGTCGGTCGTAGGGAGATAAATACGATCATAAAAATAACGCAGATCGGCTTCATCATGGCTGACGCGGCACTCGTAATTCTCACGCCGCATCCGGTGCGTTTCCTTGCGTATACGCTTATTTTCACCGCCGGCCAGCAGCTCATCAAAGGGTTTGTCCAGCGGGAGTATCTGGTAAACACTGACCACATTCGAGAAGGTATAAGTCGTCCGAGGCTGCCAGGGGAAGAAACGGCTGATCTTGTTAAAGACCAGATCGTACTCGCGCAGCCAGTCGTGCGTTTGCCGGGGCAGTTTCCAGACGGCAGTTCGTCCCAAACTCGTTTTTTCATAACCATCAGGAAACAGGGCCTGCGCCAGCGACACCATGAAACCGTCGGGATCGCCAACGTAAATCACCCGACCGGCAGTACCGGTTAAGAGCGTCACTTCCAGACGCGGAAAGTGGAGCAAAAACAAAGCGATATTGCCCACTTCCAGCGCAAATCGGCTGAGCAGACGCCGGATGGCGGGCTGCCGGATGTTCATGGCGCGCTGCTGCAAGCGGTGCGACCCATTTTGCATTGCCTGTATCCAGATGTAAGCGCGTGTTCTGAGTTTACGAAATAGAGCAGCCAATCAATTGTTCCTTGTTATGCAGCTCATCCGGTAAAACTGGTGACAGAAGCCCCCGACTTAAGTCTTCCTGGGCAGCAGCGACTTCACAAAAATGGATGGAATCCCACGATTTTTAACCAGACCAGGGTGATGGCTTAAGGCCTGGAGGACATGCCGCCGGGCATCACGGTTACAGCCTTTGTCATAGGCGCGAAAGGCCAGCGCCGCGTGAAGATGCGCGATGGTATGGTTGATAACCCATCGGGGTGTGCCGGTGGGGGGAAACAACTGCGCCAGCAGGGTTTGTAAATAGGCTTCGGCATCGTCTTCATGAACCGAGGTGATGATTTTTTCGCCGATGGCATCAATAAAGACAGGCCGCCAGGCTTCGTTGCTGGGGTGCAGCGCCACTCCCTTTCGCACAAAATCGGCAGCTTTATCAATATCAGGGCTGTCCACGCCTTTTGAACCAACCAGGAAACCGAAACCGAGGTCAAGATACCAGCGCGCATAGATTTCCGATTTTAACCGCGCCACATCTTCCGGTAACTGGGGATGGGTAAATATACTTTCCAGAATCAGGGGCATGGTTCGCGCCACAGTGGGGATATTTTTTCCCCGGCTGCCGGGTGTCGCAATAAAATGACACAGGGTTTCCTTAACAAGCCCGAACTTGCCCCCGACCAGGGCGACATGCATCCAGAAAGCCTGCTCTTCCCGCGCCGGCAGCGATTCGATGAAACCTCCTGCCCTGATGAAACATTCCCGTCTTAACAACGGAACATGCGGCGGGAAATAGCCCCATATCCCGGTAAGCAGGATACGTTTCAGCATGTCTTCGGTCGGCGCTTCGGTAACTTCTTCAACAATCGTCACCCGGTCTTCACCGACATAATTCCAGAGACATAAAACGACATCCATTTCAGGATGCGCGTTCAGGTAGCTGACCTGTTTTTCCAGCTTGAGCGGCAGATAAGTATCGTCGGAGTCCAGAAAGCTGATAAATTCCGCCTCTGAGTGGCGAACACCGTTGTTCCGGGCTGCCGATGGGCCGGCGTTCGCCTGATAGATGTATCTGACCCGGCTGCTATCGTAACGCGCGATCACCTCTTTGGTATTGTCGGTCGAGCCATCATCTACCACGATCACTTCAGTATTGGGGTAGGTCTGGTTCAGAACACTCTCAAGGGACTGACCGATGAGATGTGCGCGGTTATAGGTCGGAATGATAACGGATACTCGCCCTGTTTGACTTGACATGATGTTTTCCGTGCAGACCATGCACTAGATTAAATCCGCGAATTCTCGCTCGGCTTTCTTAAAGTAGCGATAGGCCAGCATCAGGATCAGAAGCGATATAGCGGTCGCCAGGGCAAAATAAGGCCAGTCCGGCATCTGGTTGTACAGCACCACCCGGCGGTAGGTATCAATGAGAACGGCCATCGGATTGAGGAAATAAAACGGCAGAAACCGCTCTGGAATGATGGTGACCGGGTAGATAACCGGCGACAGATACATCAGGACTTGCAGCACCAGCGGGATGACAAAACGAATGTCCCGGTAAAACACATTCAGCGCCGCGCCAAACAGACTGATACCGAGCGTGAAAAGAATCTGAACGACCAGAATCACCGGCACGAACAGAACCGTCAGACCAATCGGAATCTGGTAGATCACCAGCAGCGCGATAAAGATCAGGCTGGCAACCAGAAAATCAATGAGGGCAACCAGAATGGTGGATAAAGGCAGAATCTCGCGCGGGAAGTAAATTTTGCTGACCAGATTCATCTGGTTGACCAGACTGGGAATCGCAAACCCCAGCGCATTACTGAAAAATGTCCAGGGCAGCAGGGCGACATAAGCAAATACCGGATAAGGCACGCCTTCCGTTGGCACGCGCATAAAAATCGAGAAGATAACACTGAAGACGATCATCAACACCAGCGGCTGCAAAATGGCCCAGGTCACACCCAGCACGGACTGGCTGTAACGGACCCGAAATTCTCGCATCGTCCAGGTGAGCAGCAGATCTCGTGAGCGAGCAAGTTCAGCGAAGTTTGAAACCATATCCCACTTTCTCTGTTCTTATTGGCAGTGAACCCGAATATGACTATCCCGGCTGGATCATCACGAATGATGTCCAGGAAACAGCCTAAGCGCCTGAACTTTACAAAACCTAAAGTCAATCATACTTGCCAGAATTGCTGAGTATACGATTTGCATCTCTCATGAAATGCGTTTGAACGATGGCGTCCAGCTTCCCAATGATATTACTCGTCTCGATCATGAAGCTGTACAGCGGTCGCAGAGCGTCGTAAGGCGTGATACGCCCCCTGAAGAGACGCCACCCCCTGACCACAGCCGCCGCCAGATATTTTGGCAGTACCGCCACCTGCTGGCCGATGCGCCCTAGCTGGAAGCGCAGCGTTCGCGGATACCCCGGGTTATGCGCGAACAGGGTATCGAGGAAAATTTCACCGAACCCGTAATGGCGATACTGTTTGAACAGGCCGGCAGCCGTAGACCGGTGATGGTGATTAATCACGGCATTGGGCGCATAAGCCAGATTCATGCCGGTCTTGAGCTGGAGACGCCAGGAGAACTCAATGTCTTCGCCATAATAAGTTGGAATGTCCGGGTTGAACATCCCCGCCGCGATGATGAGCTGGCGGCGGTATGAACAATTTGCACCCACCAGATGCGGCAGGAATTCACTCGAACCGCTGATGTAGTTTTCCAGAGGACGCGCTTCAGCCGCAAACCGTTCCGCCCAGCTCATATTGGAATGAACAAAGTCTTTGATTGGGCCGCCCGCCCCCCCGACGCAGGGGTTTTGATAAACCTCGACCAGCCCTGAAAGCCAGTGAGGATCCGCTATGCAGTCGGCATCCGTCATGGCGACGATTTCGCCAGTAGCTCTTTCAATCCCATAGTTTCGCGCTCTGGCAAGGCCGCGAACCGGACTGTGCAGCAGCGTCACCGGGTAACGTTTGACAATCTCGGTTGTGGTATCGGTTGAACCATTTTCAACGACTAGAATCTCATATTTGTCCGCCGGGTAATTCTGAGCCAGGAGACTTTGCAGACAATTTGCAATGGTTCGCTCGCCGTTGTATACCGAAACAATCACACTAACGCTTGGTGTAAAAGGATCCATCCGCCGCCTCCCCCTAAAACATTCACTCTAATCCAAGTTCACTCAGTCCCGGAAGCTGGGTGCTGTACAGCCAGGTGTCAAAGAAACCTGACAGGTCTTCACTGGCTACCTGTTCAGCCAACCGAATAAAATCCCTGGTGCTGGCATTGGCGTAACGGAATTGCTCGACGTAGGTTCGAACCAGGCGGAAGAATTTCTCATCACCGACTTTCAACCGTAAAGCATGTAAGGTCATCGCGCCGCGCACATACACCGAAGCGTTGTACAGCGCGTTTCGCGGTGGATTGCCCGGCGGATTATTTTCATAGGTCGCCAGGAAGTCGTCATAAAAACCGGGCGCGAGCAGTTTGTCTCGTAAGGTCGTGGGGCCGTTGACATGTTCTTCCCACAACCACTCGGCATACTGCGCAAAGCCTTCTTTTAACCAGATATCATGCCAGTCGGTCAGGCTGACGCTGTTGCCAAACCACTGATGCGCAAGTTCGTGGACAGCTAAATTTTCGTCAAGCTCGCCATCCTTAAAAAACAGCGTATAACCCTGTGTCTCCAGACCATACATCGTCTGCCAGTCGCTTCGTATGTTCTTGTCAGAGGCCGCATTCGCGTCCAGAATGACACCGCCGTAGGATTCAAACGGGTATGGGCCAAACATCTGGCTAAAAAAGGGAATCATCGCCTGCGCTCGCGTGATTTCCTGCCGGGCGGTATCGGCCAGATAGTCGGGATAGTGGAAATGTAAGGGAATACCATCTGCCAGCGCGGTTTTGACCTGGTACGGCGCAATCACCAGACTGACGAGATAAGTCGCCATCGGTTCATCCATTTGCCAGGTAGTGGTGATGGTTGAAGCATCAGCGCGGCTGTCGAGCAGAACTCCGTTGATGATGGTGTTGTATGTGTTGGGGACCGTGAGATGAAACGTATACGCCGCTTTATCACTGGGATGGTTGTTTGATGGAAACCAGCCGGCGGCCCCATCCGGCTCACCTAAAACAACAATGCCATCCCGGTATCGAATCCAGCCAATCGCTACACTGGGGTCGGACTCGGAATAAAAATAGGTGGGATTACCCGAATAAGTCACACGGGTGGTGAAAGGGTCAGCCGCCTCGACTGCGCTGGCGGGCGTGATCCAGAGTTTCGCCTCATCACGGTGATACTCGGCGGGCTGGTCATTGACGGTGACGGCGCTGACGGACAGCCCGCGCAAATCGAGTGCGAAGGTAGACAACCGATTACGGGCGGCAGCCTCAATCGTGGCGATGCCGGACAAATGGTTGGTGTTCACATCCACTGTGAGATTCAGATCGTAATGCAGCACATCGTACTCCGTACTGCCCCACTGGCTGTAATACGTGTCCGGCGACGGGGCATGTCTGATTGACAGGGAAACGCCCTCATAAACAATGACCAGCAGGGACAACAGCAGCAGAACACCCGCCAGTCCAACTCGCCGTCGCATCGCTCATCCCGCCCAATAACTTTTTAAGGATTTAAAGAAGATGGCGGATACCCCCTTGTTTTTCAGCCAGGCTGGCCGCCGGGGTATCCCTTTCAGAACCAGCGGCGCGACCCGCCGGTGTTCGCCGGTTGAATACGCCTGGAACGCCGCGATGACGTGTAAATCTCCCTGTGCCCGGCGGCGCACCCGGTTCAGACCGGCGGCGGCGGGCGGCAGGTTGTCGAATACGAAGTCCGCATAAGCGAACGGCGAGAACGCCGACTGGATAAAAGCCTGCGAAGCCAGTAAATGCACAAAGGCATCCGGGTCCTGAAGTATGGGAGGATACCCCTCGACCGCCTGCTCCAGATGCGATTGGGCATCCTTGGTCCTGTTCAGGGAGTAAGAGACGAAAGCCTGAAAAATATGCGCGTAAGCAGAAAACCGGCTGCGATAGGACTGAACCGGCTGAAGCGCGGCGGGTAAATGCTCGAAGATAGCGGCGATGAGACTGACCGGATCAACAAGCCGGGGATTCTTGATGATGTTCTCCATGAAGTACTGCCAGAGCGCCTCCGGCTGGTGGAGGAGAGCGGGTTTCATATCAAAAAACCGGATTAAAGACCGGTTGCCCCCCTCCCAGTCGTGGCTCATATAATAACGGGCGCTCATCTCAAAATGCATCCGGCTGTAGACAGAATCCTGGATCGCGTGCAGAGGTTCAGGCAGGCGTGGGTCATGAAAGACTTTATCGAGCGCGGCGAACATGCCTTTTTCCAGTTCTTCGATGTTGGACATGATACTTCGGGGCAGAATCCGATAGGCCCCCAGTGTTTCCTGAATACAATGGAAGCCGCAGCCTGCGAGAGCAAACCGCAGCCATAAATCCCAATCGGAACACCAGATCGTTTCATCAAACAGGCCAACGGTATCCAGCCATTCCCGCCGAATTAACGGGCCACCTGACCAGATAAAGTTGGATTCGATCAGGTTCTTCAGAATATCCGTATCCGGCAAGGCGATGCGCTGCTGCAAGGTTTGGCCGGTTTCGTCAATATGTTCGTAACCACAGTGAACCAGTCCAATTGTCCGGTCACGATCCAGAACGGCCACCTGACGCTCGATCTTCGCCGGCATCATCAGATCGTCATGATCGAGGAAATTGATGTAGTCGCCGGTCGCTGCCGCCAGGCCATTGGCAACAGCAGCATCGGGCCCCTGGTTAGCCTGCCGGATATAACGAACCCGTTCGCCGTAACCGGCCACAACGGCTGGCGTGTTATCCGTCGAGCCATCATCAACAACGATTAACTCCAGCGCGGGATAGGTTTGCGCCAGCACGCTGTCAATCGTCAGGGCTAACAGGTCAGCCCGGTTATAGGTGGGAATAATGACCGATACTTTCGACATGCCTGATTTCATAGAACCTGCTTCGTATCCATTGGTTTTATTGCAGTACCAGAGCGTCCGTCTGCTGTTTCAAACGATCAGCGATTTCGGCGGCATGGTCAACGGCCAGCCGGATGATCGCACACACTTCACGAATATCATCCGCGCTGACCGCCGTGCCGGTTGGCATAGACAGAACACGCTGGCTGATATGTTCCGTAACGGGTAGAAGCAGGCCCGCATGTGGAAAATGAGAGCGATAGGGTTCCATGCGATGGCAGCCGGGATAGAAATAACGCCGGGTTAAAACATTTTCCGCGTGCAGAATGTCCTTGATATCGTCCCGGCTCAGACCAATGGCGGCTTCATCAATATCAAGCACGACATACTGGTAATTGGTCTTTTCCCGTTCGTCATACGGCATCAGCCGGACACCCTTAATACCGGCTAATTCCTGCTGGTAGAGATTGTAGTTCTCGTGATTCTTGTTGATAAATTCATCAATGCTTTCCAGGGAAGTAATCCCCATAGCCGCCGAAATCTCATTCATCTTACCGTTGGTGCCGACATAGATCACGCTGTCGGTATCCTCGAATCCAAAGTTCTGCATCAGTCGGGCTTTACCGGCCAGTTCATCATTATTTGTAACGATGGCGCCGCCCTCCAGTGAATTCAGGAATTTGGTGGCATGGAAACTCAGCACTTCGGCCTCACCAAAGCGGCCAATCATTTGCCCCTTGTATGTGCAGCCGAACGAATGCGCCGCGTCAAACATGAGCTTCAGATGGTGGCGTTCGGCAATCTCGGTCAGTTCGTCAATCTGGCAGGCTCTGCCCCATAGGTGCACCCCGATGATGCCCGTTGTGCGCGGCGTAATCATGGATTCAACCCGTTTGGGGTCAAGCGTGCAGGTGACCGGATCAATATCGCAGAAGACCGGCGTGATCTCCTGCCACTGGAGCGCGTGAGCCGTTGCGACAAAAGTCATCGAGGGGACAATCACTTCACCTTTTAACCCGGCAGCGCGTATCATGATTTCCAGCGCAATGGTTGCATTACACATGGCAATGCAGTGCTTCACGCCTACATAATCAGCGATACGGCGCTCGAATTCCTCAACATAAGGGCCGTGATTGGTTAACCAGCGCCGATCCAGGATGTCTTCAATCCGTTCCATCAGGGCGGCGCGATCCCCGATATTGGGCCGGCCCACGTGCAGCGGCTCTCGAAACTGAGGTTCTCCACCAAACTTCGCCAGATCAGATGGGTAGTGCTTCATGAAGTTTCTCCTGACATGATCAAGCAGCAGGCAGTCCGAGGATTTTCCCAACCTGTTAAGGTCGGACTGTCAGCCATTCGTGTTTAGATCGAGAGCCAATAAATGTTTAGCCTGGAAAATCGCCGGTACAATTCGGACATAGAAATCTCAGGCTGCCCGCAGCGTTAGACTGGGCAAGTGCTTAGAATAAACCACAGCGACCTAATATCACCCTAAATAAAAATGCGGAATTTAATCATTAATGTTGTTAGGTTTGCTGCTAACGCCGACCAACCGGACGGCTAACTGATCTGATTCTGGGTGAGTCAGGTGGTGACAGGCAGATGATAGAAAACCGGCAGGCAGCCCCAGGAAACACGGGCGGGTTTACGGTGCAGCCGGGTGCCGGCTGGCAACATCAAACTGAGCAGTATATAAAGAGGAAGCGGGAATAGATGGGAGTCGAACCCACCGTAGCCTGCTGTGCAGCCTACCACCGGTTTTGAAGACCGGGGCATCCACCGGGACACATCTACCCCCAAAAAACAGTACGATTATACCCTTACGGATGGAGCCGGAATAGGGTTTAATAAAAGTGCCAATCACGAATTTTATGAAATTGTTAGTTAGGCTCTGTAAACTGAAATTGGTAAAGAAACCCCCACGAATCGGGGTAACGCTGCAAGTTGTATCGGCTATACTGCCAATAAACGCGGCTGCGCTCTGATTGGCGGCGCTCAACACCAGGACGATGATTTATGGTAAAACACGCTTTCGAAACGGGTGAGTATTTACTCGGTAGTTACAAAGTGCAAAACGCCAGTTGGATTAACGGGGAATGGTTTGGCGCCGGACAGTGGCTTCGGGCACTGGTGACTAACCGCCGCCTGCTGATCGTCCCGGATGCTCACCGGCGCGAGATTCTGGAAGTGATCGTTCCGGCTGAGATTCGCCGGGTCTGGAATCTCTGTCTGGGCCGCCGCGATGGCATCCTGGTGGCGCTGCACGATGGCCGCCGCCTGTACATGCTGGTGGATTGGAGCCAGGGCAACCGGCTGGCGCGCGACATCAACGAAATGCTGACGCCGCCGCTTAAACCGCATATCACGCCCCGGCTGTATCCTTTTTAGCGAGTATCCGTTAGATAACGGTTATAATTTTGGGGAAAGCAAGGGCGGCGGCAGGAAGTTCGTCTACAATAAGGGGAATATCCAGAACGGGAAGAGATTGAACTGTGCCGAACCAACCTCCCCCTTTCCTGCCGGGCGAACATCTCCTTGGGGAATATCAGGTGGCAGTCGCGCGTTATACCCCTTCCGGGTGGTCGCCGACCGTCCCACCCTTGAATGCGCTGGTCACTAATTTCCGGCTGATTTTGCAGCCGCAAACGCGCCGTCCCTATGACCCGGCCAGCATCCCCAGCACGTATATTATGAAAGTGTGTGAGGTGATGTTTGGCGCGCGCGCCGGCATGATGGTGGTACTGAAAACCGGCCACCGCCTGAATCTTTTCATCAGTTGGAGCAGCGGGGTGCCGCTGGCCGAGGCACTGCACACGATGCTGTCATCCCCGGTCGGCAGCAACAGCTTCCGCGATCATCTCCGCCAGCGCGATGTCAAACGCCTGATACGCTTCATCAGCCAGCTTTAGAACAATTTTAACTGCGTCAGTTTAGCCGGCGGCTCGTCGTCAGGCGGCGGTTCGGCGGCGGCAGCGGCCAGCGGCGGTGACGACCCGGCGCGCTGCTGCTTCACCTGCGCCAGCACCTCGATAATCCGGTGAAAGTCAGCTTCCATACCCCGGCGCAGTTCGGGATTGCGTAAAACCGCCGCCGGGTGAAACAACGGGATATACGCCCGGCTGTCCTGAAACTTGGGCTGGCCGTGTATCTGTGTGATTTTGCCGTTGGGGAAATACCGCGCCATGCTGAAACGCCCCAGCGTGGCGATCACCAGCGGGTTGATAATCTCAATCTGCCGGTCAAGATACGGTTTACACGCCAGAATTTCATCCGGCAGCGGGTCGCGGTTGTCCGGTGGGCGATGTTTGACTACATTGGCGATGAACACCTGTTCCCGTTTCAGGCCGATCTTATCCAGCAGGTAATTGAGGTAATCGCCGGAACGCCCCACAAACGGCAAACCCTGTTTATCTTCGTGAAACCCCGGCCCTTCACCAATAAACATGATCTCCGCCTGCGGGCTGCCCGCGCCCGGCACGCCGTTGGTTGTGCCTTCGTACAGGCGGCATAACGTACAGTCTCGCACCTGTTCAGCAATCGCGGCCAGGGCTGCCGCGCGGTCGTCCGTCATCGTTCGTCCTTTCGTCCGCCAAGCGGCTGTATGTTACCGCCGTCACCGCGAGAACGCAATCAGCCCGGCAGGGGTAGGCCAGCAGTCAGGTAAACGTCCAGATAATCGCGGCCAGCGCGCCTATGCTGAAAGTAAAAATACAGTTAGAAAGCAAATCATCATGGCGAAGCCGCGCGACCTCTGGGCTGTGAGTGTTGTTATCCTGCTGCTGGCGGGCTGCCAGAGCGTGCGCCCCGCCGTCAGCGCATGGCTGGCCCCGGACACCCCCGCCTGGGTACACTTCCCCCTGAAAAGTGATCTGGAAACCTATGCGTTCAGCGCCGACCCTGGCGCGGCGACCATCCTCACGGTGTACAGCCTGTCGCCGGAACTGGCGTACACCGCCGAACTGCGCAATGGACGCGGCGCGCTGGTGGCCTCTCTCACCGGGAGCGTGCCCACTGCGGCGCTGACGATCCATCCCGGCAGCGATGTTTACCAGCTAACCATCAAACCGGGCAGCGCCGGAGCAGCCGGCGCGCTGTCGTTAACTGCCAGCAGCCACCGGATGACAGTGGCCGCCGCGCCCACTACGGCCAACGCCGAACCTATCCCGGTCACAGCGGCGACCTTCCAGCCAGCCGTATTCAACCCGCCGGCCACCTGCCGCGCCAGCAGCCGGACAGCGGCCAATGTCAACGTGCGCGCCGGGCCGGGACTAGAACAGACGGTGATCGGCACGCTGGCGCCGGGCAGCGCGCTCGATGTGACCGGGCGCAGCGCCAACGACTGGCTGCGCGTAACCGGCGGCTGGGTATCGGGCAGCGTGGTGGCGCTGGTGGGAGCGTGTGATGATCTGCCGCTGGTCAGGGAGTTAGCGCCCTTTCAACTGGTGGTAGACCGCCACAGCCGGGGCAGTTTCACGGACAGCCTGCTGCCCGGTGACGACGCTGATATGATCGAAGTGAGTGTGAGCAATCTGCTGCCGCAGCCGCCGGACAACTATGGAGAGTTCGTGCTGACAGTGACGTGTGACGGAGCAGGTGAAACCTGGGCGCGGTGGGGATCACCGCAGAATCCCGCTTTTCACTGTGACAGCAGCCTTATCCTGCCGTTCATTACCGGCAGCAGCCGGCAGACGTTCGCCGTCGTGCTGGGCGCGGGCGCGCCGGGCGGCATTGGTTATACCCTCACGCTGGCACGACGTTGATTAAAAGGTCGAAATCACTCTTGCGATTCGGCGGGCACGCGGGTATACTCATTTTACGTCACCAATCACGACGTGGAACGCCGAGGTAGCTCAGCTGGTAGAGCAACGCACTGAAAATGCGTGGGTCCCCAGTTCAAGTCTGGGCCTCGGCACCTGAACCCCGGTTAGGCCGGGGTTTTTGTTTTCCCACCCAACTTGTCCCCCACCGCCCCCGGCTGTAAAATGCATGGTAAGCGTACAGTTTAGCCTGACTGGAGCTGCCCCATGCACCGCAAGTCTGTTGTGTTACTGGTGATTCTCGCGCTTATGCTGCTGGCTGCCACGCCCCAGGCCGGGCTGGCGCAGACGCAGCCACTCACCTGCCCGGCCATTGTCGAGCAGGCGCTGACCCAGGTGGCCGCTAACTGCGCCCGGCAGGGACGAAACACCGTCTGTTATGGTTTCCCGCGCGTAGCGGCCACTTTTGCCGAAACGGTCGCGGCGGATTTCTTCACCCGCCCGGCGGACCGCGCCGACCTGGCCGCGCTGCAAACCCTGCAAACCTTCCCGCTAGATACCGATACCGGTGACTGGGGGATTGCCCTGCTGAAAGCGCAGGCCAATGTGCCGGAAACGCTGCCCGGCCAGGCGGTGACATTTGTACTGATGGGTGATACGGAAATAGAAAACGCCGTTGAAACCAACGCTGGCGCGCAGCCGGTGACGGTGATCGCCCAGTCCGAAACCAGCGCCTACCGCGCGCCGGGCGGCGAACCACTTACGACGATTACCGCCGGTACGGTGCTGGAAGCCCTGGAGGTGAGCGTGGACAGCGGCTGGCTGCGCGTCCGCGTAGGCGACTCGACCGGCTGGATTCAGCGTGACACGGTGAGCCAGAACCCCCGTATTGAGGAACTGCCCACCAGCGGCCAGCCGCGCTTTACCCCGATGCAGGCGTTTTATCTTCGCAGCGCGCCGGGTGAACTCCAGTGCCGCGAAGCGCCGTCGGTGCTGGCGGTGCAAAGCCCGCAGGGGATCACCGTAGACCTGGTGGCAAATGGAGCGAACATCCGGCTGGGGTCGCTGATTCTGCTGCAAATTCTGCCGCCGGGGGATGTGCTGAAACTCACGACGCTGGAAGGTCAGGCGGTGCTGGAGCCGGATACGCTTAACGAAGTGGTAGTGCCAGCAGGGATGACTACTACCCGCTGTCTGGATGAACCGGATGATCTGGGGCTGGACGGCCAGGCCAACGATCGGTCGGTTGGTCTGGACTGTCTGTGGCAGCCGCCCGCCCCTGTAACGCCGGAGGAACAGGCCGAAAACGCCATCATCCAGCGTATTCTGAACCGGCTGGAGCCGCAAGCAGAAGTGGCTGACTGCCCGACGGGAACGACCACGACCCATGTCATTCAGCCCGGTGAAACGCTCTTCCGCATCGCGCTGCGCTACCGCACCACCGTTGCGACGGTGGCCGCCGCCAACAATATCGCCGACCCGCAGACAATCTATGCCGGACAGCGGCTGACTATTCCGTGCGGCATAGATACCGGCATACCCAGCCGTCCCCCCACGCCCGCGCCGGTGCCGGCCACGCTCGTGCCCGTAACGCTTATACCGCCGGTCGCAACGCTGGTGCCGCCGGTCGTCAGCGGCGTAGACTGCTCGACCTTTGTGCCGACTTCGCCGCTGGATGGCCTGCCCTACGGCAGGGGTACGTTCTACTGGAATCCGGCGCGCGGCGCGGCAGGTTACCGGCTGAACATCTACAACGAGGATGAGCGCAAGGGAATGCTGGTTGCCTCGCTGGCGTCAGAAGGCACCAGCACGCAGCTAACCGCCGACCTGACCATCAACGCGATTGGGTATGGCTTCCGCTTCTCGTGGGAAGTGCTGGCGTTCACGGCTGATGGGGTGCTGGCCTGTAAGACCGCGCGGGTGGTAGTACCGCGTGCCGCGCCGCCGCGAGATGAAGCGCCGCCGGCCACACCGGAGGCTACCCCATAAGCGAAACCTCACACTGACCGATACCGGGGCGAACCGCCGGTTTGCCCATCCCAAAATGCCGGAGTGATTTCCGGCATTTTTGTTTGCCTGCGCACCTTAAATCGGATTTAAGGATATTTAGGGCAGCCATAACCACGCCGACCATAAGCAGTGATAGCCTGTAAACAGCGGCGCAGGACCGCAAAACCATCGGGTCAAAGACCAAGGAGAGTGAAATACCATGCGGAAGTTTATCGTGATCGGCGTGATCGCCGCCGCGCTGTCGCTGATGGCCGGTACGACGATCTTTGCCCAGGATACAACCGGCACGACCGCCTGGCTGGGTGTCGCCCTGGCGGAAAATGATGGTCAGGTCATCATCGCCCGCGTGCAGGCCGGTTCCCCGGCGAATGCCGCCGATCTGCTGATTGGCGATGTGGTGACGGCCTTTAACGGCACAGCCATTACCTCGGCCAGCGATCTGGCGGCCCAGGTCAAGGCCGCCGCGCCCGGCGATACGGTGACACTGGACATCACCCGCAACGGTGAAAGCCTGAGTATTGAGGTCACGCTGGGCAGCACCGCCTCTGTCAGCCGCAGCCGACGCGGCTGGGACTGGTCGCCGGTAGATGCGCTGACGGCGGCGGAATACCTGCTGGGCGCGGATTTACAGGAAACCGACGGCGGCTTTGAGGTCGTCAGCGCGCGCCGCAGTTCGGTTGATCTGCAAGCGGATGACATCGTAACGACGATCAACGGGCAGGCCGCCGCCGAGCTGAATCTCGAAACGCTGATGAGCGAACTGGCGTCAGCGGGCAGCCCTGAACTGACCGTACAGGTCGTACGCGATGGCGAAGAAATCACGCTGACCGGCAGCGTATTCGGCGGTCACATGGGATTTGATCGCCGGAATGACAGCCATGACCGTGATGGCGGTCGTCGCGGCGGCTTTGACTTCTCGAAGCCAGGCACCGCCCCGGAAGCCACTCCCGAATCCACCGGACAGGCATAAATCAGTGATCGGGCGCGGAGGCAGAACGAACCTCCGCGCCCTTGCTCACCAACCATGTAAAGCAGGAGATACATCATGACGAAGGTTATCAAGCTGGGTTCGGTCGTGATAGCGGCGCTGCTGCTGGCGCTGGCGCTGAATCTGGGCAGCGGGACGTCAGCCGTCAGCGCGGTGAGCAGCCCGGCGCAAACCAGCGAGCCGACCACCAGTCTTTACACGCAGATTTACCAGGAGGCCAGCCCGTCGGTTGTCGCCATTCACGTCACGATTGCCGGGCGCAATGGACGCACGATGGGCAGCGGCACCGGCTCCGGGTTTGTGATTGACGACGCCGGTCATATTGTGACGAACAATCATGTCGTGAGCGGCGCGACCAGCATCGAAGTGGAGTTCCTGGACGGGACGTTAGCCGCAGCGGAGGTCGTCGGCCTCGACCCCGACTCCGATCTGGCAGTGCTGGTGGTGCAGGTGCCAGCCGCCGAACTGACGCCGGTGACCTTCGGTAACTCCGACGCGCTGCTGGTTGGCGAACCGGTGCTGGCGATTGGCAGCCCCTTCGGACAGGACTGGACGCTGACAACCGGCGTGGTCAGCGGTTTGAATCGGGTCATCAGCGGCCTGACGGACTTCTCGATTGGCGGCGTCATTCAAACCGACGCGGCAATTAATCCGGGCAACAGCGGCGGCCCGCTGCTCAATCTGGCCGGGCAAGTCGTCGGGGTGAACTCCCAAATCCTGAGCGATTCCGGCAGTAATGCGGGTGTGGGTTTTGCCATCCCCGGCAATCTGGTCGCGCGTGTGGCTCAGGAATTGATTACCGATGGCTCGGTAGACTACAGTTATATCGGCCTGTCAGGCAGCGATATGACCCTTGATCTGATCCAGGCGCTGAATCTGCCCGGCAATACACGCGGCGTAGTGGTCGCCAATACCGTACCGGGTGGGCCGGCGGACAAAGCCGGTTTGCAGAGTGCCGTGATTTCCTCGCGGAATATCGCC
>JARKOK010000207.1 GCA_029975765.1 Aggregatilineales bacterium
GTTCGCTTCTTCTTCATCCACGATGCTGATGGCAAAACCCACATGGACGATCACATAATGACCCACTTCGGCTTCCGGCACATAAGCGAGGTTGATCTCCTTGACGATGCCGCCAAAGTTCACCCGGCCTGTCCGCATCAATGGGTCGGTCGCATCAATACTCAGAATCTTACCCGGTACTGCTAAACACATGATCCTGCTCCTCGGTTGCTGGCAATTCACCTGCAATAATCGTTTGTTTCTTCCGATTAATCCGATGCCCCTCAGCCTGTCCTTGTGAATTGTATTTACCCGGAACTCAGCACTCGGAACTCGGAACTTCTTCCCGCCGCCATCACCTGCCCCAGCGCGATACCACCATCGTTCGGCGGCACGCGTCGGTGCCAGTAAGGTGTAAAACCGGCTTCGCGCAGGCGGTTGATCGCGCGTTCGGTCAGATACACGTTCTGGAAGCAGCCGCCGGATAAAGCGACCTGCGCTGCTCCCGCGCGTCCGGCCACCGCGACGATCAGTTCCACCAGCGTATTGTGGAATCTGGCGCTCATAACACCGGTTGGCAGGCCAGCCGCCGCGTCGGCAAGCAATCCTTCAATCATCGGCTGCCACTCTATTACAATAGGCGATTCGCCCCGCAGTTCACAGTGATAGGTATCATTAATGCTTACGCCGTTCAGCGTAAATTCCAGTTCCATCGCCGCCTGCCCCTCGAAACTGCACCGCTGGCGCAGGTCAATAAGGGAAGCCGCCGCATCAAACAACCGCCCCGCGCTGGATGTAACCGGCGCGTTCAGCCCCCGCCGCAGCATTCCCCGCAGCACCTGAAGTTCCTGCCATGAAAACGCCCGCAGTGGCGCGAGATCATGGCGATCAAAAATGGCATCGCCGTATACCTCGTACAGCAGTCCCAGGGCGGTACGGCGCGGCTCTTTTACCGCCGCGTCGCCTCCCGGCAGGCGGAATGTCCGCAGATGCGCAAAGCGGTCGAAGCCGTGTTCGTCCACGCGCAGGAATTCGCCGCCCCAGATGGTGCCGTCTGTGCCGTAGCCGGTGCCATCCCACGATACCCCCAGCACCGGCGCGTCAATCTCGTTGTCCGCCATGCACGCCAGCACATGCGCGTAATGGTGCTGCACGCCGATCAGCGGCAGGCCAGCAGCGCGGGCGTACTGTGTCGAGAGATAATCCGGGTGCAGATCGTGTACCGCAGCCTCCGGTTGCAATTCATAGGCCTGCTGCAAGCTGGCGATCACCCGGCGGAAAGCATCAAACGCGGCTTCGGTTTCCAGATCACCAATATGCTGGCTGATAAACACATCCGACCCGCGCGCGACTGCCGCCGTATTTTTGAGATGCGCGCCGACGGCCACCAGCGGCCTGACCGGTGCTGACAGACGAATTGGCAGCGGCGCGTACCCCCGCGCCCGGCGCATCAGCATCTCGCGCCCACCAACTATCCGCACAATTGAGTCATCTACATGGCGCTCAATCGGGCGATTATGAACCAGAAAGACATCGGCCAGCCCGCGCAGCCGCTCGACGGCCTCGCGTTCATCGGTGCAGATTGGCTCGTCGGACAGGTTGCCGCTGGTCGCCACCACCGGGAAACCGAGTTCCGCCAGCAGCAGATGATGCAGCGGCGTGTACGGCAGCATCACGCCGAGATAGGGATTGTTGGGCGCAACGTTTTCTGCGATGTTGGGGTGGGCCTGTGTTCCCGCCCCAGAAAAACCACGTAGGACCGCGCCTGTGTTTTTGCGTAACAACACAATCGGCGCCTGTGGAGACATCAGCAGCGCGGCTTCCAGTTCCGAAACATTACACACCGCGCGCACCCTGTCCAGCGATGGGAACATCAGCGCGAATGGTTTTTCCTCGCGGTGCTTGCGCTGGCGCAGACGCTGTACCGTGTCGTCGCGGCGCGCGTCACCCATCAGGTGAAAGCCGCCGAGTCCTTTTACAGCGACGATTTTACCCTGACGAATGGCTTCCACCGCCTGCAACAATGCCTCATCATAGATGGCGATCACCTGCCCGTCCGCATCCCACCACTCCATATGAGGGCCGCAGTTGGGGCAGGCATTCGGCTGCGCGTGGAATCGCCGGTCAAACGGATTCTCGTATTCAGCGCGGCACTCGTCGCACATCGCAAACGCGGTCATCGTCGTGTTTGGCCGATCATACGGCAGCGCCGTGATGATGCTGAAACGTGGGCCGCAATTGGTACAGTTCGTGAAGGGATACCGGTAGCGGCGGTTGGTGGGGTCAAAAATCTCGCGCTGGCAGTCCGGGCAGGTGGCGAGATCCGGCAGGATGATAGCCGTTTTCTCGCCGGACGCATCACTGTGATGGATGGAAAAATCACGGTATCCGGCAGGTGTAAGCCATGTCACGTCCAGAGTCTGGATAAACGACGCGGGCGGCTTCTCGGCTTCGACGCGATTGATGAATGTCTGTAGTGCAGTGGTTTCGCCCTCAATCTCGACAGTCACACCCGCCGAAGAATTATTCACCCATCCCGCCAGCGCCATTTCAGTCGCCAGCCGATAGATGAACGGGCGAAAACCAACACCCTGCACCGCGCCAGTGATGAACACCCGCGCGCGTTGATAATCCCGGTTGTCCATAATGTTTCAGGCGATAAGGGTCAAAACCCGCTGAACGAGCGCGGGCAGCGCCGCCTGCACCACGCCGGACAGGTCTTCGGTCAGATCGAAAGACTCGGCGGCAACGGAGCATAACACAGCGCGGGGGCAAGTTCCATACAGGACCTGGGCGCAGGCCAGCAGCGCCGGGGCGTCGAAGTGATGCGTAAAATCCACATTGGCGCGCGCGTCCGGCTGCACGTCGTCAAAACGCAGCACGCCGGGTTGGCCCACGCAGGCCGCGTCAATGAAGATCACAAGGTCAGCCTGGCTAACATCCTCGGCCAGTTCGGGCGTAAGCTGGTGACACGTCACTATCTCCACATCATCGCGCCGGATACGTTCAGCCAGCAGCCGCGCCGCGTGCCAGCCCAGGCCGTCGTCACCCCGCAGCGGATTGCCATAACCGATAATGAGGATTTGTGACATGCGCTTTTTGATCTCATTTACCTCACCCCAACCCCTCTCCACGTTGTGGAGAGGGGCTTCAAGGCATTTTCTTGGGGGGTGAGGGCTTATTACCGCTTCAATTCCGAGACCACAGCCCCATCCCGGTTGACCAACTGCACATGCAGCGGCATCTGGCCGACAGCGTGCGTCGAGCAGCTCAGACACGGGTCATACGCGCGAATAACAGCTTCGACCCGGTTGAGCATCCCTTCCTGAAGCTGGTTGCCCTTGACGAAGTGTTTGGCAACTTGCAGCACGCCCCGGTTCATCGCCAGGTTGTTATGGCCGGTGGCGATAATCAGGTTCGCGTAGGTGATGATGCCATCCTCGTTGATACGATAGTGATGGATGAGCGTGCCGCGCGGCGCCTCCGAAATACCCACACCTTCCAGCCGGTTCGGTTCGGCATAGGCGCGCACGTTCTTATCCATGATGTCCGGTTTGTTCAGAATGTGCTCGATGCGTTCAATCCCGTTCAGGATTTCGATCAGCCGGGCATAGTGATAGTGGAACGAACTCAGCACCGCGCCGCGACCCAGTTCACGGAACTCGGCCCATTCGGCATCGGCCAGCGGCGTGCCGACATAGTTGATGAGGTTCAGCCGCGCCAGCGGCCCTACGCGGTAAATACCTTCCGGGTAGCCCATCGGTTTGAAGTACGGGAACTTCAGATATGAGTAAGGTTCAACCGCCTCGCCGATGTACTGCTGGTAATCTTCCGCCGCGATCTGGTCCGCCACGATTTTGCCGGTCGCGTCCACAAAGCGCAGTTT
>JARKOK010000217.1 GCA_029975765.1 Aggregatilineales bacterium
GCGACAATCGCCAGGAAATACAGCAAGTCACCTGGGGCGCGAACAAAAATATTGAGGAAGTCAACCGGCGTTTGGAACACGGTATTACAACCTGTTTAGACTCGCAATGGGTATATAGATTTAGTATAACATAATCGAACAGTGGTGCTTGAAAGCGTTTGTCTATTTAAACTTTGGTCGGCGTTGACGCGCGGGGATGACTTCGTTAAACTAACGGTCGGGGCGATCAATGCCCCCTGTTTGTTTGTGATGGAAACGGAAATTCCATGCGGCAGTTTTCAGTCTTCTTACAAAAAGTGCCCTGGACGGTGACGCTGGCACGCTCCATCTGGCGGATCGGTCAGCCGAAGTTTACTGCCGGGGCGGTTGGTGTGGTGTTTAACGATGCCGGGTGTGTGCTGCTGGTGGAGCATGTCTTTCATCCTTATGCGCCCTGGGGACTGCCCGGCGGTTGGGTAGATCGTAATGAGAATCCCGCCGACACGGTGCGCCGGGAAATGCAGGAAGAACTGCAACTGGCGATTGAAGTTGGCCCGATTCTGTTTGCCGAGATTAACCACCGCAACCACCTTGATCTGGCGTATCTCTGCACAGCACGCGGTACGATTGGCCGCCTGAGCCGGGAACTGCTGTCAGCACGCTGGTACGATCCTCAAAACTTACCCAAACTTCAGCCATTTCATGCCCGCACCATCGGGCAGGCGTTAAACTGCTTGAACGATATTCAACCATGACAGTCACAGGTTTAGGAACAAAGCGCCGGCGCCGCGCGCTGCCGGTGGTACAGTTAATCTCGGTGCTGCTGCTGCTGGCCGCAATCGGTTTGTTCGTGGTGCAACTGGTACAGTTCAGCCGGGGGCAGGACCAACTGCCGGCGGACATCACGGTAGCGGGTGTTCTGGTGGGGAATCTGCTGCCGCAGGAAGCTGTCGCGCGTTGGGAGCAGGCATACAGCCAGCCGGTGCAGCTCTATTATGCTGGCAGCCCGATTCTACTGGATCCATCGGCAGTTGGGTTTCGTACCAGCCGGGAAACGATGCTGGCAGCGGCGCGCGCCGCCAGTGATGTTGAGGCCGGTTTCTGGACCCGCTTTCTCAACCATCTGCTGGGACGTGAAGACCAGACGAAGGTTAATGTACCGCTGGCGGCTGACTACCAGCGTAATTTGCTGGAGCAGTTTCTGCGTGACATCAAGGCACGTTACGACCGCCCTGCCGGGTCTGCCGGTTTTAATCTGGAGACACTCAGCGTGCGCTCAGGGGCGGAGGGGTACGAAATGGATGCGGGCGCGGCGCTGCCAATGGTCGAAGCGGCGTTGTTCAGCCCGGATAAGCGCGCGGTTAATCTGCCGGTGAAGACAGCCAGCGCCAATATTGGTAATATTGATACCCTGCGTGACATGATTATCGCCTATCTGAACGAACAGGGATTTCTGTATGATGGGCAGACCACCGTTGCCTCCGTGTTTATCCTGGATTTGCTGACCGGAGAAGAAGTAAACATTAATGGCGATGTTGCTTTTTCCGCTGCCAGCACGATGAAACTGCCGATCCTGATTGATTATTTCCGGCATCTATGGTTCACAGTACCCAATGACGAAGCCTGGTTGATGGCGAACTCGCTGCTGTGCAGTAATAACTCCTCTTCGAATCTGTTGATGCAGATTATTGGCGAGCGGGTGTCCGGCCAACAGGATATATTTGCCGGCATCAAGGACGTTACCGACACGGCGCAGGCGCTTGGCGCGCGGAATACATACATCACTGCGCCGTTTGATCTGGGAATCGCCGGCCAGCAGCTAGGTTCGATCCCCGCGCCGCTGACATCACCCAATCCTAATTTTAATACACGCCCTGACCCGTATAACCAGACCACAACCGAAGATATGGGTACCTTATTTGGGCTGGTATACGACTGCGCAAGGTATGGATCGGGACTGATGGCTGCTTACCCGGATGGCGAGTATACGCAGACCGAGTGCCGTCAAATGCTGGAACTGATGAGCGCCAATGATCTGCTGCGACTGCTGCAGGGTGGCATCCCGGCGGGAGTGCGCATTTCACATAAAAATGGGTGGGTGAGCGATACCAGCGGGGATGTTGGTATCGTGTTTTCACCAAATGGGCGGGATTATGTGATCGGGGTTTATCTGTGGGAACAAACCGATTTTCAGGATTACACGCGGTTGTGGCCGTTGATCGAAGGGGTGTCGCGCGCGGCCTGGAACTATTTTAACCCCGAAAACCCGCTGATTGCTCCGCGTACCGATCTGCCGGACACGGCGCAGGAATGCATTCACTTTCTGCCGCCGCAGGAGCAGCTGGACTTAAACAATATCAATGCCTGGCGAGCGACACCTGTGCCCGGTTCTTAGGCGGTAAGCTTGAATTTGGAGAGGGTCAGGCAGTTGCGGTGGTAATCGCGGGAATAGGAGACTTCATCCATAAACTTACGAATGAAGTGGATGCCCCAGCCGCCGCTGCCACGAGCGTCCAATGATGCGGTTGGGTCAGGTTCCGGCAGGGTAAGCGGGTTAAAAGCCGGGGCATCGTCCAGAATGAGGATGGTAAACCGGACGGCGTCTTCGCGGCAGACAACATCAATCACATGATTATCGCCGCGCAGTTCATAGCCGTGTTCCACGATGTTGGTGCAGGCTTCGTCTACGGCGAGCTGGCAGTGGTAGACAGCATGTTCATCCAGCCCAGCCTGTACGGCGGCCCTGGCGACAAATTCACAGGCCGCCGGTATCTGATGGAGTACCCCCGCAATCTGGAAATGGCGTTCGTTTACATACATAGCCCCCGCCTTAATGGCGTGCGGCAGCCCTAGAAACTGCCGACGGCCTCGATTTGACTGGGGTAAATCTGAAAAATGGTATCTAAACCAGCCATCTCCAGGACTTCCTGTACGCGGGGGGAGGGTTGTGCCAGTCGCAGATCGCCGCTGCTGCGGACTTTCTTCAGGGCGGAGACGATTTCACGCAGGCCAGCACTGCTCATATAGTCTACGCTGGCGAGATCGAGTACAAGATGGACGTGGCCGCCCTCAATCTCGCGGATCAGGGCTTCGCCCAGTTCATGGGCATTCATGCTGTCAATTCGTCCACTGGCTTCCACCAGGGTTACATGGTCACGTTCGGATACATGGATGTTCATCGGGCGGCTCTCTTTAATTCCGCGTTGAAAAGCTCTCCCTATATCATATCAAGTTTACAGGCCGGATGGGAAGGGAACAATCAGTGTTCCCGCTGGTTTCGGCGGCGGCTATAATAACACTACAGACGACTGGATGGTTAAAGGAAAATCAGGGATGGATGCGGGAACGATCCTGCTGTTGACTCTTAGTTTTGGAGTTTTGCTGCTGCTGGTACAGCGATCAGAAGTGAAGCGGCGAAAGGTCGTGATGCTTCTGCTGCTGCCGGTAGTCGGCATTGTGATCCACTATGCCAATGCCCGCGCCTACCTGCGGGAAGCTCTGGTAGGGTTCATTCTGGCACTGGTGTTGAACGGCCTGTTCTGGCTGTTTATTGGACGCTATAACCCGGTCGGCAGCAGCGATAGTATCAAAGTGCTGGGGCTGGATGATTAATGAGTGGGCGGGTTCTCACCCGCCCTACGACTACTAGCCGATAATATTAAGCGGAATCACATCGGCAGTTTGCAGCATGACCACGCTGATGCGCGCGGCGGTGTTCTGTGCCAGCGTTCGGAAGGCCTCACCTGCCGGATTGTTGGGGTCGGTGACGACAATCGGGCGGCCAAAGTCAC
This sequence comes from Aggregatilineales bacterium, assembly GCA_029975765.1. Lineage (GTDB taxonomy): Bacteria > Chloroflexota > Anaerolineae > Aggregatilineales > Phototrophicaceae > CFX2. Next base: position 3,771 of record JARKOK010000217.1, read on the forward strand.
CCCCCTTACGCACCTCGGCATTCAGCGGGATGCGCCCCAGGAAGGGCACATTACGCACCTGCGCTAACTGTTCCCCACCGCCTTCACCAAAGAAATCGCCGGCCATGTTTTCGACGACGCCGATGATCGGAACGTTCAGCGTTTCGAACATGGCGATGCTGCGAAGCGCGTCCGACACCGCGACTTCCTGGGGCTGCGTGACGATGATTACGCCGGTCAGCGGGAACGATTGTGCCAGCGAGAGCGGCGCATCACCTGTACCGGGCGGCAGGTCAACGATCATGTAGTCCAGGTTGCCCCAGGCGACATCAGTAAACAACTGGCGAATCGCCCCATGCAGCATTGGCCCACGCAGAATCAGCGGCTTGCTGGGATCGGTCAGGAAGCCCGTGCTCATGATTTTCACACCGTAAGCTTCAAGCGGCAGCATCATGCCATCGGCTACCTGAGGCCGCCCGGTGCCGAGGCCGGTCATCTGCGGCACGTTGGGGTTCAGGATGTCGCCGTCAATCAGGCCGACTTTTGCACCCGATTCCGCCAGAGCGACGGCCAGATTAGTCGAAACCGTGCTTTTGCCAACACCGCCCTTACCACTGGCAACGGCAATGATGCTGCGCATAGGTACATCCAGCCGTCCCTGCAAGCGCCGGTCGGTAGGAACATCCGAGTCCCATTTGATTTCGAGCTGGTGGATGCCAGGTACGACGCCAATAACCGCCTCGTTACAGCGTTTTTCAAAGACATGCTTGAGCGGGCAGGCCGGGGTGGTCAGCATCAGGGTAAAACGGGCTGTGCTGCCCTCAATCGTCAGGTCACGCACCATATTCAGGCTGACAATATCACGGTGCAGTTCAGGTTCGATGACCGTGCTGAGGGCACGCATCACCTGATCGCGCAGATCGCTCATCGAATCATCTCCAGGGTGGTTAAGAGGTAGGGGAAGTTTCCAACAGCCTACCTATGGACGGGATTGATAAAATAATTATAACGTGGATTAGCGAAATTCGGCAGTGACATTTATCACAGCAGCTTCATAGGAACATGGACCGGGGCGGGTTAATGACCCGCCCCGGCAAGCCTATCGTCTGAGAGCCAACCCGCCGGTTAACTCTTATTCGCCTTTTTCTGGCGGATTTTTTCCAGCATCGCCTGTTTGTCGAACTTGGCCTTGCCGCCAGTGGCAGGTGTCTCCGTTACGGTGCTGGCCGGTGTTTCCGCCGCTTCGGCAGCGGAGGCTGGTTCAGCGGGTGTTCCGCCTTCGGCAGCCCGCTTACGTGCCAGAGCCGCTTCCCGTTTCGCCAGCCGGGCAGCTTTTTCCGGGTCGTCCGGCAGCGCATCCTGTGTCGGCACATCACCGGCAATTTCCGCCTGCGTGGTGGCGGTAGCGACGGCGGCGGCGTCCGGCCACATATTATCGGCGGTGGGCGCGACCGGAGTCTTACCCTGTTTTTTCATGGTCTTGATGACATCGGGATGCTCCCAACCGCCGCGCGCAACAGCCTCTTCCAGTGCGGTGGTGGGCGCGATGGCCTTCCAGTAGCTCAACGGCTTTGACAGGCGCGTTTTGTCATGGATATGATGGCGGGTACGGTCGTAACTCGCCAGTTCATAATCATGATCCATCTTGATGGCATCAAAGGGGCAGAACTCGGCACAGAAGCCGCAGTTCATGCAGATGTCAATATCAATGAAAAACGCTTCCGGCTGCGGCACGGGACGTTTGGTTACCGGGTCGCTGCCGCGCACAATCCAGATGCACTGCGGCGGGCAGACCTTCGCGCAGATGCCGCAGCTTGTACACCAGTCATCACCGGGAGCTTCGGGGTGATCGGCATCATTCACGATCAGGAAAGGGGTAAACCGAAAACGCTCCGGGACGGCGATCTTTTCGTCAGGATACTGCACCGTAAAGGCACCCTGCGCCTTCAGACCCTGGCGCACGGCAAAGTTTTCCTGCCGGAAATACTTGCGCCCGGCATAACGTATGTCATCTATATAGGTGTTGAAGAAATGGGTAAATGTGACCCACAGACCTTTCAATAGACCTTGACCGTAC
>JARKOK010000233.1 GCA_029975765.1 Aggregatilineales bacterium
TTCGACGGCCTCAATCATTCGCTGGAAGTTAAAGGGGACTGGCACGCTTCGCTGGAAGTGCTGCCGGATATTATCGCCACCTGCGAGGACTTCTTACGTTGAGGAAACAACTTTGATGGAACAACCCGCCTGGAACGCCCACCTGTATGATACGAAACACCACTACGTCAGCGAGTACGGCGACAGCCTGCTGGAACTGCTCGCGCCGCAGCCCGGCGAACGCATCCTTGATCTGGGGTGCGGCACCGGCCATCTGGCCTACAAAATCGCGCAGCGCGGCGCGCGGGTGGTCGGGCTGGACAATTCGCCGGACATGATCCGGCTGGCGCAGGAAAATTATCCGGCGCTGGAATTCGTGCAGGGCGAGGGCGCGGCGTTCCACTTTGACGAGCCGTTCGACGCGATTTTCTCGAACGCGGCGCTGCACTGGATGCCGCAGGCGGATGAAGTGGTACGCTGTATGGCGCGGGCGCTGAAGCCGGGCGGGCGGCTGGTGGCGGAGTTTGGCAGCCGGGGCAACGTGGCGGCGATCATCGGCGGGATGCAGAAGGCGCTGCAAGCCTACGGCTATTATTTTCTGGAACAGCAGACGCCCTGGTATTTTCCGACAATCGGGGAATATGCCGCGCTGCTGGAACGGTACGGCTTCCGCGTGGTGTACGCGACGGATTTCGACCGCCCGACGCCGCTGGAAGGCGAGGACGGCCTGCGGAACTGGATTGTCATGTTTGGCGGGGCGTTCTTTCGGCTGATCGCCGCCGACCAGACCGAGCAGATTATCGCGGATATTGAAACACGGCTGCGCCCGACGCTGTACCGCGATGGGCGCTGGCTGGCCGATTACCGGCGGCTGCGCCTGGCAGCGGTGCGGGGATAACGGTCTAGCCTTCAGCGGTTGGCAGGGTGAACAGGAACGTCGCGCCGCGCCGACCACGCCGCCGCCCTTCGACCCAGATTTTGCCCCGGTGCAGTTCCAGAATACTGCGCGCCATCGTCAGCCCCAGACCCGTGCCGGCGATTTTGCTGGCACGCGCTTCTTTGGTGCGAAAAAATGGCAGGAACACCTGCTCGATTTCCTCCGGCGCGATGCCCGCGCCTTCGTCGGCCACCGTCACCAGCACACCCGGCAGCATCACATCCGGCGGCGCGCTGGCCGGTAGGTGGCTGCGCGTGCCGACATAGTGCGTGCTGATATGAATGCGTGTGTCAGGCGGGGTGTACTGGATCGCGTTCAGCAGCAGATGGCTCAACACCTGGGCCAGGCGGCTGGTATCCACCCGCACCGGCGGCAGGTGATCGTCCATCTCGACGCTGATCGTGTGACCGTGCGCGTTCGCCTGGGCTTCCAGCCGCGCGACCGTGTTGAGAATGATGTCCGGCAGGTGCGCGTCGGTGATATTCAGCCGCAGTTGGCCGGTATCGGCGCGGGCGATTTCGATAATATCCGTAAAGACGCGGTTCAGATGGGTGGCGCTTTGCAGGATGATTTCGGTGTAGTCCCGCGCGACGGGGGGAAGCTGGTCGCCGGCGGCTTCCAGAATGAATTCGGAAAAGCCCTTGATCGAGGTCAGCGGTGTGCGCAGTTCGTGCGACACCCACGAGATGAAGTTCGCCCGCAGCATGGCCGAGGTGCGCTCCGGCGATATATCGTGAAAGGTGTAGATGCGCCCCATCACACGGCCAGCATGATAAACCGGCGCGCTGTACCAGGCAATCGTGACCGGATAACCATCCGGGTGCATCATGGCGAATTCACCCTTTAACACGCTGCTGTCATTCACCGGGCTGCTCAACCACTGGCGGCGGAGTTCCTGGCGCGCGTCGTCCGGCAGTTGGATGCGGTTGAGCAGTTCGGCCAGCGACATACCCTGCGCTGCCAACTGGTTAAGCTGGAACATGCGCGTGAAACAATCATTGACCGTCAGGACGTAGGGGTTGTGCGGGTTCGGCAGCACCATCATCACACCGTCGTTCACCGCATCGAGCAGGGCGGAACGCGCGCGCTGAATCTGGTCGTGCTGCTGCTGCAAGACATGAGCCATCGTGCCAACGGCCAGAAATTCGCTGACCGTGCGGAAGTTATCCAGTTCCAGCGGGGTGAGCGGGTGCGGGCGATCCGTGCCAATGGCGATGATGCCCAACCGGCGCTGCGGCGCGTGCAGGGCGATGAAGGTCACGGCGCGCACCCGTTCGGCGCGCAGGAAGGCGCGTACCAGCGGATCCAGCCGCGCCTGAAACGCCTTGATGTTCGGGAACGTCAGCACGCGGTGGGTGTCGAGTTCGTCTATCAGATCGGCGTACTGGTCAAGGTAAAACCGAATGCCCTGGCCGACGCCTTCGCCGTAGCGGCGCAGCCAGCTTCCCTGCACTTCCAGATAATCAAACGGCGCGTTTGGGCGGTTTTCCTGAAGCGGGCCATAAAACAGCAGCAGCCCCAGAACGACATGCGGGTTAAACAGGTGGTCGCGCAGCAGATTGAGCAGCGTTTGCGGCGAAGGCGCGTCACCGATAATGCGGGCGGCGCTCTGGATCACATGGGCTGCCGCCTGATTGTCGTGGAGATGCTGGTTTTCCACGACCAGCCGCGCCATTTCGACCCAGGGGCTGATGCGCTGCACATCGGCCAGCGTGTAGGCGGCGGGGGTGGTGGTCAGCAGTACCAGCACACCAATCAGTTCGCCGGCCAGCAGCAGGCGGAAAACGAGGCCGGACTGAAAGACCGTACCAATCAGGTTATCCGGGGTGAGGACAATGATTTCCCGGTCGTCAGTGGCGACGAACGCTTCCAGCCAGCGCCGCAGCCGGAACTGATCGCCGGATGGCAGCGGCGCGGCGGCGTACTCGACGATGGATTCAAGCCGGTTGAGCTGCTCATAAAAGGAACAAACGCCGCCAAACTGCACCGGCACATCGTGCGCGATGGCTTGCAGCAGGCGGCGCAGCCGTTCGGCGGTCGGCAGACCGCGTTCGGCCTGAATCTCGACATAGGTCATCGTCGTAATCAGTTATCAGCCGGAGCGCCCTCGTCAGTCTCCGTTGGTTCGTCGGCGCGGCCATCCGGCGGGCGGATCGTGAACATATAACCGACGCCGCGCTCGGTGCGAATGTAGTGCGGGTGATGCGAATCGGCTTCCAGCTTGCGGCGCAGCCGGTGCATGTGAACCCGCAGCGTATCCTCAAACACTTCTTCCGACGGCCAGACCCGGGCGATCAGCATCCGGTTTTCGACCACCCGCCCGGCATTCCGCAGCAGGACGTGCAGCAGGATCGATTCGGTGGGGGTGAGGCCGTAAGCCTTGCCGCCGACCGTCAGCCGGTTGTGGGCAAAGTCCACCTGGAGGTGGTCGTCAATGTTCACAATCGGCTCGCTGGCATAGTCGAGGCTGGGCATCCGCGCCAGCACAGCCTGCACGCGGGCTTCCAGTTCACGCAGTTCAAAAGGCTTGACGATGAAATCTTCGGCGTAACGTTTCAAGCCCTGGACAATCGTATCCGTATCGCTGGTCGAAGTCACAAAAATGATCGGTACGTCAGCCATTGACTTGAGCTTGCTGCTGAGTTCGAAACCATGCATGGTCGGCAGCGCCAGGTCAATCAGGGCAATATGGGGCAGACCGCGCGTCCGCACGTAGTCGAGCGCCTCCGGGCCGTCGTTGACCGCCGTCACGTCGTAGCCGCGTGAGGTCATGTAATCACCGATCAGCTTGCAGATGTTGGGATCGTCTTCGACCACCAGGACTTTCGTTTTGTTCATGCGGGCAACTCCTCGGCAAATATTTCTCAATATTTGTAATGAATATACACTCAGTGTAACACTAATGCGAGTCTTTTTGCATATAAAATTGTACGAATCTTAAGGCAAAGTGGAACAAATCATTCTGCTGTGGCGCACCGCCGCTGATAGTGGTAAGGTAACGGCGGAAAACCGGCAGCAGGACAAAAGACGGGAATCACTTCCGATGACTTCAACCGCGCACATCATCCGTAAACGCCGCAACCGCCGCGCCCGGCAGCAGCACGCTGCCCTCCGCCGCCGCGCCGGGACGCTGATCGCGGGGGGACTGGTGCTGCTGCTGGTGGTCGTGCCGCTGGTGGTGACGGTGGGCGGCGCCGCATGGATGTACGTTCGGGCGGCGCGCACCCTGCCCGACCCGCGCGCCAGCCTGGCGAGTCATGTCGGGGCGGGGCCGACCGAACTGTACGACCGCACCGGCCAGACGCTGCTGCTGGCCGCGCGCGACTCGCGGGCAGAGGATACGGCCTGGGTGACGCTGGACGAACTGCCGCCGTATGTGGCGCAGGCCACGCTGCTGGCCGAAGACCCGGACTTTCTGGAGTCACCGGGCTTCAGTCTGGTGCAGACGTTTGGCCGGCTGTGGCGAAATATCCTGCTCGGCCCGCTGCCGCTGGACGGCACACTGACCGGACGCCTGGTGCGGAACGCCATCGCGCCGCCGGGCGAGCGGGTGACGGTGGACGACGTGGGGCGCGAAATCGCGCTGGTGGCGGAAATTCACCGGCGTTATACCCCGCGTGAAATTCTTGAATGGCACTTAAACACCAATTACTACGGCAGCGACGCTTACGGCATCGCCGCCGCCGCGCGCGTTTACCTGGGCAAAAGCGCCGCCAGCCTGACCCTGGATGAAGCCGCGCTGCTGGCTTCGATTCCGCTCGCGCCCCAGTACAACCCGTTTGATAACGAAACGGCGGCGCGGGGGCGGCAGTTGGATTTATTACGGGGACTGCGGGCGGCGGGACAGATCACGGGTGAACAGTTCGAGCAGGCCGCCGCCACGCTGACCGCCGTGCAGCCGGGACTGGACGCCGCGCAGCGCATCGCGCCGGAATACGCGGCTTATGCCCGCCGCCAGGTGGAAACCATTCTGGAAGGGCTGGGGCGGGATGGCGCGCGGCTGGTCGCTCAGGGCGGTTTAAAAATCACCACTGCGTTAGACCTCGACCTGTACTATCAGGCGGAATGTACCCTGCGGGCGCAGCTCGCGCGGCTGAACGGCGACACCGCCACCCCGACCGCGCTGGACGGCGGACCATGCGCGGGCGCGGCTTATCTGCCGGATGTGCCCGATGGCGGCGCCGCGCCGCCGGATGCCGGGGTGATCGCGGTGGTGGATGTGACGACCGGCGAACTCAGGGCGCTGGTGGGCGCGGCGGCGGCGACAGCCTATCCGCCGGGGCCGACACTGTTCCCGTTCGTGTATTTTGAAGGCTTTCGCAGCGGCCTGTACACCCCGGCGACGATGCTGCTGGATATTCCGCGCACCTTCCCCGGCGCGGCGGAGGGGTTGATCTACACGCCGCAGAACCCGGACGGACGTTTTCGCGGGCCGGTTAATCTGCGGGACGCGATGGCCGCCGGGCTGCTGCCGCCGGCGGTGCAGGTCGCGCGCGGGCAGGGGCTGGATAATGTGCTGCGGGTGGCGCACCGCATCGGCCTGAACAGTCTGGGAGAGGATGGCCGCTTCGACCTGTCGCTGCTGGAACGCGGCGGGCAGGCGTCGGTGCTGGATATGACCTACGCATATTCGGTCTTCGCGTCACTCGGTAATATGTACGGCGTGCCGGTGGAAGCCATCGGGCGCGGCTACCGGCAGCGTAATCCCGCCGCCGTGTTGAAGATCGAGGACGCCGCCGGGACGGTCTTGTGGGAATACACGCCGGAGCAGGCGCAGTTAAACAGGGTCGGTGTGTTTACGGCAGGGCTGGGTTATCTGATTAACGATATCCTGTCGGACAGTGCCGCCCGCCAGCGTATCTTCGGACGCAGCGTGGAACTCAACCGCCCCGCCGCTGTTGTCACCGGGCTGGCGGGCGACCGTGTGGCCGACTGGACGGTGGGTTATACGCCGCAGTTGGCGGCGGGCGTGGCGCTGAACCGGGGTGACGGCGCGGCCATGACGCTGGATGCGCGCGGGCTGGACGGCGCGGCGCCGGTGTGGCGCGCCGTCATGCAGTACGCGCTGGAGCGTGATACGCTGCCGCCGGCGGACTGGCCGCGCCCGGCGGATATTGTGGAACAGGTGGTATGCGCCCGTTCCGGCCTGCTGCCCAACGGCGCCTGCCCGGTACAGAATGAAATCTTTCTGGCGCAGTTTGTCCCCGCGCAGACGGACACCTTCTGGCAGATGGTTGAGATCAACAGCCAGACCGGCCAGCGCGCGACCGCCAGCACCCCGGCGGAACTGCGCACCGAAACGCTGTTTTTCGTCCCGCCGGCGGAAGCCGCCGACTGGTGGCGCGCCAACAACATGCCGCAGCCGCCGGAGGACTTCGATACCGTCAGCCGCCCGGAACTGTTCAGCAGCGTACAGATTTTACAGCCGCAGCCGCTGGCCTACGTGGGTGGGATGGTGGATGTGCGCGGCACGCTCGACCCGACCAACATGCAGTATTACTATCTGTCATACGGGCAGGGGTTGAATCCGTCGGCCTGGGTGCAGATCGGCGAACAGCAGACGGCCTTCCAGCGCGGCGCCAGCCTGGGCGCGTGGGATACCTCCGGCCTGAGCGGGCTGTATAACGTGCTGCTGACGGTTGTTATGAATGACAATTCGCGTGAGGTAGCGCGGGTGCAGGTCACGGTGGACAACACGCCGCCGACGATCAGTCTGAGCGCGGGTGAAGCCGGGCAGGTGTACCGGTGGCCGACCGACAGCGTGGTTGCTTTAACCGCCGACGTGGCGGACGATTATTCGATCAGCCGGGTAGAGTTTTTCCATAACGGGCAGCGGCTCGGCGCGGACGAATCCTGGCCGTATGGTTTTGAATGGAACATCACCCGCACCGGCATCGAGACGTTCAGCGCGGTCGCGGTGGATGCGGTGGGCAACCAGTCCGGCGCCGAAATCACGGTGGAAATCGTGCGTGCCACGCCGTAGTTCCCTCTTGTAAAAATCGAACTAATGTTCTAAACTATAAACGTTAGGAGCGCACGGCCGTGCGCTCCCGTACCGGTCTTCAGGCTGCCGCGCTCAGGAGCATACCCTGACAAATGTACTCGTTCGCGTAGTGTTACCCGCACTTTTATTGACGCTGCGTTGATGTAAAATAAAGACATTAACGTAACGTATGGATGAGAGATGACCGTAAAAACCCAGTCTTCGCGCCGCGCCGGGGCGACGAAACGTAAACACCCCCAGCAGAATCTCCCGCCCACCATAACCCGGCATCTGCCGGGCTGGATCATGTTGGCGGCGGTGCTGCTGATTCTGCTGCCGAACATTCTGACGGTATCGTTCAATGCTGCCGGGCAGGTGCTCAGCGGCGTGCCGACCTTCGTCAGCAGCGCGCTGACCGGCATCGGCAGCTTTCTGTCGGGTCTGGGGACATCGGGCGCAATTGCGCCGCTGTTTACCAGAGAAGTTGATCACTGGTCAAACGACATTCGCCGGTGGGCGGCGGAATATGATGTGAATCCGAATCTGCTGGCAACCGTGATGCAGATTGAATCGTGCGGCCATCCGACGATTGGCAGTTCGGCGGGCGCACAGGGTTTGTTTCAGGTGATGCCGTTCCACTTTGAAAGTGGTGAAAACTACACCGATCCCAATACCAACGCCAAACGCGGCGCCACCTATCTGAAATGGTGCGTGGACTACGCCAACGGCGACGCCGGCCTGACGCTGGCGTGTTATAACGGCGGGCCGTCGGTAGTGAAGAAGCCGTTTTCTAGCTGGAGCGCCGAAACGCAGCGGTATTATCGCTGGGGGACCGGCATCTACGCCGACGCGCTGAGCAGCCGCGCCGAAAGTGACACACTGACGCAGTGGCTTCAGGCCGGTGGCAGCGGCCTGTGCAGCCTGGCGGGCAAGGCGCTGGGGCTGTAGGCGGGTGATGCCGGGGGCACGCCGCCCCGACGAAATTGAGGGCTGGATTTACGGCGCGAGGCGGAGCGCGGTGAGCCAGGCAGCCAGCCGCCGCGCCGTGACCTGATGGCCGCGCGCGTTAAAGTGGCCGTCGCGCCAGTAATACAGGCGTTCGCCGCTGGCCTCGGCTTCCTGGCGCAGCGCCCAGGTGAGGTTCAGCGTGGGAATACCCTGCGCGGTCAGGAAGGCTTCCAGCCGCGCCGCCGGGGTAAAGGGGTCAGCCTGACGCAGCGCGGGCAGCAGGCCGCCGTAGTCGTCCAGCAGTTTTGCCCAGTCCTCGTCATGAACGGCGCGGCGGTCGGGAATGATCACCACCGCGAACGGCACGCCCTGCCCGCGTGTGACCACCTCCCGAAATTCGAGCAGCAGCGCCTCGGTCAGCGCCCAGGCGTTTGACCAGTAGGCATCTTCCGGCAGGTACAGTCCCAGTTCAACCGGATATTCCAGCGTGTAGGGGTTCTGGCTGACGCCAGCCGGGCGCGGCGGCGGGTTCTCCGGCGTATCGGGGATCTGTGCCGCCTGCATCGCCGCCAGCCAGCCCCAGACCGGCGCATCAGGATAGGCCGCCGGGTCATACGTTGGGCTGTGATGCAGCCGCAGCCTGCCGTCCGCCAGCGTAAAATAGGCCCGTTTGAGGCGATAGCCGTAGCGGCGGTGCTCCAGATCAATCTGATTGTCCTGAATATCGTTGCCGGGATACAGCGCCAGCAGCACCAGATCAGGCTGGAAGCGCCAGCCTAACACCGCGTACAGCAGCAGTTCACGGTCGGTGCCGAACGCATCCACGCTCAGATTAATGACTTCAACCGGGGCAACGTCGCGGTTCAGCAGGGTTTCCAGCAGCCAGGGAAAACCCTGCTCGCGTTCGACCTGCACACCCTGCGGGAACGAATCGCCCACCAGCACGATCCGAAACACACCCGGCGGCTTGTCCAGCGAGAGATTAGCATCGTTCAGGCCAAAGTTGTTGTAACGCACGACGGGCGGGAAACCGTCTTCTTCATCCGGCAGGGTGGCGAACTCCCCGCAGAGCTGGCGGTACGTCCCCAGCACACCCGCCGTCTGCCGCAGCCAACTGCCGGGGGCCGGCGTGCAGGCCGCCGAACGCAGCGCCAGCGCCACCACACCGGCCAGCAGTGCCAGCGCGACACCAAAGGCCGGGAGCGCCAGGCGAGCCGGTCGCGGGTGGTTCATTCGGCAGAGACACGCGGCGGCATGTCGGGTACATCACGGGATGGCATATTCCGCCGAGGGCGGCCCCATCAGGCCGTTGCTGTCTACCGCGACCACGACCAGCCCGGCGAACTGGCTGGAGACAAAGCCTTCCCACTCGACCGAATTGCCCGTCCAGGGGAACTGCTGGTTATAGGTGAGTGACGTGGGATGCCGCAGCGCGACGATATAACTGGCCGCGCCGGCGACTGGTTCCCAGACGAGTGTGCGTTTGCCGGGGGCGGTATCCCGCAGGCTGAGGTTACGCGGCGCGGGCGGGCCGTCCGCCAGCACCGTAAGGGCGGCCAGCGCGGTCTGCGTCGAACGCGTGAGGTAAGTGGCCTCAATGTCCTCAATTGTGTCCTGGGGAGTGTGATGGCGCTGGCGTTCCTCGTACATTTCGATCAGGCGCACCGCCGGTATTCCCGCCTCGCTGAACGACATATGATCGCCGTAGCGTCCGGCGCGGTCAACCTCGCCCTGCACCATCACCTGCATGGTGGGCATGTACTGGAAGTTGATGAGTTCCAGCATCCGCGCCAACTGCCGGGATGGAGACTCGTTTGGCCCATCCGAAAAGACCCGAATCTGCCGGTCAGCGATTTCGCCGTTGGGGCCATCCTGACTGCCAATGATATCCAGGTTGATCATATAGTTGATCGGAATCTGCTGCTCGCGCAGGTATTTCACCAGTTCGATACTGCCCTTACGCCCGACTTCCTCGGCGGACAGGGCCACCAGCATGATCGTGGCGCGGTGTGGGCGGGTTGCCAGAATCCGCGCCAGTTCGATGAGCGCGGCCACACCAGAGGCATTATCGTTCGCGCCGGGGGCGTTGTAGGTGGCGTTATTAGGGTCGGTGCCGATGCTGTCGTAATGCGCGCCTACCAGGATAATGCCGCCGCCGATTTCCTTGCCCTGAATGATGCCGACGATGTTGTACTGGACGGTGGTTATGCCGTTCCAGTTGAGCGTAAAGGGGTGATCAAAAATGTTGAAACTGCCGGCGGACGCTTTCTGAATTTCCTCGAACTGCCCGCGAACGTACCGGTACGCGGCGGCGATGCCCCGGTCGGGCGCGTCCGCCGAATTAACATGCCGCGTGTACATACGCTGGAGCGCGTCCACGTGTAAAAACAGCCGGTCGGATTCAACCCGGTTGAGAATATTGGTCAGGTTAGCGTCGGCAGGCGGCGCGGTAACGACGGCCTGCGGCAGTTCTTCGGGGCTGAGGGTGGCGTAGCCGATGGTGGGCAGCAGGGTCTCGGTGGGTCGGGGAACAACCGTCGGGGGTGTTTCCGGCGTGCCGAGATTGCAAGCCAGCGCCGCCAGCGCCAGCCAGGCCGTAACGATAAAAATTCGTAAAGTCGAGTGTTTCATGCGTCTGATTCTACCACAGCAACCGTATCCCACTGTATAAACGGTGGTCAACCGGCGGATTCTACCCTTACAAACCTGCACAATTCAACTGTTGACATCGCATCTATAATAAAGGTTGTGTCCAGTACCGGGTTGAACACCGCCGCCAACCGCGCTACAATGCGCCCGTTTTGTCCTGGGGGCAAATTCGTTCTACTAGCGAGAGGCTTTCCCTTGTCGGAGAAATTGACCACCCACGCGAAG
>JARKOK010000237.1 GCA_029975765.1 Aggregatilineales bacterium
AGGGATTACGAAAGCCAGCGCGACAATATTCACGACGTAATGAGCCGCGAACTGCCGTATACGTTCCGGGGCTATTCCACTCATTTCACACCGCCTAACCCCGACGACAACGGCGTGCAGTTATTACAGGCTGTCAGCGACGGCCCAATCAACCACCGTGTCGAAACGCTGACTCTGCGCCAGTTTATCAGGAACGCGGTTGATTTTGACCTGGACAGCGCCATCGAAGCCGCCGACTGGCTGACGTTTCCGCAGCAGCGGCTGCTGGAAATCACCCGCGGCGCGGTGTACCACGACGGCCTAGGGCTGGAAGCCGTCCGCGCCCGCTTCGCCTTTTACCCGCGTGAGGTGTGGCTGTACCTGCTGGCGGCGGGCTGGGCGCGCATCGGGCAGGAAGAACCATTTGTCGGGCGCACCGGCGATGTCGGGGACGAGGCCGGGTCGCAGGTCATCACGGCGCGCCTGGGCCGCGATGTGATGCGGCTGGCCTTCCTGATGGAACGCCAGTACGCGCCGTATCCGAAGTGGTTCGGCACAGCATTTTCACGGCTGACCTGCGCGCCCCGGCTGCTGCCGCCGCTGCGCGGCGCGATGTTCGCCCCGACCTGGCGCGAACGCGAACAACTGCTGTCGCAGGCCTACGAAACGCTGGCGCAGATGCACAACGCGCTCCATCTCACCGAACCGCTGCCGGCTACCGTTTCGACGTTTCATGGGCGGCCTTATCAGGTCATTCACGGCGAAACGTTTGCCGCCGCGCTGCAAGCCGCCATCGAGGATGACACGCTGCGCCGCCTGCCGCTGATCGGCTCAGTAGACCAGTTCTCCGACTCGACCGATCTGCTGGAAAACGTCAGCCTGCGCCACCGGTTGAAGGCGTTATATCAGACAGCGTAACACCCCGTCTCAAAGACACAGAGGCACAGCGAAATTGTTCTCTGTGCCTCTCTCTGGATTAACGTCAGTTAGGGATAACGTTTATAGCCCTCACCCGACTTCTCTCAGGGGACATACGTCCCCATTCGAGTTGCTCTCTCCCTCATGGAGAGGGACTTGATGACCTCTCCTGATCCGAATTCTCCCCTTCGCCCTGACGCGGAGCGGAAGGGGCCGGGGGATGAGGGCAAGAGGCGCAACTCCCTTATCCATAACTCGCGTTGGATTATGTTTTTATCTGGCAGCCGGTAGCTACGCCCCGTACTTCACCAGCCGTTTGGCGTGCGCCAGCGCCAGCGGCATCAGGTCAGCCGCCGGGAACTGCCCCAGCGCGCCGCCGATGCACTCCCGCTCGCCGAAAGCCTGCGCCCGGTCGGGCATGTGGGTGGCGGGGGCATAGAGCAGCGTCGGCACCGGATGCCAGCTGTGCGATTTCAGTTTCGCGGGGGTGGAGTGATCGCCGGTGATAATCAGCACGTCGGGGTTCAGGCCGAGCAGAATCGGCAGCGCCTCGTCCACCTGTTCAATCACCTTCGCCTTGGCATCGAAGTTGCCATCCTCGCCCCGGCTGTCGGTGTACTTGATGTGGCAGAAGATGAAATCGTAGTCGTTCCAGATACGTGCCACATGGTTAAATTCGTCGGTGGGGGTGTCGTGGCTGTCGGTCTGGATGACATCCATGCCCACCAGCCGCGCCACGCCCTTGTACATCGGGTACACGGCGACACAGGCGGCTTTCAGCTTATACACGTCTTTGTACTTCGGCAGACCCGGCTCCATCGCAAAGCCGCGCAGCGTGACCATATTGGCCGGTTCGTGGCCTTTCAGCACTTTGCGGGCTTCGTCCAGCCATTGATTGACCAGCTTCGCCGTGTATTCGGCTTCCGGCGAACCGGCGACGGCGGGCAGCGTGGGTTTGCCCGTCACCTGCGGGTCGGTATCAGCGATGTCACCGTTCAGCCCCGGCCCGCGTAAAATCACGGCGAAGCGGTAATCCTGCACCGCTTCGACAATCGTTTCCACGCCCGGCAGTTGAATTTTCTTCAGCAGTTCCACCCGCTTCGCGCCTTCTTCGGTGGGGATGCGCCCGGCGCGGCGGTCGGTAATCAGGCCGTTCTCGTCTACGGTGCAGAAGTTGCCACGAATCGCCACGTCACCCGGCAGGACTTCCAGCCCGATGCCGGTGGCTTCCAGCACGCCGCGCCCGATCTCGTACTGGATCGGGTCGTAGCCGAACAGCGCCAGATGCGCCGGGCCGCTGCCGGGGGCGATGCCGCGCGCCACCGGGATGCTGAGGCCAACGCTGCCTTCGCGGGCGATTTTGTCCATATTCGGGGTATTGGCCGCTTCCAGTTCGGTCTGGCCGCCGGGCGTGATCGGCAGACCGCCCAGGCCGTCCATCACCAGCAGAATGATTTTGCCGCCGGTATCCTGCGCCAGCCGGCTGATGAGTTCAAAATTCGCCATGTGTCCGTTCCCTCTCTATCGTCGAATGTGTAGGGGCGGGTTTCTAAACTCGCCCCTACGGTTGTAACCCTTCACTCCGATACGTGTCAAGGAAAAACGGCGGGTGCGGGATGGATGAATGTCCCGAAAATCTGCCGGCTGGCGAACGGTGGGCACGGCGCACCGTATGCATCTGTTATTCGCGGAAAATATCCTTCACCGCCAGGGTGAAGCCCGGCAGCACGTCGCCGCCGTCCAGCGTATCGTTGAGGTTGAACGTTTTGACGGATGTTGGCGTATGGGCAGCCACCGTCCGCGATTTGGGATAAGCCACCCAGATCAGCCGCGTGCCGTAGCGTAAATACTGCTGGATTTTCAATTGCAGGTCGTCGGCATCGTCATTGGGGGACACCACTTCGACGGCTAAATCGGGCGCGAACGGTACGTAGCCCTCCGGCAGACCTTCCGGCAGGCGGCCAGCCGCGATAAAACCGACATCCGGCGCGCGCACAATATCCTTACCATCCGGGTCAGGGTTCTGGTACAGGATGTAACCCGTTTCAGCGGCAGTCACATAACCAGGCTGATTGGCATCCACATACTGACTGATGACAACCGCAAACCGCACTGCCAGAACCCCATGTTTGCCGCTTGCGGGTGACATAACGATCAGCTCCCCCTCGTTCAGTTCCAGCCGCATTTCATCGTATTCGGGCGAATGGGACAGCCGCCACAAATCCTCGACAGTGTAGAGCCGTTCCTGTGTAACCATACCCGCGCTCCGCTAAACACCTGATGGGTAAAACTATCCGTCACCGCCCGCGTGTTGTCAACCTGAACATTCTGGGGAGAGGGGACTCATGCGCGTCTGACGCCTGCCGCACCAACGGCAGGCGTCAGGGAAGATGCCGGGCTGGCGCTTAATAGATCGGCACAGCGTTGATGTTGCCGCTGATGGATACAAACGGCGCGTAAATCCAGCCAACCTGACCGTTGTAACGCACGTGCAGCCAGAAGTTGTTGCCACCCTGCACCGTGCGCCCGATCAGCTCCACGTTCGCGCCCCAGGGGATTTGCCCCAGCGAGGCGGCGCGGGCGCTGGGCCGGCGGCGGAAGTTCATCACGGACCGGGGCGAGGCGTAGGCGTCAACCGCCGGCGCGCCGTCAATCTGGTCGAAGATCGTGCCCTGGATGGGCACGCTGTTCGGGTCGCCGGTGATCGCCAGATAACGACCGGACACCCAGCCGCTTTTGTCGCCGGCTGTGATGTAATACCAGGTGTAGCCGCCGCCTTCATCGGTGTTACGGGCGGTGGGGCTGTAGGGTGTACCCGGCACAATCGCGCCCACGAACGACGCCCCCAGATACGGGCCGGTGCGAATGGACAGCCCGCGCACGCCCTCCACCTGCACCGTGAAGGGAACGGTCGTCGCTACCGGAATGGGCGTGAACAGCGGCGTGCCGACCAGCGTGCCCGGCGCGCCCTGGAGGAACCACTGCACCTGAAGGCTCGCGCCCTCGGTGTTTTCGAAGTATTCAACGGTGATGTTCACCGGCGTTGTGGTGATCGTTTCGGTAAAGGTGTCGGTCGTCAGCGGGCGGCCTACCCACTTATCCAGCCGCAGCGCGCCGTTGATGTACACCCGTACGCCGTCGTCAGACGATACGATAAAGTTATAGGTGCCGGGCGCGATGGCCTGCGTGGAGGTAAACCGCGCCGAGAAGAAGTTGCTGCAATCGGCGGAGATATTGCTGGGGTTGTTCTGCGCGTCGGCGCAGTTGGTCAGGCTGACGCCGCTTTGAGCGACAGACCCCGTTCCCCAGTTGAAGTTGATGCCGGACGGGGCGGCAACGGTGACGCTGGTGCCGGTCAGATTGTTGGAGTTAAAGAAGGTAGCCGTCCAGCCGGTGCCAAAATCTGCCCGCGTGGGCAGGGCGACCAGCAGCGCCAGCAGCGCCGCCAGCCCGCAGACGACGAGACTTACGCCGCGAAATCGCTTCATGCTGCCGTCCTCCAGAAAATGCAAACGCCGATCTTATGCTCCCTATTATAGAGTGGAGTAGCAGACAACGGTACAGTACGTTGGATATAAGTTCACGCTTTGATAAAATTCATGGCAAAAGCGCAACCCGTCACCGGCAGTTTGCGTATAGATGGATGTAGCGTGACTGTTTTAACCATCCGGTATGTCCTGACAAGGAGCGAACCACCATGAGCGAACAGATGCCTGAGAACGAATCACAGGAAACCAAGGGCCGGCATATCACTGAAGAACTGGAAGTCGCCGGCAATCAGTTGGTCGAGCGCGTGCAGGAACTCATCAAGGAAGGCAACGTGCGGAAGGTCATCATCCGTACCCCAGACGATGAGAAGATTGTCGAACTGTCGCTGACACTGGGCGCGCTGGGCGCGGGTGTGGCGCTGCTGGCTGCTCCCTGGCTGGCCGCGCTGGGCGCGATTGCCGCGCTGGTGGCCCGTGTGAAGATCGAAGTCGTGCGCGAAACGCCCATCGAATAACGGGCGTGACGGAACGGTTAAGCGGAAGGGGCGACCTGGTTGTTAACAGGCCGCCCCTTTCATTTTGGCTCTTGTTCAAAACGAGTGATTCTCTGTCGGGGCGCACAGCCATGCGCCATTTTCACGCAATCTGGACATGAGCCTTCATTTTAGCGTGTTACGCCGTCTTCCACTCGGTCACGACCGCCTCAATCGCGGCCTGCCCCAGCGCGCGGGCGACCGAGATGCGGTGGTGGCCGTCCACGACGTAGTAGGTATCCCCGACCAGGATCAGTTCGACTGGTGGCAGCGTTTCGCCGCGCAGCACCGCCCCGGCCACACCGGCCCAGCGGGTGACCATGTCTTCGCGCCGGGGGTGGAACTGGCGGTCGAAGGCGTCGGCTTTGTCCAGCGTGCCGGCGATGTCGTCCAGCGCCACCGTCCGCACACCCAGGTACGCGCGGTTGCCGACCGGCGCCGCCTGTTCGGCCAGCACCAGCAGCCGCCGGGACTGCCGCGTGACCGCCGCCGTCAGCCGCTTGAGGCTGCCCGCCATCAGAGCGCGGGTGAACAACTGGCGCGCTTCCGGCAGGATCGCGTTTTCCCGGCCAATCACGTCTACCGCGACATTATTCAGGCTGATGGGTGCGTACATGGTCGCCTCCGTTTCGCTCTTACATAATCACTGTATCAGCCGCGCGTCTTTTGCCCGTAGCAGCCAGCGTCTCAAAAAGCGTCTCAGCCCGGTTTTGTGTTACGATAGGAACGAGCGAACGAGCTTGTGTTGACATTTGCGTAAATTGCCCGGTTAGCCCTCATCCCCCACCCCTTCCGCTCCGCGTCGGGGCGAAGAGGAGAAAAACAGTTTTCATCTGTTTTTGAAGTCCCTCTCCCTCAGGGAGAGGGCGACTCGAACGGGGACGAATGTCCCCTGAGAGAAGTAGGGTGAGGGCAAAATGAAACGTCAATAGAACCAATCATTACCGATGGATCAGGGTATGCCGCATCTCAACCTTTTCCTGCTGGGTACACCACGTGTGACCGCAGACGGCCAGCCGGCACCGATCAGCCGCCGTAAGGCCGTCGCGCTGCTGGCGTATCTGGCGATGACCGGCGGCCCGCACAGCCGTGACGCGCTGGCCGCCTTCCTCTGGCCGGATTTTGATCCCGGCAGCGCCTTTGCCTATTTACGCACCACTTTATGGACGCTCAACAGGGCGCTGTCCGGCGCGGTGGACGCGGAACGCGATCAGGTCGGCTTGCAGCCGGGGTACGAGGTGGATGTGAGCCGCTTTCGGGCGCTGGCCGCCGGCGCGCGCGCCGAACTGGAGCAGGCCGCCGCGCTGTATGCCGGCGATTTCATGGCCGGTTTCAGCCTGCCGGACAGCCCGGAGTTTGACGAGTGGCAGCTTCTCCAGCGTGAATCGCTGCGCCGTGAACTGGGCGTGGTGCTGCACCGGCTGGTAAGCCTGTCAGCCGGTGAGACAGACGCCATCGAACCGGCGCGGCGCTGGGTGGCGCTTGACCCGCTCAACGAAGCGGCGCAGCGTGTGCTGATGGCCGCCTACCAGGCGGCGGGACAGCGCGCGGCGGCGCTGCGCCAGTACGAAACCTGCCGCGCCCTGCTGCGGCGCGAACTGGACATCGAACCGGAGGCCGATACGCTGGCGCTCTACCACGCGATTCAGGCCGGGCAGCCGCTGCCAGAGGGCGTGCTGCTGGCGGCCCCACCGGTGGTACAGGCCGCCCCAACTAACGGCGCGCGTCCCGCGCCGCGTTACACCCTGCCCGCGCAGCCGACGGTGTTCGTCGGGCGCGAGCGCGAACTGGCGGACATCGCCAGCCGCCTGGCCGACCCTACCTGCCGCCTGCTGACGCTGATCGGGCCGGGCGGCATTGGCAAAACGCGGCTGTCGCTGCAAGCGGCGGCGCAGGCCGCGCCGGGATACGACTACGGCGCGTGTTTCGTGCCGCTGGCGCCGGTGGGTGACGCGGAATATTTGCTGCCGGCGGTGGCCGACGCGCTGGATTTCACGGTGCGTGAAGGCGACCCTAAAACCCAACTGCTGCAATTTCTGGCGGGCAAGCGGCTGCTGCTGGTGATGGACAATTTCGAGCACCTGCTCGATGGCGCGGAATTGGTGGCCGATATGCTGCGTGCCGCGCCGGGGCTGACCGTACTGGCAACCTCCCGCGAGCGGCTGGGCTTGCAGGAGGAATGGCTGTACGACCTCGAAGGGCTGCCGTACCCGCACAGCGATCTGTGTGATTTTGATGACTGCGCCGCCGTGCAGTTGTTCCTGCACAGCGCCCGCCGTGTGGCCGCCACTTTCCGCCTGAAGGACAGCGACCGCCCGCATGTCGCCCACATCTGCCAGTTGGTCTACGGGATGCCGCTGGGTATCGAACTGGCGGCGGGCTGGCTGCCGGTGCTGTCGCCGGAAGACATCGCCGCCGAAATCGAACGGTCGCTGGATTTCCTGGCGGCGGCGGTGCGGAATCTGCCGCCGCGCCACCAGAGTTTGCAGGCCGTGTTTGCGACCTCGTGGGAACGCCTGTCGCCGATGGAACAGCGTGTGTTAAGCCGGCTGGCGATCTTTCGCGGCGGCTTCGAACGCGAGGCGGCGCAGGCGGTGGCCGACGCCTCGCTGCCGCTGCTGCTCTCGCTGGTGGGTAAATCGCTGGTGCGGCGTGTGCCGTCCGGGCGCTTTGAGCTGCATGAACTGATCCGCCAGTTTGCCGAAACCCGGCTGGTCGGGGACGAACGCGACCGCGCCTCCCACCTGCACAGCGTTTATTATGCGCGCTGGCTGCGCGGGCAGGAGTCCCGCCTGAAAGGCCGGGACCAACTGGCGGCGCTGGACGCGATTGAGGCGGAAATCGGCAACCTGCGCGCCGCGTGGCACCGGGCGGCGGCCCACCGTGACACCGTTATTCTTCAGCAGTTGATCGCCGGGATGCAGGTGTTTTATGTCATCCGGCAGCGCCCGACGGAATATAAGGAACTGGCGCTGTGGGCGCTCGGCCAGTTCGGGGCCGGGCCGCTGACGCTGGATGACACCGTTCTGGTCGCGCAGTTTCAGGTGTGGCAGGCGGGGGCGCTGCTGTGGTTCGGTCACGTCGAAGCCGCCCATCCGCTGCTGCGGGCGGCGGCGCATACGCTGCGCCCGATAGAGCGGCCTGATCTCGCGCTGACGTGGCTGACGCTGGCCGACCATTTCATTTTCCCCAACTCCGTGACGATGGAGGATGGACGGCGGTGGGCGCAGCGCGCGCTGGCGGCCTTCGAGGCGCAGGGTGATGAGTGGGGTATCGCGCAGGCGCTGCGGGTGGTTGGCAACGTCTACCATCATTACATTCACTACCAGGACTCGCGCGACTATTACCGGCGCAGTCTGGAGATCAGCCGGAAGATCGGCGATGTGTGGGGCGAAGGCGAAGCCCTGAAGTCGTTGGGCGAGGTGGCCTATACGCTGGGCGATTACCCGGAGGCGGAGCGGCTGTTCCACGACGGTGCGGCCCTGAGCCGGACTGTCGGCAACGTGGGCGCGACCGCCTGGGGGCTGGGGCGGCTGGCCGAGGCCGTCAGTGTGCAGGGGCGCTACGACGAGGCGCTGCGGCTGGTGCAGCAGGCGGTTGAGCTGTGGCAGCAGTTGGGTAACAGTTCCGGCGCGGACTGGCAGCGGCTGCATCTGGGCTGGCTGGCACAGCGGGAAGGCCGCCTGGATGACGCCCGCGCCATCTACCGGCAGTCGCTGGCGACGTTCCGCGCGCTGGACGAACCCAACGGCATCATCTGGAGTCTGAATTACCTGTCGAATCTGGAACGGCTGAGCGGCAGTCGAACCGAAGCCTACCGGCTGGCGGCGGAGAGTCTGGCCGCCGCCGAGCGGTTAGGCACGCCCTGGGAGCAGGCCGGGGCGTATTACTCGCTGGGCAAGGCGGCGATGGCGCTGGACAATCTGGACGAAGCCCGCCAGCATTTACGCTGGGCGGTCATGCTGGCCGCCGGGGCGAAATCGGCCATGATGCTAACGCGGCATCTGGTGGGGGTGGCGCGTCTCTGGCTGTACACCGGCCAGCCCGAAGCGGCGGCTGAAATTCTGGTGGTGGTGCAGCGCCATCCGGCGACGTGGCAGTCGGCCCGTGACGACGCGGAACGCCTGCTGGGGCTGCTGCCGCCGGACATCGCCGCCGCCGCGCAGCAGCGCGAACCGCTGCCGGCGCTGGAGGCGCTGGCGCTGGATGTATCGGAACGGCTGTTGTGAGGTGCTTTATTTGTCGGTCAGCAGCCATTCAACCGCGTCATGACGGCGGTCGCTGGCATAAAAGCGCACGGCGATGCCGTTGCTCATCTGCCAGGCGCGGATAAACGACTTGGCGTGCGGATAGTAGAAGTTGGAACGGTGCAGGAAGGCCACCCGCGCCGTATAAACATGCGGGTTGTCCAGCACCCAGTTGTGGGCGGATTTAATCATATACGTGACCGGCAGCGGGTTGTCGGCGGTCGAGCGCACCAGCAGATGCAGCATAGCATCGGACGGCACGCTGCGCGTCAGTTGATCCAGGTGCAGGAACCATTCGTCAACCGCCTCGCGGGAAGCTTCTCGGAAGATGAATTCATGGATGCCGTTGTCAAGCTGCTGGTGCCAGCAGTGGGTGCCGTGAAAGGTATTGAGCATGGTCATGAACCTCCACCGATCATCTTACCGCAAATGAAGCCAATTGGAGCGTGAGAATTTTTTAACTTTCGGGATGGATTTCACAAGTGGCCGGGCGGATTCCTGCATGTTGTCCGCCCCGGCGCGTGGTAGACTAGGGTTATGATCGTCTACCACAGCATAGCGGTAGGGGCGAAATTGCCCCTATCTGTAGGAGAGATTCATGTCCGAACAGCAAACGTATCTGATTACCGGCGGCGCCGGTTTTCTGGGCATCAACATGGCGCGGTATCTGCTGGCGCGCGGCCACCGCGTGGTGTCGCTGGACATCGCGCCGTTTGATTATCCCGAACGCGGCCAGATTATCGAAGTGCAGGGGGACATCCGCGACCGCGCGGCGGTTGACCGGGCGATGGCCGGGGTGAATATCGTCATCCACACGGCGGCGGCGCTGCCGCTGTACACCCCGGAGGACATCTACACGACCGACATCGT
>JARKOK010000242.1 GCA_029975765.1 Aggregatilineales bacterium
GCCTTTCGAATGGAATGTCGAGGAACAGACCTGGCAGCCCTATACCACCGGCCATCCCGGTACGACGACCGGCGATGACTGGCTGACTAACTGCGCCGGCTGCCATA
Organism: Aggregatilineales bacterium; assembly: GCA_029975765.1. Classification (GTDB taxonomy): domain Bacteria; phylum Chloroflexota; class Anaerolineae; order Aggregatilineales; family Phototrophicaceae; genus CFX2. The sequence goes on from JARKOK010000242.1 coordinate 108, forward strand.
CCACCGGCCTGGAACTGGAGCGTGGCCGCTGGCGTGATGACGGCGTGCAGTGCGAAGCCTGTCACGGCCCCGGCAGCGAACATCAGGACATCGCTGACCGCGCCGGTCGCCGTGCCAGTGAAGAGCAAATGCTGCGCGTCCGTGCCACGATCTACAACAGCCCTGACGCGCAAATGTGCGGCCAATGCCACAGCACAGGTGTCAGCGCCGACGGCCTGCCTTTCCCGAATGCTTACCGCCCCGGTCTGAATCTGCTCGACAGTTATACGCTGGTCGAACCGGACGACGGCGACTACTGGTGGCCGACCGACCACGCTCGGCAGATCAACATGCAGTACAACGAGTGGCTGATAAGCGGCCATGCCCGTTCGCTGACCAGCCTGAACAACGGCAGCGAACCGGTTCAAGACCTGTGCCTGTCCTGTCACAGTGCCGACGCCGGTTTCATCGAGCGCCGCCTCGCCCTCTATGAAGATGGTGACCTGCGCGACCCCGCGCCGCAGCCCGCCACGCCCGAAACCGCCCGCTACGGCGTTACGTGCATCACCTGTCACGCGCCGCATAAAGGCAACGCCGACGGTGAGCGTGCCGCTTATCAGACCGGCAGCGATGACACTTATGCTCTGTGTACCCGCTGCCACAGTAATGCCAATCTGAACTTTGTTCACTATCCGGCGCAGGAGATGTTTGAGGGCATCAGTATTGTGCCGAAAGTCGCCGCCGTTCCGTCATCACACTTCACCGATGAAACCGGCCCGCGCTGCGCGACCTGCCACATGGACAGCATACCAACCGCCGACAGCCTGACCACCCGCAGCCACACCTGGCGAACGGTGCTGCCCGGCCCGGCCACCCGGGCCGAAGGGCTGCCGGATAGCTGTCTGGGATGTCACAACAAACAGGTCAATGCTATCCAGATGCAGGCGCTGATTGACGATGTGCAGGCCGATACCCGTGCCCGGCTGGAAACGCTGAAAGCCGCCGTCACCGACACTACCGCTGACTGGGCCAGAACCGCGCTGGCGTTCGTGGAAGGAGATGGCAGCCTGGGCATCCATAATTATGCGTATACCGATGCACTGTTAGACGCCCTGGAAGCGGAATTGGGTCTCGACCTGCCCGACACGGGCATTCAGCCGGGCAGCTAGGAGCAGAGAAACCGCATGAAACACTTAAAACGCCGTCTCATTATCTTCTGCATTGGAACCGGCCTGACGCTGATTACGGCTGGTCTGTTCCCGCTGTTCGCTGGCCTGCCCGCCGCCAGCGCCCAGGAGGCGACACCGGAAATCACACCGGAAGCCTCGCTGGCTGTCACGCTGGAGGCACTGGCGGAAGCGACCCGGCAGCCCGCTGCCGAAGACGCACCGACAACCGGTGATAACAGCTACTGCACGGTCTGCCACAATCAGCCCTGGCGCGCCGTAACCTTGCAGGACGGTTATATCCTGAACCTGTATGTTGACCCGCAGACGGTCGCCAATTCCGTTCACGGCCACAGCAACCCGCAGGGGACGCTGGGCTGCGTGGATTGTCATGGAGCGGACTCCTTCCCGCACAACGGCCCTACGCCGGTCAATTCGCGCGTCTATACGATTGAGTCCGTACAGATGTGCAACAACTGCCACGTGCAGGAAGCCGCCGATCTGGAACACGGCTTGCACGAAAAAGCGATTCTGGCCGGGAATCTGCAAGCGGCGGTCTGCACCGACTGTCACGGCGCGCACGACATTCGACCGGCGACCAATCACCCGCAGTTGGTGGCGGGCGTCTGCGGCGACTGCCACAGGAGTACCTATGACGAATGGCGAAACAGCCCGCATGTGGACATTGGCCCGCTGGGCTGCGCCAAGTGCCACTCGCAGCACAGCCAGGAACTGCGCATCAGCGATGTGAATGAACTGTGCACCAACTGTCACAAAGCGCCGGGTGACATTTACATCCACGAGCAGCACATTGGCAGCACCGCCTATGAAGTGACCTGCGCCGACTGTCATATGTACCGCGAAAACCGGGTGCAGATGGTATCGGTCGAATTCCAGCCGACCGGCCACACGATGCAGTTAAATGCGCGCCCCTGCAACAGCTGCCATGAACAGCTTGAACTGAGCGGGCGGTGGCCGGAAATTGCCAACACCGTTAACGAGCGTATCATCGCTGAACGCGACGAACTCCAGCAACGGCTGGCCGAACTGGAAACCGAAGTTCGAACGGCGGAAACTGAAGCCGGGACCAATCCGATTCAGTTGACACAGGGCCTGATTATCGGCCTCGGTCTGGGCATTACGCTGGCGCTGGTGCTGATACCCCGATTCAATCGCAGTAGACGTAAAGAGGAAAGCGACAATGAGTAATCAACCGCAGCCTGCCCCGGAGCAGGCAGACGCCAAACCAAAATCCACCATTCTGACCCGCCGGGAATTCACCACCCTGCTGATCGGATCGGGCGTGACGCTGGCGATGGCGGCCTTTTTGTCCGAACCGTTAAACCCGGCAGTCATGAACCTGCTGGAAGCCCAGAAAGCGACGGACGGGCACGGCGCGCGCAAACGCCACTGGGTCATGGTCATTGACCTGAGCAAGTGTGTGGGCTGCGACTACTGCGTGTATGCCTGCCAGGCCACCAATGACACAACCGATGACATGCGCTGGAATATCCGTATTGATGATGAAACCCGAACCGGCAAGGTCTTCCACCTCACGCGCCCCTGCCTGCACTGCCAGCACGCGCCCTGTGTCGAAGTCTGTCCCGTCAGCGCGACGTTTCACCGCGAGGACGGTCTGGTGGTCATGGACTACGATAAGTGCATCGGCTGCCGCTACTGCCAGACGGCCTGCCCTTACGGCGCGCGAACCTTCAACTGGGTAGATCGAGGTGATGACCCCAACCCGCGCGCGCCCAACTGGGGCCGCCCGGAAGTGCCGCGCCGCCCGCGCGGGGTGGTCGAAAAATGCACCTTCTGCATTCACCGGATTGACGCCGGCCTGGCGCGCGGGCAGACGCCCGGCGTTGACCCGGAAGCCACTCCAGCCTGTGTGAATATCTGCCCGGTGAATGCGCGCCACTTTGGTGATCTGAACAACCGGGACAGCCGCGTGGCCCGCATTATCGCATCCCAACCCACGCTGCGCCTGCGCGAAGACCTGGGCACAGAACCCAGCGTGTATTACATTCCGCCGGAGGGATTGGTGTAATGGCACAAATACTGCGCTCGTCCAAACATATGACGCTGCTGTTTGTCGTATGGGTGCTGCTGCTGGTCGCCGGGCTGGGGGTCGGGCTGGCGTCCGGTGTCCATGTCCTGATCAACGGTCTGGGTGTGACCAACCTCACCAACCAGTCACCCTGGGGGCTGTGGATCGTCGTTGACCTGTCATCCATCGCGCTGGGCGCGGGCGCCTTCACGCTGTCTGCCGCCGTCTACGTGTTTCGCCTGAAACATTTTGAGGCTATCGCCCGTGCGGCGGTGTTTGTCGGCCTGCTCGGTTACACCTCCGCCATGCTGGCGCTGCTGATGGACATAGGCCGCCCCGACCGATTCTATCATCCCATGATCTACTGGAACATCCATTCGGTTCTGTGGGAAATCACGCTGGCGGTCATGCTGTATACCACCGTGCTGGTGCTGGAATTTGTGCCGATTGCGATTGAAAGCCTTGTGCCGAAGCGTTACCACTTTCTGCACAGCCTGGCGCATTTTCTGCATCGGGTCATGCCCATTATCGCCCTGATTGGTATGAGCATTTCGCTGATTCACCAGTCGTCACTGGGGGCAACCTACGGCATTCTCACCGCGCGTCCGATCTGGTATTCGCCCAGCGCGCCGGTGCTGTTCATCCTGTCCGCCATCGCGGGCGGCCCGGCGCTGACGCTGTTCCTGGCGCTGCTGTCCGGCGTGATTCTGAACAAAGAAATGCTGCCGCGTAAGGTCGTCAAGGATGTGGCGCGGCTGATCGGCTTCGCGGCGCTGGCGTACCTGTACCTCAAACTGTGGAGCTGGGTATCCACCAGTTACTACAGCCGCATCCCCGAACGTGAAATGGGACTGGAACTGCTCAACCTGAACACGCCCTACGGCTTCACCTTCTGGTGGGGCGAGGTGCTGCTCGGCGCGATTGTACCGGCCATCATCATGCTGTGGTCGCGCCTGCGCAACAACCGTTTCATGCTCATGCTTGGCTGCGCGCTGGTTGTCCTCGGTCTGCTGATCTACCGCTGGAATATGACGCTCTCCGGTTTCACCGTCCCCTTAAGCTGGAATCCGGGAGTGCGGAACGTCGAGCAGATCAACATCTACTCGCCGTCACTGGTGGAATGGGGGGTCACGCTCGGCATTTTCTGCTACGGATGCCTGGCGTTCACGCTGGGGGTGCGCTTCCTGAATCTGTTCCCGGAAGCCAAACCCCTGACTTCCGAAGCTGAACCTGCCCCCGCACCAGCCGAGCAAACGCCGTCCACACCGCAGCCACAGCCTTCCGGCGCGGACTAAACCCAATCGTAAACGTCAATCAATGTACAGAGGCGAACCGGTTGGTTCGCCTCTGTGGTTTTTAATCCCCGGCGCTGGTTGCCCGCACGGTTGGCGCGGGGGATCGCGCCGTACTGCGCCGGGCACGCCAGCGTGCCCATGTACCCACAATGCCCTGCGGGAACACCATCACCACCACGATGAAGATGATGCCGAGTATCAGTGACCAGCTTTCCCCGATGTTGATCGTCGTCGCGCCGATGACGAACTCACGGTTAAAAATCCGCTCGCTGAGATGCAGGCTGGCCGCGCCAATAACCGGCCCACTGAACGTCCCCACACCGCCGATGATGGTCATCAGCAGCGGGTCTACGGTATACGTCACGGTCAGGATTTCCGGTCCAACCTTCTTATTCAGGATGACGTGTACCATGCCTGCTCCGGCGGCGATCATGCCCGCCAGCGCGATTGCCAGCAGCTTGTACGTCAGCGTATTGTAGCCGATAGCCTGTGCCCGATTTTCGTTTTCACGGATCGCCAGCAGCACCTTGCCCGTCGGTGAATTCATCAGCCGCCGTATAAAGATGAACGTCACTACCAGCAGGAACAGCGCGAGATAATAATACGTCAGCCGGTTGCGCGTCGGGTTAATCAGTTCCGGCAGGTTCGCCAGCGGAAAACCATCCTCGGCGTTCGTCACCGGCCAGCGCCCGATGTAAATCGCCACCATCTCCGCAATCGCCAGCGTGAAGATGGCAAAGTACACCCCCCGCAGCCGCAGCGATACCAGCCCCATCAGAAAGCCCAGCACACCGCACACCACAACGCCGATGACAGCCCCCACCAGCAGCGCCGCTTCCGCGCCCAGGCCGCTGCGCTCCATCGTCAGCCCGACGATATAACCACCGAGGCCAAAAAACAGGGCGTGCCCGAACGAAATTACCCCGGTAAAGCCGAAGATCAGGTTGTAGCTCATCGCCAGAATGGCGAAAATGAAAACTTCAATCAGAACGCTCTGCCAGAACACCGACTGCCCGCGTGGCCGCCCGCCTACCCCGAACGGGCTGTCGCCGGTCAGCCAGCCCATCAGGTGCGGGAAAATGATCAGGAATGCGACCACCGCCAGATACACCACGTTAGATTGCAGCGCGCGCCGCCACAGCGGCCTGGTAGATGTTGACATGGCGTTCACCCGCTTTCTTTGCCAAACAGGCCGCTGGGACGCAGCAGCAAAATGAGGATCAGCAGCAGCATCGGCGTCATGCTTGACCACACGGTTTGATTCAGAAACTCGCTTGAAAACTTGGCGACAACCGCCACCGCCAGCCCGACCATGAAACTGCCAATGGCCGTGCCGGTATAACTGCCCAGGCCGCCCAGCACCACGACGGCGATGCCCGGCAGCAAAAAGGCGTTGCCCATCCCCAGGTTCGCCCCCAGGAACGGCGCGGCAATCGCGCCGCCAAAGGCCGCTACCGCGCAGCCCAGCGTAAAGACCATCGTAAAGACGGCGCGCACATTAATGCCCAGCGCCGATACCATTTCGCTGTCCTCGACGCCGGCGCGAATGATGATGCCGATGCGCGTCCGCTGCAACAGCAGCCCGATCAGCACGATCAGCAGCAGGCCGACGGCGATCACCACCAGCCGGTACGAACCGAACTGGCGACCAAAGATAAAGAACTGGCTTTGATGGATGCCAAACGACTCATTCGGATACCAACTGTAGGCTTCTGTCCCCCACAGGGCTTTCAGCGCCTCGCCAAATACGATGGCTACGCCGAATGTCAGCACCAGTTGAAATACCGGACGGGCGTACAGCGGGCGCAGCAGGCCGCGTTCCAGAATCACGCCGAACAGCGCGCCGACTGCCGTCGCCACGATCACGCCCAGCGGAAAGCGCAGATTCGCGTCCAAACCCTGCAAGGCCGGCGAGTGGAACAGCGAAAACGTGACATAAGCGCCGATCATAAAATACGCGCCCTGAGCGAAGTTCAGAATGTCCATCAGGCCAAAAACAATCGAAAGGCCGGACGCCACCAGAAAGTACAGCGCCCCCAGGAATAAACCCGACAGCACTGTTGTGCCAAAACTGCCCAGATCACCCGATGAAGTGAGGAAGCTGAACACCAGCAGCGCGGCGGTGATGCCGATAATCAGGCCATACGTGTTCCGTGTGCGCGACATAGCTCAGGCCACCCCCAGATATTTCTGCACCAGTTGTTCATCCTGTCTCAGGTCCTGCATCGCGCCGGTGGCAACACTCTGCCCATCATCAATAATCACGTAGCGATCAGCCAGCAGGCTGGCAACCCGGAAGTTCTGCTCCACCAGCAGGACAGTGGCCTGCGCGGCCAGTTTGCGAATCGCGGCAATCAGGTGTTCGATAATGACCGGCGCTAATCCTTCGCTGGGTTCATCAATCAGCAGCAGGCGGTTATCCGGCACCAGCGCCCGCGCCACCGCCAGCATCTGCTGCTGCCCGCCGGACAGGTTGCCCCCCGGCAGATGGTACAGTCGTTTGAGATCGGGGAACAATTCAAAGATAAAATCCAGCCGCCGTTCCAGATCACCGCGCTGGCGCTGCGCGATCACCAGATTTTCGCGCACGGAAAGTTCCCGGAAGATCGCGCGGTGTTCCGGCACGTAGCCCACTCCCATCTGCGCGATGGTGTACGGCCTGCGCCCCACCAGGGACTCGCCGTCCAGGAGAATACTGCCCTGACTCGGCGGCGTCAGCCCCATAATGCTGCGCAGTGTTGTGGTTTTACCCGCGCCGTTGCGCCCCAGCAGGACGGTAATGCCGCCCTTTGGGACGCTGACACTCACGCCTTCAAGAATATGAAACTGGCCGATGAACGTATGAATCGCCTGAACTTCGAGGACGTTGGTGGTCATGGTCAGCCTTCCGCGTACAGTTCGCCCAGATAGACGCTCTGTACCAGTTTATTGGCGCTGATCGCGGCGGGGGTGCCTTCGGCCAGCAGTTTGCCCAGATTCATGACGGTAATCACATCCGACACGCTCATCACCACATTCATGTTGTGCTCGACCAGCACGACGGTTTTGCCGCCCTGCTGCCGGATCGTGTTGATGGTCGCCATCAGTTCCGGCACCTGCTCCGACGCCATGCCTGCCGTCGGCTCGTCCAGCAGCAGCACTTCGGGGTCAGGCGCAAGCAGAATGGCGAGTTCCAGCTTGCGCTTGCCGCCGTGTGGCAGAATGTTCGCCGGCGCTGTCGCCATGTCCTGCAAGCCGACCAGTTCCAGCATGTGCCGGGCGCGGTCGGTAAATTCATGGAATGAATCGGCATGCCGCCACAGCCGGAAGTTGATCTGACTCATGGCCTGCGCTGCCAACCGGACATTTTCGAGAACGGTCAGATTGGGAAAAATGTTGGTAATCTGAAACGACCGCCCCATGCCCAGGTGGGCACGCCGGTGGAGCGGCGACTGCGTGATGTCCTGTCCCCTAAAGATAACCTGTCCCTGCGTTGGTTTGTACAGGCCAGTCAGCAGGTTGAAGAAGGTCGTTTTGCCCGCGCCATTCGGGCCGATGATCGAATGAACGCTGCCCCGTTCCACCTGCAAACTCACATCGTCCACCGCGACCAGCCCGCCGAACTGCTTCCGCAGGTGACGTGCTTCTAAAATTGTGTCAGTCATAGAACAAGCCTATTTAACCGTCGGGGCGAACCGGTGGTTCGCCCCGACAAAAATTGTTAAACAATCTGTTTTTACTGCGCCGGCGGCGCGCAGGTGACGGCGTCGCTTGACCGGTCGGCTGGCGCTAGGCACGGCGGCGCGATGTCCTCCGCCGAGGCTTCAGCCACCAGTTCATACTGCGGCAGTTTCATCGTCGTCCCATTACCCAGATCAACCTCTTCGATGCCCAGATACCGGATCACATACATCGGCGCGAGTGCCTGATGGTCCTCGGCGCGGATTGTGTACGTACCCTTCGGCCCTTCAAACGACAGACCTTCCAGCGCCGGGATCATGGCTTCCGGCAGGGTATCGCCTCCGGTCTGTTCCAGTGCCAGATACGCGGCCTGCGCACTGGCAAACGCACACTCGGTGAACAGGTCAGGCACGTCGCTGTACATGGCGATGTGTTTTTCAGTCAGCCAGTCATTCGCTTCCGTTTTGGGCAGCGTATACTGGTAAACGATATAACCCACGCTGTTTTCCGGCAGCGGTGAGGCTACAATCACATCATTCGAGTTAGTGCCGCCGACGATGTTCATCGCTGCGCCAACCCCCAGTTCCGCCGCCTGCTGGTACAGGGTGGCGCCGCCGCCGCCCGCCCAGATCATCAGGACGGTTTCCGCGCCGGAGTCCAGCACCTGCTGCAAATACGGCGTGAAGTCGGTCGTGTCACTCGGCACGTACAGGGTTTCACGCGGGAACTCAACACCCTTCGCCTTCAGCGCAAATTCGAAGGCTGCCGCCGTACCACGCCCGAAGGCCGTATCCACCGCCAGCGTGATGTATTTCGTGCCCAGTTGGTCGGCAATCGTCGCGTAGGTCAGCGCGTCCTGGAGCGTGTTGCGGCAAACGCGGAAGGTGTTGACGTTAAACAGAGCGCCCGTCAGGTCAGGCAGCGCCGCCGGGCCAGCCAGCCACACCACATCATAGTTGTTGGGAGCGATCAACGCCTGCACCGCCACCGCCGCGCCGGAGTTCGGCGTACCGTACAGAATTTCCACGCCGTCCGCCTCAATCGCTTCGCGCGCCATCGCGGTCGCGTTGTCCGCGTCGGACGCCGGGGTTTCGCTGCCGTAATCCTTCACGATCACTTCCACCGGACGACCGGCAACCGTGACATCGGCCAGCGCCGCGTCCACACTGTCGTACTCAGCCGGGTCAATCCCGGCGGCATACAGCAGCCCCAGCTTAAACCCGTTTTCGGACTCGATACCGTAGAGTGTTAACCAGCCGGATTTATCCAGCAGCAGGCCAATCCGAATCGGTTCCTCCTGGGCGCTTGCCGCCCCAACCACCAGCAGCAGACTGATAAGCAGCAGTACAAACACTGATTTTCGAAACATGCAGCACTCCTTATTCCTTTGAAGAAAACCTTTTAACGGAGCGGGTGTAATACCCATTCATGCCATTGTAACACGCCGCTACCAAACACCCAATTCATTCAGATTAAGGCGTTGTAAACCGCTGCCGCAGTTCACGCTTCAGAATTTTGCCCGCCGCCGAAATCGGCAGTTCCGGCATAATCTCGACCGATCGGGGCACTTTATACTTCGCCAGATGGGCCGCCAGGTGGGCCAGCAGCTCGTCCGGTGACACGCGCTGTCCAGGTTTCAGCACCACGCAGGCTTTACCCACTTCACCCCAGGTCGCATCCGGCACGCCGATCACCGCGCACTGATGCACGGCGGGATGCCGGTACAACACCTGCTCGATTTCGACCGGGTAGACATTCTCACCGCCGCTGATGAACATATCCTTTTTGCGGTCAACGATGGTGAAATAACCCTCAGCATCACACGTCGCCAGATCGCCGGTATGAAACCAGCCGTCTTCGTCCATCACCTCCATACTGGCCTGCGGATTATTGTAATAGCCGGACGCGCGCGACGGCCCTTTCAGCACCAGTTCACCGACCACACCGGGCGGCAGCGGACGGTTATCATCATCCACGATGCGCGCATCCACGAAGAAGTTCGGCCTGCCAATGCTGCCCGCCTTACGGATGGCGTCCTCCGCTGGCAGCGCAAAAATACCCGGTCCGAACTCCGTCATACCAAAGCCCTGCTTGAAGCGCACGCCCTTCTCATCGCGGAATTTCTCGACCAGCGGCACGGGCAGCGCCGCGCCGCCGCTGGTGCAGAAACGCAGGCTGGATAAATCCGCCGCTGCCCAGTTGGGCGCGGTTGTAAGCATCTGGTACATCGTCGGTACGCCGCCAAAAAACGTCGCTCCGTATTCCTGTAACAGATTCAGGATTTGCTCCGGGTCGAAACGCCGTGTCAACACGACCGTCCCGCCCATAATCAGCAGCGGCAGCGTATACACGAACAGGCCGCCGGTATGGAACATCGGGAACACGTTCACGGTCACGTCACCGTGGGTGATGTCATGAATCACGGTGTTCAGCGTGTTCCACGCGATCTGCCGGTGGCTGATCTGCGCCGCTTTGGGCAGCCCCGTTGTGCCGCCGGTGAACAGCAGGCAGACAATATCTTCTTCGGTCACACTGTCCGTGATGACCGCTGCGGCAGAGGCAGCTTGCAGCGTCGTTTCATAGTGCGTGCTGCCGCCGACCGGCTCGCCCTCAAGGTGCAGCCAGCCGTTCACAAACCGCGTGCCGGCCTGCGCCGGCCTGATCTTATCTGCGAACTCCTGCGAGAAGATCATCACTTTAGGCTGGGTATCGTGCAGCAGTTGCAGCAGTTCGACCGGATGCAGCCGCCAGTTGAAACACGTCAGCGTCGCGCCCAGCTTGCCACAGGCGAACAGCGCGTCCAGAAATTCCACGCCGTCATAAGCAAAGATGCCCACGCGGTCATCCTTGCGCACGCCGGCCTCGTCGCGCAGCCAGTTCGCCAGTTTATTGGCGCGTTCGTTCATCTGCCGGTAGCTAAACCGCCAGTGGGGCGATTTGCCCGCGTCCACCACCGCCAGCGCGTCCGGCGAATACAGACTGCGCCGCCCCATATAATCGCCGATATACATAGGCTTTCCCTTATTTCGTCGGTACGGGCAGGTTTATAAACCCGCCCCTACACCCTGGTCACGTCACGCCCATTCAAAGGCCGCCGCGCCGAAGGCCGCGCCGCCGCCGCTGCCGACAAATACCACCAGTTCGCCCGGCAGCGGCCCTTTGCCCTGGTTGATCGCATCGTCCAGCGCCATCGGCATACAGGCCGAACCGGTATAACCCCACTTGTCCATAATGTTGTGCGTCTGGTCGAGCGTCAGGCCGAGGTCATTCAGCACAAACCGGATCGTAGTAAGGTTCAATTGGGTGAAGTAGATTTTGTCAATATCGCTCACCGGACGGTTGATTTTCGCCATCAGATCGCGCACCAACTGCGGCCAGGCTTTGTTATTCGTGTCCGGCGGAAAACGTTTCTGGAACTTTACGAACTGGCGCGGCGACTCGTTCTCACCGCCGGTTGGCCGTAATGTGCCGCCAGTAAACACACCCATATAATCGTGAAAACTGCCGTCCGCGATCAGTTTTGCGCCCAGATAACCGGGTTTATCCCCGGCCCGCAGCAGCACCGCCCCCGCGCCATCGGCAAACAGCGTGGCCGTCCGTTTGTCCGTCCAGTCCACATAACGGGTCATGCCATACGCGCCAATCACGAGAATATGGGTATAGGCGGTGTCGGTGGCAAGATATTTGGCAGCGATATCCAGCCCGGTTACCCAGGCGGCACAGGCGCAGTTTACGTCAAACGTGCCGGCGCTCCGCGCGCCCAGCTTGTACTGCACCACCGAGGATGTGCCCGGCGACAGGTAATCCGGTGTATCAGTAGCGACGATCAGCAGATCAATGTCATTCGGCGTCAGCCCCGCTTTATCCAGCGCGGCGCGGGCGGCATTCACCGCCAGATCAGACGTCGCCTGATCGTCCGCCATGATATGCCGTTCACGAATACCGACATTGGCGACCAGCCACTCACCTACCGGTTCGCCCAGCAGATGATCGAGTTCATCATTGGTCATTACCCGTTCGGGTACATAGGCGCCGGTGCTGATAATTTGTGCGTAACGCATGGTTCATGGTCATTTCCGCAGGGACGGGTTTATAAACCCGCCCCTACCCTGATTACCCGGCAATATGCGCATGGAAAGCGCGGTTGAACTCATCCGGTTTTTCAATAAATGGCGTGTGGCCGGCTTCAGCGATCACTACTTCCTGATACTGGCCGCCGGCTGCGGCGTACTTATCCAGCACGGCGCGCGTCTGGCCGACCATCGGCTGCGGCGGGAACACCTCATCCCCTGGCCAGCCTGGCACAAAACCGAGTTTGCCCAGCCCACCGAAATCGAACAGCGACAGATCCGCCACAATCTGATCGTCGCTGCCGCGCACCCACAGCACCGGCGGCTTGGGGCTAATCGCGTACAGGCCGCTGATGTCCTTCTGGTACTTGGGCGACGAAGCGTTGATCGGCCCCCACACCCCCGGCGCGACATTCGGCCAGTTAGCAGACGGCATAAAATCGCCGGGATATTCCTGACCGCCGACGTGTTCGGACAGCAGCGACGACAGCAAATCCTCCTCACGCGCCGGGACAAACGGCGCTTTCCAGTAGAAGCTGTTCATGACGATACGCGGCGATGCCTGCGGGTTGTCAGTTCCACGATCCCCCGCTGCCATCAGTTTCGTAAATTCCGGATTGACCACGCCGCCGCCCGAACCCGCAAAATCGTCGTAACACGGCGTGCCGTTCACATCCATTGTGCCGCCAAAACCAAAGGGTGAACCGGGATAAACCAGCGTCACCGAC
>JARKOK010000249.1 GCA_029975765.1 Aggregatilineales bacterium
ATTCGCGCTCGAACTAATGTTCCGAAAGCGAGGCCGCTCTATGCCACCTTTTCAGGTCGTATCCGAGTTTCAACCCACTGGCGACCAGCCGCAGGCGATCAAGGAACTGGTCGAAGGCATTAATCAGGGACTTGAACATCAAGTATTGTTAGGTGCAACAGGAACGGGCAAAACCTTTGCCGTCGCCAGAGTAGTGGAAGAAGTCCAGAAACCGACGCTTGTTCTCGCCCACAACAAAACGCTGGCAGCGCAGTTGTACGCCGAGTTCAAAGAGTTCTTCCCGCGTAACGCGGTTGAGTACTTCGTCAGCTACTATGACTACTACCAGCCGGAAGCCTACGTCCCGAAAAAAGACCTGTACATCGAAAAAGAAACCGACATCAACGAGCAGATTGACCGGCTGCGAATCGCGGCGATGGCGTCCCTGTCCTCTCGCCGGGATACATTGATCGTCGCGTCGGTATCCTGCATCTACGGCATTGGCGACCCCGAAGCCTGGCGGCAGTCCACCGTGCAGCTTACCGTTGGCCGCACAGCGCGGCGGGATCATATTCTACGCCAGTTGGTGCATATTCAATACACCCGTAACGATATGGATTTGCAGCGCGGCACGTTCCGCGCGCGGGGCGATACGCTGGAAGTCATCCCAGCTTACAGTGAATTTGGTTACCGGGTGCAGTTATTCGGTGACGAAGTAGAGCGCATTACGCAGTTTGACCCACTGACCGGTGAAATCCTGGCCGATCATCCCGAAATCACCATCTATCCGGCGGAACAGTACGTCACCAGCCAGGATAAACTGCGGCAGGCACTGCACGACATCGAAAAGGAACTGGAGGAACGGCTGTCGTTCTACAAGCGCGAAGGCAAGCTGCTGGAAGCGCAGCGCCTGGAACAGCGCACACGCTACGATCTGGAGATGATCCGCGAACTCGGTTACTGCTCTGGCATCGAAAACTACTCGCGCCACCTTGACCAGCGCCCGCCAGGCAGCCCGCCCTGGACGCTGGTAGACTACTTCCCGGACGATTACCTGCTGGTCATTGATGAGAGCCACATGACTATCCCGCAGGTGCGCGGCATGTTCAACGGCGACCAGCAGCGGAAGATCACGCTGGTGGATTATGGCTTCCGCCTGCCCAGCGCAATGGATAACCGCCCGCTCAACTTTGAGGAGTTCCAGCAGCGCATGGGACAGGCGGTCTACACCTCCGCTACGCCCGGCCCGTGGGAACGCGAGCGCAGTCAGAAGACCGTTCAGCAGATCATCCGTCCGACCGGCATCCTCGACCCAGAAGTGTTCGTGCGCCCGGTTGAAGGCCAGATCGAAGACCTGCTCCAGGAAGTTGCGCTGCGGGTTAAGAAAGGCCAGCGCGCGCTGATCACCACGCTGACGCAGCGTATGTCCGAGGAACTGGCCGGGTACATCAACGAAATGGGTATTCGCGCCCACTACCTGCACGCCGAGATTGATACCATCGAGCGTATCGAAATCCTCCGCGATCTACGTCTGGGGGTATACGATGTGCTCGTCGGCATTAACCTGCTGCGTGAAGGCATTGACCTGCCCGAAGTTTCGCTGGTTGCCATCCTGGATGCCGATAAAGAAGGTTTCCTGCGGTCGGAGCAGGCTCTCATTCAGACGATTGGCCGCGCGGCGCGGCACGTCGAGGGGAAGGTCATTCTGTACGCCAACACCATGACCGACTCGATGAAACGGGCGATTGATGAAACGAACCGCCGCCGGTTAATCCAGGCGCAGTACAATACGGAACACAACCTCATCCCGGCCAGCATCGTCAAGCAGGTGCGAGACCTGACCGACCGCGTGCGCTCGATGAGCGACGAAGCCGCAACAGCGGAAATGGGCAAGCCCGTGTCGCTGGCCGCGCTGCCCAAGGATGAACTGAGCCGCATGATCAAGGAACTGGAACGCGAGATGAAAGCGGCGGCACAGGCGCTTGAGTTTGAGAAGGCTGCCGTCCTGCGCGATCAACTGCTGGACTTACGCGGCGCGATGGCTGACAAAGAAGCCGAGAAGAACGTGCTGTTCGGGTAGCAGGTGTCTCGAGAGATAAACATAATTCGCATGGGCAAACCGGCGGTTTGCCCATGCGTATCAATTTAAGCGATTTTTGACCCCTCCCCCGTCCCCTCCCCGAATTCGGAGAGGGGTGTTGTGTCCGGCATTTGCTCCCCTCTCCCCT
>JARKOK010000258.1 GCA_029975765.1 Aggregatilineales bacterium
TGGGCGTTCCAGGCGGGTTGTTCCATCAAAGTTGTTTCCTCAACGTAAGAAGTCCTCGCAGGTGGCGATAATATCCGGCAGCACTTCCAGCGAAGCGTGCCAGTCCCCTTTAACTTCCAGCGAATGATTGAGGCCGTCGAACACGCGGCAGGTCACGGTCGGATGGCCGTCGAACGCCGCGACGATCTCCGGCGCGTACAGCGCGTCCGCCGACCCGAACACCGCCAGCGTCGGGAGGCTGCCCAGCCCCTGCATCGCCCCGCCAATCGGCGTCAGCAGCAGCAGCGATACCGTCTCGGCGCGCAGCCCACGCGCCAGTTCGTTTGCCAGAGGCGTACCCAGCGACTTCCCCGCGAAACATACCCGCCGGTAGCCGCGCGCCAGCGCCGGTCGCACGGCGGCTTCCGCGTCCTCTTGCAGCGACTCAACAGTCGTCGCGTCAAATTCGGCGTTGGCAACCTGAAAACCGTATTCCACGCTTAAGACATCATAACCCAGCGCCAGCGCCGCCCGCCGCAGATAATACAGCACCGGGTGATTGCAGGTATAGCCCTTGCCCGGCAGCACAACCAGCAGTTTGTCCGACGGCGGATCGTGCGCCAGCAGTTGATTGTAAACCGTGACGCCGAAACGCGACTCCACCGGCAGCATGATCGTTTCGACCATCGTACCCCCTTGTGGTGTGACGGATAACCCGATTGTAACCGGATTTACCGCCATGTATCAAACATCCCTGCACCATCCACCGGGACTGACTGGCCTCATGCGCCTCTCACGGATTTACGGTACAACGGGAACATCAGCCAGTGAACCGCAGCAGCCGAAAGCGTTATACTGGCGGCTTTCGGCCTGAAGAAGGAGAACCCCGTTGAAACGTCTGATTGTGCTTCTTATGCTCCTGCTGGGCGCGCGCATTACCGCCGCGCAGGAAACCATCAGCCCCGCGCTGGAAACGCACCTTGAAGCGATTGAGCAGGTCACGGCGCGGCTGCGCGGGCTGGAGGCGCTCACGCCGGTCGAGCATCGTTTTCCCACCCGCGACGACGTGACCGCCTACCTCGAACGTGAACTGAGCGTGCAGTTGGACGCTGATACGCTGCGCCGCGAAACCCAGTTCTACATCGCGTTTGACCTGCTGCCGCCGGATGTGGATTTGCAGGCCGTGTATCTGGCCTTCCTCACCAGCCCGGCGGGAGTGGCCGGTTTCTACGATACCGAGTCCAAAGCCATGAATGTACTGCTGGTCGGCGGTGGTGAACTGGGCGACCAACTGCCGCTGCTGGATCAGATCACCTACGCGCATGAGTTCACCCACGCGCTGCAAGACCAGCACTTTACGCTGGACACGCTGCTGGACGAAGACGCTGCCGCCGCCAACCCGGACGCTTCGCTGGCGCGACTGTCACTGATCGAAGGTGACGCGACCGCCGTTATGACCACCTATCTTCAGGCCGCCGCGCAGCGCAGCCCGATGGCCGCGCTGGCGCTGCTGGCGCAGGGTTTCACCGCCGGGGCGTTCACCATCCCGCGCGGCACGCCGCCTTTTATCGTGACCGAACTCACCTTTCCTTATGAAAGCGGCATGACGTTTGTCAACACGCTGTACCGCGAAGGCGGCTGGGACGCGGTAAATGCCGCTTATGCGAATCCGCCGCAGTCCAGCGCGCAGATTTTGCACCCGGCCAAATACCTCGCCGGCGAAGCGCCGGTCGAAGTGGCACTGACCACCACGCCCCCCGGCGACGGATGGGAACTGCTGGCCGACCGCCCGTTAGGCGAGTTCTACCTGCGTTCGTACCTGGATACCCAGCTTACCAGCCGCGACGCGAACCGCGCGGCGGCGGGCTGGGGCGGCGACCGCTATCACCTGTATTACGACGAGGCCGCTGACCAGCGCGCCTGGGCGCTGCAAATCGCCTGGGATGCGCCGGAAGAGGCCGATGAATTCCGCCTGGTATTCCAGCAGTTTGTGGCAGCCAAAGGTCTCGTCGAAGCCCTGCTTCCGGCGGGCGCGCCGCAGGCCGGCTGCTGGGCCGATGCCGTGTCTGCGCTGTGCCTGACCACGACCGCCGCCAATCACACCGTCGTCACCAGCGCGCCCACCCTGGACATCGCCCGCGCGCTGTACACCCCATAGTATCAGCCTGTCGCAGGTGCGGGGGCGCGGTAAGCTGCGCCCCTCGCGCGCTTTTGCGGATTTCCACACCATCTCCACAACCTGTCCACATTTTCTCCATACCGGCGGCGTATGCTCACAACAGATCGAGCGATACAGTGGCTAAAGGAGAAAATCATGAGCCGGAAATTCGCAGTCGTGATCGTTATCGTGATCGTTGTTCTGGCGGTGGGTGTCAGCGCCGCCGCCGCCCAGCAGTACGGGCGCGGCGCCGGTCAATGCCCGACCGGGGTGTGCCAGCCGCAGCAGACTGGCACGGGCAACCAGTACGGCCAGCCGGATAATGCCGGAAATGCTGGCGCGCCGGGTTTCAACCAGCGCGGCCCGTTCGCCGGGCTGCCGCCGCAGGCCGACGTGGAGCTGTCGGCGGCAGCGATTGATACCATGACCGCCGGGCTGCTGGATGAATACCAGGCCTGGGCGGTGTACCAGGCCGTGATCAACCAGTTTGGCGCGGTAAACCCCTTTGTAAACATCCAGCGCGCCGAAGCGCAGCACATTGCCGCCTGGGAAACGCTGTTCGAGCGGTACGGTGTGGCGCTGCCAGCAGCCCCCGCCGTCCCCGATCTGACCTTCGCCAGTCTGGCCGATGCCTGCCAGACAGCGGCGGCGGCGGAAATCGCCAACTTCGGCCTGTATGATACGATGCTGAACACACTGGCGAACTACCCCGATATGATCCAGGTGGTAACCGCCCTGCGTGATGCGTCGCAGTACCATCACCTGCCCGCCTTCGAGCAGTGTGCCGGGTAGACCAACCGCCATTCCCCCGCCGGGGCGACCTGTATCGGTCACCCCGGTTTGCGTTTAACACACTCTGCAATACAATGAACAGGTGCTTATGCCTTCCAGCAGGAGGATTGCCCCTGTGTCTGAAGATCGTTCGACCTCACCCGGTATTCCCGTATGGCTCATTATTGGGGCGCTGGTCGTCGCTGTGATCCTGATCGCGCTGGCCTTCAGCCAGCAGCAGCAGGCCGCGACCGCCGCTAACGATGCCGCCACCGCCGTTGTGCTGGCGCAGCAGACCGCCACCGCCGGCGCGCAGGTGGCAGCCACGCAGGTCGCGCAGGCTGAAGCCAGCGCCGACGCGCGCGCGCTGGCGCTGCAAGCCGAAGCCACCGCCGAAACCAATGCCCGCGCGACCGCCGACGCCATCATGCAGGCGACCGCCACCGCCGAGGCTAACGCTCACGCCACCGCTAACGCCATCGCGCAGGCGACCGCCACCGCCGAAGGCCGGGCGCGGCAGCAGTTGGCGCTCACCAGCACCGCGCAGGCCGACACGCTGGCCGCCGCCGCCGCGGCAGCCGAAGCGACGGCAGAAGCGGCGCTGGCGCTGAACGCCACCATTCAGGCGTCGTCCGAAGATTTGCAGCTTCACATTGCCACGCTGGAACTGGCGCAGGCAACCGCAGCCGGTGAAGCAGCGGCGCTGGCCGCCACCGTGACCGCCGGAGCCAACGCGGCGGCCACCACAGCGGCAGAACACGCCGCGCTGCAAGCCACGCTGGACGCGCAGGCCACCGCGCTGACGGCGGCGGCGGATACCATAAACGATCTGGCGCAGCAAAATCAGGCGAACGGCGGCGCGGCGCTGGCGGTGGAGAGCCTGCGCCTGCTCCAGCAGGATTATCCCCTGGCGCTGCTGCTGGGCGTGGAAGCCAGCCGCCGCCTCGAAACAGCCCGTCTGGGCGACGCGCTGTTCACGGCGCTGCGCGCCCGGCCTGAAATCGCCGCCATCCTCCAGGGACACAGCGGCACGGTGTACGCGCTGGCCTTCAGCCCCGATGGCCGCTGGTTAGCCTCCGGCGGGCTGGATACGCGGGTTATCCTGTGGGATACCACCACCCACCAGCCGGTGGGGCCGCTGCTGGCCGACCATGCCGATTCGATCTTTGCGCTGGCTTTCAGTCCCGATGGGCAAACGCTGGCCTCCGGCGGGCCGGATGGCACGGTGGTGCTGTGGGACGTAAGCACCGGCGAGCGCGTCGGGTCGCGGCTGGTGCATGACGGCTGGGTGAACGCGCTGGCCTTCAGCCCCGATGGATCACTGCTGGCAGCCGGCGGAACGGACGATACGGTTACGCTGTGGGCGCTGGACTCCGGGCAGCCAGTGGCCGAACGGCTGGCCGGCCATACCAACGATGTGCGGTCGCTGGCTTTCAGCCCCGACGGTACGACGCTGGCCTCCGGCAGCGCCGACCAGACGGTTATTCTGTGGAACGTGGCCGAGCGCAGTTTTGGCCGCCGGTTCACCGGCCACACCGGCTGGGTGAACAGCGTCGCGTTCAGCCCCGACGGTAAAACGCTGGTATCCGGCGGCGGCGATAAACAGGTTATCCTGTGGGATGTTCGCAGCGGCCAGCCGAACAGCGCGGTGATCGAGCCGCTGGCGGTCACTGGCGTGGCCTTCAGTCCCGATGGCAGCAAAGTGGCGGCGGTCAGTAACGCCGTTACGGTCTGGGATGTCACCGGCGCGCGCCCGCAGCGGGTGGGCGTGTATGACACCTACGCCCCCGGTTTATGGAACGCCGTATTCAGTCCTGACGGCCTGCGGCTGGCGGCGGCTGGCGCGGACAATACCGTGATGATCTGGTCGCTCGCGCCGTTTGATCCGCTGGCGCAGCAGCTTGACGCGCAGAGCGCGCCGGTACGCGCCGTCACCTTCGACCCGCAGGACTCCAGCACGCTCGCGTCCAGCAGCGAGGACGGCACGATTGCCGTCTGGGACACCACGACCGGCACCGCCGGGCAGACCTTTACCGCGCACGCGGGCGGGGTGTTCAGTCTGGTATACAGCCCGGCGGGTCACACGCTGGCCTCCGGCGGGGAGGACGGCCTGGTCCGCGTCTGGGATGCCGCCAGCAGTGAAAGGCTGGCCGAATCCACACCCAAAGGCCACGATGGCACGGTGCTGGCGCTGGCTTACAGCCCGGATGGGCGGCTGATCGCCTCCGGCGGCGGTGATGGCCGGGTGCTGCTGTGGGACGCGGCCAGCGGCGCGGCAGCCGGCGGCGCGGTTGAGCCGCTTGACACCACTGTGTGGAGCGTGGCTTTCAGCGCCGATGGGCGTTCGGTTTTCTCCGCCTCCGATGACGGGCAGATTCGCCAGTGGGACGCCGTGACGGGCGAGCCGCAGGGTGATACCATGACCGGCCACAATGGGCAGGTGTTCGTGCTGGCCGTCAGCCCGGACGGGCAAACACTCGCCTCTGGCGGGGGCGATGGCCGGGTGATCTTCTGGGACATCCGAACCCATCAGCAGACCAGCGCGATCACCGCCCATACCGACAGCATCTTCGCGCTGGCTTTCAGCCCCGATGGGGCGCTGCTGGCGACCGGCGGGCCGGACGGCATCATCAATCTGTGGGATGTGGCGACCGGGCAGCCGGTGCTGCGCCCGTTTGCCGAAACCGGGGATTGGGTCAACGCGCTGGCTTTCAGCCCGGACGGCGCGCAGTTAGC
>JARKOK010000273.1 GCA_029975765.1 Aggregatilineales bacterium
TCGAAGATGAAGGAATAGGCGTTCCGTATGCCATAAGCCCACACGCTGCTGCCGGGGAAGGGGTTGTCGTCCGGGATTTGCAGTTCGTCGCCCACGACGGCGAACCGGTGAATTTTACCCTCGATGTCGTCCGTGTTCTGCGAGCGCACATTCCAGTGGCTCAGGTCGCCGACGGAGAGGTACAGATACCCGTCCGGCCCAAACGCCAGCCGCCCGCCGTGATGCTGGTGCAGCGGCGACTGGTTGGGGAAGCGCAGCATGTCCACCGGCTCGACTGCTGTTCCGTCCCGTTCCGTGAAGCGGGTCACGACGTTGAACATCGAACCGTCGGCTTCCGGCACGGGGGTATAGTAGATGTAAAAGTAGCCATTCTCGGCAAAGTTCGGGTCAAGCGCGATACTCTGCACGCCGTCCTCGTTCTCCTGCCGCACTTCCAGCGTCAGCAGCGGCGTGTCTTGCAGTTCGCCCTCGGCGCTTGCCACGTAGACCGGACCGTTTTTGTCGGTGAAGAACAGCCGGCCATCCGGCGCCCATACCATCGAAGTAATCAGGGGAACTTTATACAGCAGTTCGACCTGATACGGCAGGCTGCTCGCATCCTGCGCTCTGGCGGTTATTCCCATTAACAGCAGCACCATAATCGTTATTCCGCTAAATCTGGCTCGCATACACTACAACTCCCATTCCTCTTATCCGATAAAGGTTGACCAGGGCGGCGGCGCTGTGCCACCCCGCTCGAACTTACGACACCACCTCTGCGCCGTTGGTCGCCTCGCATACGTAAATGGCCGGTTTTAAGCCAGTAGCCTGCTGGTAACGCTGCCCGACGGTTGATACAAATTCCTCGACCACTTCCGCCCGCACCAGCGCCACCGCCGCGCCGCCAAAACCGCCGCCGGTCATACGCGCGCCGTAGCTGGCCGGGTGCTGCTGGGCCAGATCAACCATCGTGTCCATCTCGGCCCGCGAAATCTCGAAATCGTCGCGCATACTGACATGGCTGGCGTCCATCAGCCGGCCCAGCGCGACCGCGTTGCCCTGCCGCATCGCTTCGGCGGCGGCCAGCGTGCGCGCGTTTTCGGTGATGACGTGCCGCGCGCGGCGGCGCGTCAGGTCGTCCAGCCCGGCGGCGCGTGCCGCAAACATCTCATCGGTGACATCCCGCAGCGCGGGAACGCCGAAGAACTGCGCGGCGGCCTCACACTGGGCGCGGCGTTCGTTATACGCGGAGTCCACCAGCCCGCGCCGGGTGGCGGTATCCAGCACCACCACCAGCGTGCCAGGCGGCAGCGGCACCTGTTCGCTGTCCAGCGTGCGGCAGTCAATCAGCAGCGCGTGACCGGCTTTGCCCGCCGCCGAAATCATCTGATCCATAATGCCGCAGTTCATACCGACCCACTGGTTTTCCGCCTTCTGTCCCAGCTTCGCCATAATCGGCGCGCTCCAGGGAAAGCTGGAGGTCGAACCAAACGCGCGCGCCGTCGCCAGTTCCAGCGCCGCCGACGATGACAGCCCCGCGCCAATCGGCACGTCGCCGGCGATCACCCCATCCCAGCCGGTCAGACTGTAGCCGGCGTTTTGCAGCGCCCAGGCCACGCCTTTGATATATTCCACCCAGCGCGTCGGCGTTTTTTCCATTCCATCCAGCGAAAATTCCGCCGCGTCGTTGAACTCCAGCGAAAATACACGCACGACGCGGTCATGGCGCGGGCGCAGCGCGATCCACGTGGCGCGGTTGATCGCCATCGGCAGCACGAAGCCGTCATTGTAATCGGTATGCTCGCCAATCAGATTCACCCGCCCTGGCGCGCGCACCACGACATCCGGGCGCATCCCGTAGCGGCGCTCAAAGGCTTCCATAACTTGCTGTTGCAGGGACATGAACTGCTCCTCAATTCTGTCAAAAAAACGAAACGTTTATTGGAACGATATACTACTCGCTCCTTATAAGAATTGGCGATGAAAAATATGGTACTGGGTGTATACCGCTGCGAAAGACCGGCAGAGGTGCCAGTAACTGGTGTTACGTTTCCCGGTAATGCGTATCCGGCAGGCTGCGCAGCCGGTCGGCGGCCTGCTCTGGCGTGATGTCGCGCTGCGCTTCGGCCAGCATTTCGTAACCAACCATCCACTTTCGCACCGAGGCCGACCGCAGCAGCGGCGGGTAAAAATGCGCGTGAAGCTGCCAGTGCCGGTAATCCGCCGGATCGTTGGGCGCAGCGTGCCAGCCCATCGAGTAAGGGAACGAGATTTCAAACACGTTGTCATATTTCG
Source organism: Aggregatilineales bacterium (assembly GCA_029975765.1). GTDB lineage: Bacteria > Chloroflexota > Anaerolineae > Aggregatilineales > Phototrophicaceae > CFX2. The sequence continues at coordinate 2,275 of JARKOK010000273.1, forward strand.
TCAGCAGGCGCTTGAGGATATCCGCCAGCGTGTCGCGTTCGGCGCTGTCCAGATCGGGCAACCGCAGGACGTGGCGGCGCGGCATGAGCAGCGTCTCAAACGGCCACACCGCCCAGTAGGGTACGACGGCCACCCAGTCTTCATTTTCGACCACCACGCGCTCACCGCGCGCGCTTTCCAGCGCGGCGTAATCCACCAGCAGCGGCGAACCCTGCTGTTCGTAGTAGGCGCGCTGATGGTGATCTTCAGCGGCGATTTCGTTCGGCAGCCAGTCGCCGGCCCAGATTTGCCCGTGCGGGTGCGGGTTGGACGCGCCCATCGCTTCGCCCTTGTTTTCAAACACCTGCACCCAGCGATAGCGCGCTCCCAGTTCGGTCACCTGCTCCGCCCACAGGTCTATCACCCGGCGGATGTCTGGCAGCGCCATCAGCGGCAGCGTCAGATCGTGACGGGGCGAAAAACACAGGACACGGCAGGTACCCTGCACGCTCTGCGCCACCAGCAGCGGATTGTCCGACGGCGCGGGGGGGACATCAGGCAGCAGGGCGGCGTAATCGTTGGTAAAAACGTAAGTGCTGGTATAGGCCGGATTCTGGTCGCCGCTGGCGCGGGTGTTGCCGGGGCACAGGTAGCAGGCCGGGTCGTACTGCGGGCGTTCATCCTGCGGCGGGCGTTCCTGCCGTCCCTGCCAGGGACGTTTGGTGCGGTGCGGCGACACCAGAACAGACTCGCCGGTCAGCAGATTCAGGCGGCGGTGAGGGTGATCGGTCGGGTTGAAAAGCATTATTTTTCTCGACAGTATATGCGAACGAAACTGACGAGCATTATAACGCGGATTGAGGAAAGTAGGGCAGGTGTGAGACCTGCCCGCCTGTCATAACGACGGATGCACCGCCGCCCGCAGCAGTTGGTCAAGCGTCTGCGCGCCCTGCCGCAGCGTTTCCCCCAGGAACACGCCCGGTATCTGCTCCCGCCATTCCGGCTTCTCGATGAAAGCGTGTCCCCCAAAACCGACGATCAGCTTGTTGCCATACACCGTTTCCGGCAGATGTTTCGGCCACTCGCGCAGCAGGGGCAGCGGCTTGTCCGTCATGGCGACAAACACTACCGCCGGCGCTTTGATCTGCCGCACCAGCGCGCCCAGGTCCGGCAGCGGTACAGACTGCCCCAGATAAGCCACCGGCCACCGCAGGCGGCGCAGCAGCACGCCCAGCATCATCAGGCTGCCCTCATGCCATTCTTCCGGCGCGCAGGCCAGAATGGTCGGCATGACACCAGCGAACGGGATCGGCCCGGTGGACATCCACATCAGCAAATGCTGGCGCAGGAAATTTGACGCCAGATGTTCGGTAGCGACGCTGATTTCACCATCATGCCACGCCTGGCCGATGTGGTAGAGCGTGGGGCCAATGACTTCCAGCACCAGGTCTTCCATCGAATACAGGCTCAGAAGCTGCCCCAGCAGCCGGTCGGCCTGCTGCGTATCATGCACCAGCAGGACTTCCAGCAGCCGGTCGCGGAACACGCTGAACGAGGGATCGGGCGGGGGTGGGCTGGGCATGACCGGAAGCGGCGCGAACGGCGCTTCGGGAAAGCGGCCTTCCTGTTCCAGGTGCTGCAGCGCGCGGACGGCCTGCCCGGTCTGCATCCCTTCATCCACCCGCGCTTTGACCCAGCGCAGGCGCATGACTTCCTTCTCCGAACACAACCGGTGACCGCCCGGCGTGCGCGTGGACTTCGGGAAACCGTAACGCCGTTCCCACACCCGCAGCGTTGCGACCGGGATGTTGGTCATGCGCGATACAAGACCGATGTTATAGAGCGGCTCGTCGCTGGATTTGGAGTCAGAATTGAACAGGTTCATGGGTAACACCCGCCATGTGTTCAGGTTTCAGAGGGCTATACGTCTATCTTAATCCAAATACTGCACAAAACCTAGAACTAATCTGGTCGTTTTTTAAGAATATCGTGAATGT
>JARKOK010000277.1 GCA_029975765.1 Aggregatilineales bacterium
CTCTTCTACTTTTATCTTATGGTTAAGTTCACCGGATGTCAATCACCCAATAATTAAGACCATCGCCAGACCCGACCGAATTTACCCCACTGTGCTCTCTGCCTGCCAGCAACCGGGGAACTGCGGCGGTGTGGAAGATAGTCTTTCCAGACCGGACAACATCCTCGCCGGTCAGTTAGAGAGAGCGGTCTCGATCACCCAGCCCGTTGTGATCGCCTCGTCATCAAAGCGGATTAAGTGCCACCACCGGAGCTTCCCGAAAGCATCATAGTTGGGCGCGGGCATTCCCACAACAGTTCCTGTGTGCTGGCGGCTGAGCACCACTTCGGTTTTACCATTGGTCACCGATGGCCGAGATCGAACCAGGACATTACTCGCAATCGTAACCCACTGACCATTATGGAAACCGGGTGGCGGCATGTTTCGTGCCAGTGGGTTAGTGTCGCCGAGCGCGCGCGGTGAAAACACCAGGGTTTGCACATTGTCAGCGGATTCGACTGACCATCCGGTATTTCCGCTGGGGGAACGCACATTCCACCATGTAAAACCGTCCTGTCGAACCGGCCCGCCGATAATTTCAACCGACGTTCCAAACGGCAGTTCTTCAATAATCTGCGCATCTACCTTCGCCTGATCGCGTAAATTCAGGGTGGCACTGTACAGGGTGTTTACATTGGCATAACCAATGACATCGTTCGGTGTGGCAGTCGCGGGTACAGGTGACGGAATACGAGTCGCGGTATTCGTCGGGCGTGGAGTGGGAGTTGAGGTTTTAGTCGGGGGGATAGTCGGCGTTGCCGATGGTGTGAGCGTGAGGAAGTAACTCAGCGCGCCGCTGTCCGGCGGCGTACTGCCTGGGCGTAAAATCGAATAGATGGTCTCGGTTGGTCCAACCAGCACAAGTTCATAAGTGCCGGTGCGAACCAAACCGGCGGCTGGATCGTTCCTCGCACGAATGTAGTACCAACCTTGCGCCTCGAGGGTATGGCGCAGCGTCGCCGTTTTACCCGCCAAATCATTGGCCGCAGTTTCCGCGATCAGTGTGCCGGAGGCCTCGATCAGTTCGACATATGGCACCAGATTACCCGACCGCCGCGTCATCCGCACCACAAGCTGATCCCCGGCTTCGGCCAGCAGCACATACCGACTTCCCTGCTCATCCACAACAGTTCCTGTGTATGTGATGCCGGGGAACAGGACATCACCCAGATCGAGATCGTCGGGCAGTGGTGGCAGTCCTTCCTGAGCAGAACCAGCGGCGGTCTGCATCAGGAGGGTTAGCAGGATGATAATACGCCACAGGCGACAAGGGGTTTTCACAGGCTTTGCTCCCAGGCTCACTCACCATAACGGCGGCATTCCGGGTGTTCCAGTGAACACAGGAAGGGATCACCCCTTTCATCCGTTTCTGGAACCCAGCCATAAGCATTGGCTGACTGCAAATACACCTGCCAGAACCAGCGTTGCCCGGCAAAGCAGACCGGGCCATCCACAATTTTCAGACGCTGGTTGTCATAGGCCTGCGCGATGGTGCGCCGCACACTGGCATATAAATCAACCGTCAGGCCGAGGGCGGAAGAGGGGCCGCGCAGATTGAAATCAACGACGACAGTATCCCCAAGCGAATGGAGCAGGGGCAAACCGTTACACAGATTCGGGTCAATAGTCGGCGTGGGCGTGCTGGTCGGGGTAGGGGTGCGCGTGGCGGTAGCCGTCGGTGTGTTCGAGGCTGTTGGCGTGGGGGTGAAGGTTGCCGTCGGCGTGCTGGTCATGGTCGGTGTCAGGGTGAGGAAATCATGGAGTACTCGGCCCAGAGTGGCAACCGGTGTATTTTCAACCACGCCGGTGATGTCCGCGCCCTGGGTTGGCAGAGGGCTGGAAACATCGAGACGTATCCAGCCAGCCGTCTGGGAGACATAATCCAGAATTTCGCTCCCACGTGCCAGCAGCGTACCCGCCGCGTCGTAGAGTTCGAAAGCCGCGTTACCGGGCGAGTCGAAGGCCAGCCGTTCGCCCGCCGTCAGAGGCAGATAAAAGCGGCCACCGGCACCGGGAATATGCCGCTGATGCAGCAGCACCCGATCATCCGGCTTTAAAAGCGGGATGTCGCCATAACCGAGAATTGGGTAAATATCGAACGTGGTGCCGGTCAGAAGCAGATTATAGGTGCCGGCGAATGCCTGCCCTGTTGCCGGATCGTTGCTGACGGTGATGTAATACCACGCACGGGCCTGAACCGGGTATCGAAGCTCCGCCGTGCGTCCCGAGAGATCGGTGGCCGGAACAGCCTTGATCGGAGACGGCGCGTCCAGATGATCGTACAGCTCCAGATAAGGCACTAGGCTGCCAGAAGTTCGTGTCAGCCTGATATGAATTTCATCCCCGGCTTGTGCCAGCAGCACGTACAGAGCGTTGTCATTAGCCGCGATTTCGCCGCTGTACAGCGCCTGGGGAAAAAGGACATCCCCCCGGGTGAGATCGGCAGGGAGTGGCGGAAATCCAGTCTGCGCCAGCAGCGCCCCCGGTTGGAACAGAAGCAGCAGAGACAGAAGCCACGCCGCAGCCTGTCCAGCGATTCTTAACATCACCTGTGCTCCTTCTGTAAGGTATCACCTGGCTTGCTCTAACCAGTAGGTTCCCTGACCACTTTCGGCAGTCCAGCCGACTATGCCCCGATAATCCACCTCATACCACGCATAACCATCGGCACACACCGGCCCTGATACCACGACAAATTCACCACCACCGGGAATCTGCGCGAAACGGGCGCTGCTCAAATCCGGCTGATGACGCAGATTATTGGCCGGGCCGGGCGTCACGCGCGCGCGGTCGCCGGGCCGCAGGCGCGATGGCAGCACACCGGGACAGGCGATAAGCGTCACGGTGGCGGTTGGCGTCACGGTGGGGGACGGGGTGCGCGTCGGCGTATAGGTGTGCGTCGGTGTGGGGGTAAAGGTCGGGGTGAACGTGCTGGTTTGTGTCGCTGTCGGCGTAAGCGTAATGAAGTTTCCCAGCGTATAGGGCGTCGGCGGCAGCGTGCCGGTTTCCAGCAGAACAGATAAACGCGCAGAGGTTCCGGTCAGCGTAAGGAGATATTCCCCCGTTGATTCTGACGCCGGATCCATCATCGCTTCGACAATCAGCCACCAGTCAGATTTGCCGGTTGGGGCATACGTAATGTCCACGCGCCGCCCGGCCAGGTCTTGTGCGGCCTGTTCGCTCAGGATCGCGCCGTTCAGGTCGCGCAGCCGCACGAACGGTACAAGATTGCCACTCTGCCGTCTCATGGTAATAACCACCGTTTCACCCGCCTGCGCCAGCGCGATGTACACGGCCTGTGGCTCATCAGGCGAGAGCGTTCCGGTATACGGCTGATCCGGCAGCAGGAGCAGCCGGGTCAGCGCGTCGGTATCCAGCGGCGGCAGCGGCGGTGCTTCCTGGAGGTGGGCCGGCAATACGCCGGACGACAGTATCAGGAGCAGCACAATCCAGTATCCGAACCATTGGCGATACATGATGGCTCCCCGATTATGCCTGGTTGACCGGGCTGGAACTCAGAATTCGCTGGATTTGCTGGCGAACCCGCAGCGTCGGACTGCCGGCATAATGTTCCAGCAGGGACTGAATACCGGCATCCCGCACGGTGACTCGCCCAAGTTCCCGCTTGAGTTCTGAAGGCGTTGGCTCTGGCAGACGCCGGTAACGCCCGGTCAGATAAGCGCGTGTCTGGCTGCCCAACCAGCCAACATTGCGCTGAATCGCGTTATGTATAACATAATCGCGGATTCGGTCTTGCAGCATTAAGCTGGCTTCACTCGGACGATTGTCAACCGATGTATCCATCAAGATATGCAGCAGCGCGCTGTCCCGGAAAGTATCCCGCAGGGTGGAATTATCCAGCACAAAGGCCAGCACATCCTCAAAGACCAGACGCAGATCAGTCTGTGGGCTGCGCATCCGGGTTTGCAGGAAGGTGCGAAATACCGCTTCGCTGGTGTCCGCGATATAGAACAGCGCCAGCAGTGCTGTCCAACGATTGAGTAAATATCCGGGCTGGCCGCCGGTTAACTCGCGCCGCAGGTAGTGTGTCGGCGGCAGGGTGCGTTCAACCTGAGGCGTGGACTGGTCGAGCAGATAGTTGGTGAGATAGATGAACTGGGGATTCTGATTGTAAAGTGTAGCCAGGAGTTCCGCGACTTCGGCGCGGACTGCCGCCCGCCAATCCGACGCCAGCAGAATAATCAGTTTTTCAGCATGGAGTGGATGGCGCTGCATCAGCACCGGCAGCCCTTCGATCAGACTGGCGCGCACCGCTGCGTCGGCGTCCCAGGCCAGCGCCAGCAGCATGTCCCAGGGCGACCGCAGATCTTTTGCTCGCGGCTGCTGCTCTGGTACACGGTCATACCGAACTGCCGTTTCCTCGTCGAGCGCGCCAAACGTCTTCTCCGCCGTGTGCCGCCCGATGTGACAGAGTGCCAGCGCCATAGTTCCGCGAATATTACGATGGCGTTCTTCGGTGATCCCCTGTGTCTGGTTGAACAAAGGTGCGCTGCTGCCCGCATAATACCGTTCGTACCATTCATCAAGCAATGCGAACGCCGTATGCCTGCCGCTCCAACGGAGGCTGTCACCAGTGTGCGGCGATTCCATCGTCAGCATTTGCACCAGCGTGATGGTTACAGCAATACGCAGGCGTGTATTAATCACGTTGCTCTCACGATCACCCACGCCGCTGGCCCAGGCCAGCAGTAAGTGCTGGGTGGTGGCGGGTTCGCGCTGGGCAATCTGTGCGATGCTGTTGGCGATGCTGTTGCGCAAACGTTCCTGACGCTGGCGGTTCTCGCCGGTTGGCTCCAGCTCGGAGCCAAAGATGTCGAGGATACGCAGCCGCCCCGCCAATGACCCGCTTTCATTGGTGACCGGCTGCGTCGCCCCGCTGACGATGTCCGCCAGCACGGGGAGGGCCTGCACCAGCGAGCGGCGGTAGCCATCCAGCGCATACGACACCAATTTGCGCCGTTCTTCGGCATTATGGAAATATACCTGATCGCCGGTGGCACTGACGAACTGATCCAGCTTGATCGCAATGTCGTGATAGTCGGACATTGCCAGCGCCATGTTACGCTCGCGCCAGGCGTGCTGGGTAAGCTGTTCGTAGATTGCCCAGAAGGTTTCCTGCCGCAGCCCATCGAGCAGACTGATCGCCAGAACAAGGTATTGTTCTGATGGAGTCAGACCGTTAAACCACGCTTCGATACGTCGTTCCGCCGACTGGCGTTCGCTGGCTTTAATGCGCTCAATCAGTTCCCGAATGGTTTTAGGCGCATCAGTTCGGTCGGTATTATCTGCTGGATCAGCGGTGGGTAACGGCGAAGGGTTGAAATCGCGCAGTTCGGTTAGAAAACGCTGGATTGCGCCCGGCGATCCTAGCCAGCGTGTCACTTCCGCCAGGGTTTGCCCGGTATCACGCACGAGAGTATCAGGGCTGAGCGGCTCGTTTGTCTCGGCCAGTTTTTCGGTTAACAGCAGCCGCTCCGCGCCGTTTGCCAGCCAGGCCGTGAGATCGGCGGGCGTGTAGGGCGCGGCATCCAGCAAATTGAAATAGATCGCGCCGCGCTCCGGCTGGAGTGCATTCTCCCAACGGGAGCGATCCTGTTCGGTCGTGAGGATGAGGTAGGCTCCGCGTGCCGCCGCCTGTTTGCCAAGTTCATCTATCAGCGGTGCGGGATATTTCTCAGCCATGACACTTGAGGCCAGGATGACCGAACCATCGAGTTTATAGGTCACATCCCGCAGTGCGTCGAGCAGGGCACTGCCGCTGGCCTCACTGGTCAGCGAGTAGACCCGCCCGATAGGTTTGCCGCCCTCGCGCGGCATGACGGCATCTGCCAGATACTCGGCGACATACGACTGCCGCCAGTAGGCGGGGGCGGATAACACGATCACCCGCGCGGTTTGCAGCATCCTGAGCAGCGGGGCGGCATTGGATGGGGCGGTCACACCGGGATTTTTATCGCCCGGCAGCAGATAAAATTCCTGTTGCAGCAGGATAGCAGAATACGAGAAAAGGGTATCCCCAAAATTGATCGTCGCGTAATCACCAAATGTCGGATCAATGACCAGCCGGTTTTTGTCGCCAGAGATGGTAGTGCCGCCCGATAGTGTCATATCCGCCCTTCCTCTATTTATTATAGGTATCGCCTAAATTGATCGTCGCGTTGTCCCCGAAAGTGCTGTTGCTGATGATACGATTATCATTCCCACTGATGATCGTACCCGGCGATGGTGGCGGCGGTTCTGGTTGCCGTGCCTGATACCAGCGCAGCACTGCCGCCAGCACCTGACTCGCCAGATTATCCGGGGTGGTGAAGGTTGCGCGGGTGCTTTCCGCGTTCAGCCGGTTCTTGAACAGCGCCAGCGCCGTGATGGCATCAAAATCGGTTTCTCTGTGCTGTTCGATCAGTCCTTCCCGGTAGGTGGGATCAACTATAAAAATCAGGCGCTCCCGCCCCTGTTGGACAGCGTGATCGTATTCCATCTCGGTGATGGACTGAGCCCCGGCAGGGCGATGACCATAACGATTGGCATATATTCCGATGAATAAGTCACAGGTTTCAATGGGCGCCAGGCTGGCGGCGACCGGATCGGCAGACTGCGCGCCGAAGAACTCCATCGCTTTAGGCAATGTATCGGCGGTGAGCAGCGCCTTGATGACAGCATCGCGGTGCTGCTCAAGATCGCGGGAGGTAGAACTCAAATAAATGGACAACACGATCACACCTATTAATGAAAAAATTGAATTTGCATTACTTGAAAACAATTATATACTCATATGCAGATTACAGGCAACAAGTTCCTTGAGCCTTTTCGTGCTCAGCTCTTATCATGTTCCATCCTTGGCCGGCTGCACGCTCTGGGGGAGTAATGACTGTGAATCCGCCGCTCGATGATCAGTTGAGGCACGACGCCGACAAAGCCGCTGGTACGTTTCGCAGCGCACAAGCCACCTTTAATCAAATCCGAGATCGCTTCAAAGCGGAACAGCCGGCTGCCCGTGATGATTGGCGGATTGCCGCACTCGAAGACGAGGCGTCCCGCTTAACACACGCTTTCGATGACCTTGACAGGGCGCTCAGCCAGCGCCTTCCCAACCGCACACCGGCAGCCGTCGCCCCCAGTGCCATGCCGGCCATCACGCTGGAAGGTCTGGGGCAGGCATTGGCAGCCATGCGCGACGCCTATTTCATTGCCCGGCGAACACTGGATAATGCGAACGGGGATTACCAAACTCCGGCCCGGCGGGTGCCGCTTATCCGGGTGATCGCCACGTGGGTCGTATTGATTGCCGTGATCGTTATACTTCTGATTACCGTCCTGATCCCTACGGGGCAGCTTGCTGGCCGGGTGATCGCTTATTTTAATGGATTGCAGGCGTCGTCGGCTCAGGATTGGCCGCGCGCGATTGACCAGTTCCAGTATGCTTATACTACCGGCCCGTATCTGGACAGCGAGACGCGTCTGGTGGAGTCCTATCAAGGGGCGGTGCGCGGCGCTCTGGCTGCCAAAGACTGGGAGCAGGCGCGTCAGCTCGTCAACCGGCTGCGCGTCCTGGGAGTGGCGGACGCGGTGGCCGAACAACTGTGGCGCGATTCGTACTTTCAGCCCGCGAAAGCGGATTTTGACGCGGGTGCGTTCGAAAGCGCGCGCGCCCTGTTGAGCAGTCTCCCTGCGCCGCTGGATGCGGAAGCCGAAATGTTGTACAAACGCAGCCTGTTCGAGCAGGCGCAGGCACAGAAGCAAACCGGCGATTGGGCGGGAGTCGCTACCCTGATGCTGGAACTGACCAACCGCCCGGCTGGAACCACTGAGGAATCGCGCCAGCTTGAAGCCGACGCACAGAATCTGCTGTCCCAGAGTTACACCACCCGCGCCCAACAGTTGATGGAACAGCGTGATTGGGTGGGAGCGCGCGCACTCCTCGCCCCCGCGCTGCGCGCCCCGCTGACCGATGTCAGCAACTTCGAGACTGCCCAGAACCTCCGCCGAGATACCTTCTACCAGGCAGCCCTCGCGCTGATTGAACAGGAAGATTATGTGGGGGCGCGCGGCCTGCTGGAGCGCCTGTTCTCGGAAGATGCCGCCAGCCGCGATTATCTCGACGGCGCGCCTGTTACAGCTTATTATGATACATTCTATCTGCCGGCAGTCGAGAAATATAACGGCGACCCGGTGGCTTTCATCCCGCCGGATTATCCTGGCGCGCGCGCTTTGCTGGAAGCGATGTTTGCCGCCGCGCCGAACAGCCGCACCTACAAGAACAGCGCCAGTATCTACCCCGATTCATTTTATAAAGAGGCGCAGGCCCTGTTCGCCATGCCGGAGTACGCCGGCGCGCGCGCCGTTCTGGCGCGTATGTTTGAGGTTGATCCGAATTATCGTAATTATGATAACAGCGGCGCGCTGGCTCTGTATCGGGACACTTTCTATAACCAGGCCAGTGATCTGCTGACGGCCAGCCCGCCGGATTATGAGGCGGCGCGCACCCTGTTCGCACAGATGTTCGCCATCAACCCGACCTACATTAACTACGAAAACAGCCGCGACCGCTACCGCGACACTTTCTATCGCCCGGCGCTGGATTACCTGATCGGGAATGCTGACCGAAACATCGCCATCAACTACGACGCGGCGCGCGATCTGCTGGAGCAGATGTTCGCCGCTGACAGCAACAGCCGCACCTATTTAGACAGCACCTCGTCTTACCGGGATACCTTTTACCGTCCGGCAGCTAACGCCCTCACAGCAGGCCAGTATGAGCGGGCGCGTGAACTGTTCCAGCAGATGTTCAGCGTTGACAGCGAAAGCCGCGCCCACAAAGACAGCAACACGCTCTACCTGGATACTTTTTACCGACCGGCAATTGATGCGATTGGCGCTGGCAATTTTACCGCCGCGCGCAGCCTGTTTTATCAGATGTTCGCTGCCGATACGACCAGCCGGAGTCACCGCGACACCATTAACCGCTTCCGTGATACTTTTTACCTGCCCGCCGTTGCCGCTTTGGAGGCCGGGCAGTACGTGGAAGCACGCGAACTGTTCCAGCAGATGTTCACCGATGCGGACAGCCGCAATTATCTTGACAGCCTGAGCCGCTATCTGGACACCTATTATTTACAGGCCCAGGCCTATACCAGTGGCCGCCAGCCGGGCATTGAACAGAATTATGCCACCGCGCGCGACATCCTGAAGGCGTTGTTTGAAGCCGAGCCGAGTAGTCGCACTGAATATCGTGGTGGTGTCGCCCAATCGCTGTACTACGATACCTATTATCTTCCCGCGCAGGCGGCGCTGGCAGTGGGAGAATACGAGACTGCCCGCGCCGAACTGGAAACGATGTTCGATGACGATTCGAACAGCCAGCGCCACAGGAACGCGGTCTCGCTCTACTACGACACCTTCTACCTGCCCGCCACCGCCCAACTGCAAGCCGGTGACTATGAGGCGGCACGCAGCCTGTTCGAGCAGTTGTTCGCGGTTAACTTCGGCGAACCGCTGAGACACGACAATGGTACCGCCCTTACCCGCTATTTCGATACCTTCTACCTGCCCGCCGCCGCCCAACTGCAAGCCGGTGAATACGAGGCGGCACGCAGCCTGTTCGAGCAGTTGTTCGCGGTTAACTGCGGCGAACCGCTGAAACACGACAATGGCACCGCCCTTACCCGCTATTTCGATACGTATTACCTGCCCGCCGCCGCCCAACTGGAAGCCGGTGACTATGAGGCGGCACGCAGCCTGTTCGAGCAGTTGTTCGCGGTTAACTTCGGCGAACCGCTGAAACACGACAATGGCACTGCCCTTGCCCGTTATTACGATACCTTTTACCTGCCGGGACGCGCGGCACTGGAAGCCGGTGAATACGAGGCGGCACGCGGCTGGTTCCAGCGAATGCGAGCCGCCGACCCTGACAGTCTTTCGTATCCTAAGGACAATCCCGAAAACAGCCGGCGATTGTATCTTGAGGCTTACTATCGCCCCGCCAAAGCCGAATTAGAAGCCGAGAACTATGCAGCCGCCCGCGCCCTGTTTGAGCAGTTGTTCGCGTTAGAAATTGGGGGACGCGACGATCCGGCGGTGCTGGCTGACTACCGGGATTCATTGTATTATCCCGCCCGCAGGCTGTTCTTTAATGGTGATTATTCCGCCGCCCGTGCAGCGTTTGACGAACTGATCGTCGGCGGCGGAGCAGAGCATCGGCGAACAGAATTCTATTACCTCAGCACCTATTATGTGCTGGCCTGGGATTTCACTTACGGCAGCAGTTCTCGTGAAATTTCGGTTAACTACGCCGCCGCTCGCCAGCAACTCGATTTCATCCGCGAATATCAGCCGGTGACGCCGGCAGGTTCCTATCCGGCAGCCGATACCCTGTACGACGAAACCTACTACATTCCCGCAATGGCCGCATTCGGGGCGGGCGATTACCCGGCAGCGCGCGCGGGTTTTGCGCAACTGCTGCAACTGGCGGAAGATGAAAATCGAACACCACACCGGGAAACTCTGGAACGGTATCAGGATACGTATCTGCTGCCGGCCCGTGATGCCCTTGAACGCCGCGATTACGACACTGCTCGCCGGGAACTCAACCAACTGCTGGCCTTTAAGAGCATTAGCCTGATCTACAAGCGCGATGCTACGGACATGCTGGCAGAGTCGTATCGTATGCCGGCAGATGCCGCCTTCGAAGCACAGGACTATTCAACGGCGCGTGTACTGTTCGAATCGCTGTATGAAATCAGCCCCTCGCAAGACACGCGCAGTAAACTGATTCAGACCTATACCCTGCTCATCAATGAAGCGATACCGAACGGGCAGTATGATCAGGCGCAAACCTATCTGGATCGGGTGCTGTCCCTCGATCCCAGTTACCCGCTGCTCGATATTCAACTGAAGTTCTATTACAACCGGGCGCAGGACGCGATCAATTCCGGCAGCTACACCCAGGCCCGGGAATCACTGAACCGTCTGCTTCGCAGTAATCCCAATTATCTCGATGCGGTCACGCTGCTGCGTGACACCTATTATCGTCCGGCGGTCGCCGACCTGGCTGCCGGACGCGCAACCGAAGACCCTGGCCGCTGCCTGGCCGCCCGCGAGCAGTTGGATGCGCTGCTGGCGACGCTGGACGACGGCGGCGACTACCGGGACACACGCAGCCTGATCAACCAGACTTACGTCTGCCAGATTGACATCGCCATCGCTCGAAATGAAATGCCGGCGGCGCGGGAGCTGATTTTAGACCTGTTGGAGCGCAGCCCGTTCTATGGCGGTATTCAGCAGCAGTTTATTATCACCTACTACAGACCGGCGCTGGAGGCATACAATGCAGGCAGATATAGCCAGGCCCGTGAAATCCTGGCCGATCTGGTGACCAGCGGACAGACGTTCTTCTATGAGGATGCGTTCGTACTGCTGCGCGAGTCCTACTACCGGCCAGCACAAGAGGCGTTTAATCTGGGGCAGTACAATGTGGCACGCGCGGAGTTTGGCGCGCTGCTAAACATTGACCCGAATTACCGCGATACCCGTGCGATGTATCGCCGATCCTTCCTCGAACCCGCAGCGCGCGCCCTCGCCGACCAGGAGTGGGAAATCGTGCGCACCAATACGCGCCGGATTCTCGATCAGATTGACCCCGGCGATGCCGAGGCGCTGCACTTTTTGTACGAGTCGTATGTTACACCCGGGATGCTCGCTTTTGCGTCTCATGAATGGGAGCGCGGGCGGGCCGAACTGGACGGGCTGGAAAGGACAGCCCGGAGTCTGGAAGACCCGGAAGCCGCCATCAGCTACCGGATTGAGGAATGGCTGCCTGCGCGACTTAACTCCTACTATCGCCCTGGTGTCGAGGCTTACGAGCGGGCACTCAATGAGAACCGCGAGAGTGATTGGCGGACCGCCCGCGAACAGTTCCAGCAGTTAGAAAGGGATATTGAACGCCTGCGAACGCTGGCAAATGGGTATCCCGCTCTGGCTGATGCTCTGCAAGAGCAAGGAGTGCTTGCAGAAGGCAGCGATTATCAGGATCGCGCCGTGCGTTACTTCAATACCTTCCTGATTCCGGCGCAGCGGGCAATGGAGGAGGGTAACTGGCAGGTGGCACGTAATCAATTGGAACTTCTGGTGGCACTCAATCCAGAATTCAGCGATACGGTCGAAAATGCCCTGCCCGCCGCCCGATTATACGTGGATGCCTACCTGATTCCGGGGCGCAAGGCGCTCGCTGCTCAGGACTGGGTGAGCGCGCGCGCCGCTTTCCGCACGATAGTCTACGACATCAACGGCCATGCTTCTCCCGACCAACTGGCAGAGGCGCGTACCGGGCTGCTGGCAACTTACCAGACTCCGGCAGATACAGCCATTGGCCTGCGAGACTGGAAAACCGCGCGTGATCACCTCGCTCAACTGTTGAAAAACGAGGCGTCTATCCTGAGCGAAGACGAAACCGCCGGCCTGCAAACCCAGATCAGGAAAACCTATACCGAGCCGGTTGAGCAAGCCCTTGACGCCGCGACGTATGGGGCTGCCCGCGCGGCGCTAGCCGACTTCCGTCGGGAATATCCCAACGATACAGACTATTATGATCGCCAGCTGCGTGCGTCGTATGAACGGCCATTGAATCAGGCGATCCAGTTAGCAGACTGGTTCAGTGCCGCCGAGCAGTATGTCGCGCTCCAACGCATGGTTACACCAACGGATGCGGCTCTCAGCCGTGCCTTTGCGGAACATCCCGAACTGCGCCTTGCGCTGGCGAACCGCTACGAACCATTCTGGCGTGACGGTCAACTGGATCGCTCGGCGCAGCCCCTCTCTGACGTGATCGGATCGCCCATCACCGTCGGCGCAGCCTTCAACCCGAACGGCACACAGTTTGTGACAGGCAGCGCTGATGGTCAGCTCCATCTCTGGAATATTGATTCCCGCGCTTTGAGTGCTGTGCGGATTATGACCATCTTCACACCTTATCAATGGCTGCGGGCCGTCGAATGGGAACCTGCCACCGGCGACTGGCTGGCGACCAGCGGCGACGATACACGCGTGATGATCTGGAACACCCGGACCGGCCAGCGGATGGCTGAACTCAATGCCGGGGCTGCGGTGAACGCGCTGGCGATCAGCGCGGACGGTACGATGCTCGTCGCCGGGACCGAAGATGGGACGCTGGTGCTCTGGCTGGCGGCAGATTGGCTGGCGCCGCCGCGTTTGTTAAGTGTTGGCGGAGCAGTCTCCGCGCTGACCTTTGCGCCGGACGGCGCGCTGCTCGCAGTGGCCGGGGCCGATGGCGCGGTGACCCTGGTTGACCCGGCGACCGGGGCGGGCAGGACCCGCATCGAGACAGGCGCATATGTCGAACAGGTGTTGTTCGCGCCCGATGGTCAAAGTCTGGTCATCCTTGGGCATCACCCCACCATCACACGCTGGACGCTGGATGGCACGGAATTAGGAACACTGACCGGCCATACCGACTGGCTGCGCGGGGGTGCATTCCTCGGTAATGGCCGGGTTCTCCTGACGCTCGATGCTGCCGGCACGCTCTGGTTGTGGGACATGGGTATGGAGTCTGGTTCGCCGGTCAGCACTGCCATCGGCCTGCTGCCAAAATCGCTGCGCCTCGCGCCGGATGGTCGAACGTTGCTGCTGACCGATCTCAATGGCCTTCCACAGCTATGGATCGCCGCTGCCAACACCTATTTGTCATACGGAGGGGACAACCATGAGTAACAGTTGGAGGATAGGTGTGGCGCTGGTGCTGGCGCTGTTCGTCGTGACAGATGTCGCTCAGGCGCAACCGATCAGTTTTGGACGGGTGACCCGCACGGCGGAAACCATCGAGGAAGCGCAGCCGTTTCGTCTTGGTCGCCTCCAACCGGGAGACGTGGTCGAAGTCCACATCCGGCGCCTCTCCGGCGATCTGATTCCCTACGCGGCGATCTATAACCAGAGCACTGACCGCTATGCGATCCGTTTGGAGGCGAATGCGGATAACCCCGCCCGGTTGGATGCCACCTACACCATTGAAGCCGAAGCCGGTGAAGGCGAATTCACCTTGCGAGTTACGTCTGACCTCGAACATGAGACGACCGGCGATTTTGTGGTCTCTTATGAAACGCGCCGGGGTAATATCGTTCTCAATTCCCCCCCGGCGATTATTACGCGGGAATTGTTGGACACCAATCCACTGATACTGGTCGAAGATACGGCGCTGAAGTACGCGGGTATCATCAGCGCCACTGTCTGGCAGGTTGACTATCTGGTTTACCTGAACACTGTCCCACCCGTTGCCATCACAGTAACGACGGTGGATGGGGATTTGCAGCCGTTTCTGGGTGTGTCACCGGCCAGTGAAGTATCCTATTTCATTCGCGCGTTCGGTGAAAGCGGTAGTGCTTCGGCGGTGTTTCCCCCACCGGGGCGTGAGGGTCTGTCGAGTGGATACTATGTTATTACGGTATCCCGCGTTGATCTCGATGCTGGAACGACGACCGGACGTTTCGAGCTGTCTATTACGCCGGTACTGCCGTCAGAAGGCTAAATTCTTTGGTACTGGATGCACGAACCGAAAAAGACCGCGCCTGATGGGTGTCGTCCTGTTAGGGGAGGGTCTCAGACCCGCCCCTCCAGACGGGCGATCATATGGGGTCGCCCTTATGCTGCGGCGACAAATCCATGCAGGAAACCACTTCCTGCATCAGCAGCTTACCCGCAAAGGCAAGCATGATCCTGAATACGATCCGCTGTCGTTGGCAGATTGAGAACAACTTGTGTTAGGTATTGGTTGCCGTCTCTCGTGAGCATGACAGCCGTATTCATCAGGAAAATAGTTCACAAAACATCACACTTCTGCGCCATATGGCCTCAATATTCACCCCTTCACAGGCAGTTTGAAGCCAGCGCCGCTTTGGATGACACATTTTTATTGCAAATGCTGGCCCGGGTTTGACGCGATTGCCCCAGGCGCAGCGTTCTCACCATGCTCTGAATACAGGTAACATTTCACCGTTTGCCGTCCGACCTGGACATCAGGGGGATCCGCCTTGCGGCAGATGTCCATCACCTGCGGGCAGCGGCCCGCAAACTTGCACCCGATTCTGCCGTACTCTTTGACTTCGGTTGTTCCAAGCGTAATATGTTTTGCCCAGGACTCGCGTTCCTTGGGAGCAGGTTCAGGAACCGATTCCTTCAAAAGCTGGGTATACGGATGGGCAGGCCGTTCCAGAACATCCTCAACCGGCCCCGATTCAACAATGTAACCACGCAGCATAATTCCAATCCGGTCGCTGATATAGTAAGCCGTCGCCAGATCATGCGTGATGTAAATGACGCTCACTTTTTGTTCATCGCGCAGCTTTTGGAACAGGTTCACGATCTCCATCCGCAGCGATGCATCAACCATCGAAACCGGCTCGTCGGCGAGGATCAGCCTGGGCTTTGAGATCAGCGCCCGCGCCACCGACACACGTTGAATCTGTCCGCCGGAAAGTTCATGCGGATACCGCTGCGTCACTTCATCCAGCGACAACCCTACATTACGGAGAGCTTCATCCACAACCACAGCCGCCTCCCGGCGGTCTGACGCCATCCCAAAGTTCAGGGCGGTATCGAACAGGTACGCCTCGACCCGCCGCAGTGGGCTGAAAGTCTCGAAGGGGTTCTGGAAAACCGGTTGGACTTTCTTGATAAACTCATTGAACTCGGATCGTTTACGGATGGTGGACAGATCGCGGCCTTCAAACAGCACCTTGCCTCTGGTTGGTTCAAGATCACGAAGTAGCAGGCGAGAGAGCGTGGTTTTGCCGCTGCCGCTTTCACCAGCGAGGGTAAATATCTCCGGCTTATCACTCTCCAGGGAGAAGGAAATGTCATTAACCGCCGTAAGCAGTGTGCCCCCCACCAGTCCACCAATGTGAAATTCAACTGTCACATGCTGGACATCGAGCAGTTTTCCGTCTGCGCTCATAGCGCGTCCTCCTTGACCAGGTGGCAGGCCACACGATGGCGTTCCTTTATCGGGATTAGATCAGGCACCTCGGTCCGGCACACATCCATCACATAGGGGCAGCGAGGGTGAAACCGGCAGCCGCCGGGAGGGTCGGCCAGGTTTGGCGGTGCGCCTTTCAGGCTCGCCTTCGTTGATTTTTCGCCAATCATCGGCAGTGAATGGATCAGGTGCTGGGTGTATGGGTGGAGCGGCGCATTGAAGATACTTTCCGTTGGTGCTTCCTCGGCAATCCGGCCCGCGTACATGATCATCACGCGATCCGCCACGTTAGCGTGTACAGCCATATCATGGGTTACCAGGAGAACCGTATTGCTGCTCATGGCCTGGATGTCCTTGATCATTTGCAGGACACCACGCTGCACGACCACATCCAGGGCAGTGGTGGGTTCGTCCGCAATTATCAGGGCGGGCTGGAACACGGTCGCCAGCGCAATTGCCACCCGCTGGCGCATACCACCGGAGAGCTGGTGCGGATACGCGTTAAGCACATCGGTCGGGAGTCCCAATCGGTTGACATGGGCGCGCGTTTGTTCAAGAAATTGCTTCTTATCCGTAATGCGCTCGTGTGTATCAACAATATCCCTGAAAGTCTCAATCACCTTACGCACCGGGTTGAGCACGCTCATGGAACCCTGCATCACATACGAGATTTCCTTCCAGCGGACGTTCTGGCGGAGTTCATCCTGCGAGATGTTCAGCATATCAACCTTATAGCCATCAAAGTTGTAGTTGACACTCCCTTCAAGCACCTTTAAGGGGGGTTTGATATTTCCTGAGATCACTTTGATGAGGGTGGTTTTGCCACAGCTTGACTCGCCAGCCACGCCATAAATCTCATTCGGAATAAGGTCAAACGAAACCCCGTCAACAGCCTGTACAGTCCGGGAGATACCATAGACCTCAGTCCGGTAATACGCACGGAGGTTTTTTACGCTTAACAGGGTCACGGGTTATCCTCCAATCAAGCGCAGGCGGGTTCGCGGATCAATGAATTCGTTGATGCTCGTAAAGAGCAGGTACAGCCCGAGGAACAGGACAATCGTCACCAGCGCCGGGGCGGCGATCCACCACCATACCCCCGCCACCAATGCCCCATGTTGGTTCGCCCAAAAGAGCGCGGTTCCAAGGGTGGGGGTGGTCAAATCCGAAAGCCCAAGAACACTCAGGGTGACTTCCATTCCAATTGACCACAGGATATTGTTAATCGTCGTGGCAAACACAATTGGCAGCACGAAGGGAAGGTGCTCGTTGATGGTGATCCAGAAGGCGCTTGTTCCTGAATAAACTGCGGTGCGTGTGAACGAACGTTCCTTCAGGCTGAGCACCTGGGAACGAATCAGGCGGGCGTCAAACGGCCAGCCAAAAAGCCCCAGGATGACCGCCAGATAAAACAGGTTCATCCTGTCGCGCAGCAGGAAACCCAGCAGAATCAGAATGGGCAGCAGGGGCAAAACCACGAAGGTGTCATTAAGCGACATCAGTATCCGGTCGAGCCATCCACCCCGGTAGCCGGCGGTGAGGCCGATGAGAACAGCAATTATACGCGAGATGATCGCGGTCAGCACCCCCAGGAAAAGGGAATTGCGTACGGCAAAGGTCAGCCACCAGAAGAGGTCCTGTCCCCGGGAGGTCGTGCCAAAAATGTATTCCTGCGATGGAGGAAGATCCCACGGCACCACAAAGGACTTGCCCGGATCATAAGGAGAGTTGAAGGACAGCAGAATCATCACTACCACACCTCCCAGCAAAATGACGGCGACACGGAAGCGGCCATCATATCTGAGGAGATCGCGTAAAACTCCAAACATCGTTCCTCTCCTACTGGTAGCGCACGCGCGGGTCGAACAGCGGATAGAGTAAATCCATGAGGAAAACAGCGGCAGCCACCCCGATGATCGAATAAATGGTGATGCCCATGATCATGGAGTAGTCGTTACTATAGATCGCTCTTATGGCTAGACTGCCAATCCCGGGGTAACCAAAAACGACCTCCATGATAAGAGCGCCGCTGAAGACCGTTCCAAGCACCATAGCCAGTGCCGTGAGCTGCGGCAGTATGGCGGTGCGCATAATGTAGTGGACGAGGATTCGGTTCTTACTCAGTCCGGCGGTTTCGACATATACCACATAGTCTTCAGAGATAATGTTGGAGGTGAGGGACTTCATGCCGACAAACCACCCCCCAAATCCAACCAGGATCAGGGTGGCTGCCGGGAGTACGGCATGTTCGAGGTTTTTCAGGATAAACTCAAGGGAGGACCAATCAGGACGCATCCCGATCGGGTAGGCCCCGCTGAATGGGAAGATCGGGATGAAATACGAAAACAGCACGAGCAGAACGATCGCCACGATGTAGTACGGAATTGACCGGACTACCTGGCCCAGCACTTCGATCACTTTCAGGGCTTTGTTTTTAGGATAGTAGCTGGACATGGCCCCGAAAAGGTTGCCAAATATGAACGAGATGATCACCGCGGGGATCAACAGCCTGAGGGTATACGGCAAGGCCTGACCAATCATCTTGGAAACCGGGGTCGGGAAATTGTCGAGCGACGGACCAAGGTCGCCCCGGAGCAAACGCCCCCAAAACGTGAAATACTGCTCGACCGGACTGCCTGACAGCCCGTACAGGTCGGTCAGAGCGGCGCGCATTGATTCGATGGATGCCGGGTCGAGGGAGCTGCCCATCGCGATCATGGTGGCTATCTGCGCTTCTACCGGGTCAGTGGGAGCGAGCCTGGGAATGATATACGTGACCGTAATCCCGACAAAGATGATTGTTAGGAACTGAATGATTCGCGGAATCAAATACTTAAGGATAAATTTTCGCATCAGGCCTATGTCCTTTTGAAAAAACCTCCACCGCGATCGCCGGTGAAGACAACCGCAGTGGAGGAGTAATGCGTTGTTACTGCTGGCTTGCCTCAATTACTGCATTCAATTCCCTGGCACCAACCCCATGATCGGCGCGATCCACGACGAGGCTATGCCATCTTGGGCTTGATCTTGACGAACATATACTTGGTATTGCCCCAGTTCGGCACCGGATCCGTATAGGGATCATCTATAGACGGATACCCCTCGAAGTAAGTGGTGTCCATAGTCGTAAACACATTGTACGCCATAAGCGGCGTAATTGGCATCTCCTGCGCGGCGAGCTTGCAGAATTCCAGCCCTAGCTCGACACCCTGCGGGTCGTCAAAGGAAATCTTCTCGATTCCTTCAATGATCCGGTCGAGTTCGGGGTTTTTCCAGCGCATACTGTTGCTGCCCGCAGAGGGTGCGCCGCTCGGGACGTACAATCTTGAGTGCCAGTACTGGAGGAAGAAGAACAGGTCGGGATGACCACCCCAGGTCTCAATCGTCCAGGCCAGGTTAGCGGTGTACTCGCCGCTGCTCATGATGGGCCAGGGGTTCGCCTGCGAATCGAGGCTGGTATCAATGCCGAAGGCCGCCCAGTTCTCGACGATCATGGCTGCCGCCCGGTTCATGGTTGGGTTCGATTCGGGATTCATGCTCATCAGCGGCACCCTGAACGGCGAGCCATCGGGCAGCGCCCACTTGCCGTTGACCTTCTGCATACCGGCATCCAGCATGAGCTGTTCAGCCGCCTGGAGATCATGTTTCCACCAACCAGCGCCAATATACTGCTTGATAATGGCGGGATCGGTCGGCACCAGATCGCCCAGGCTTGGGCGAGCCAGATCAGCAATCCGTTGGGCAGCAGTTGGATCGTAAGGCTTGTAGTCCTCCCCGCCAACTTTGATGGTGAAGTCATTCAACCAGGGTTCCAGCGGCTCGTGATAGTACCGGGGGTACATACCCGTCGGTGGGACGTGAATGGCGGAGATGGTGGCCGCGCCTCTGTACGAGGCCAGGGCAACCTGAGCGATATCAATCGCCAGAGTCAGCGCCCAGCGGACTTCTCGTTTGTCCAGCCCGGGTTTTTCGTTGTTGTAAATGACAGCCGGGAGGGTGGGATCGGGATGCGCCCAGGGGAACGAAGGGAACCAGCCGACCGAGGTCGGGCTTTCCCGCGCCAGGGTAATACGGCCTTCGGGAGTGATGTCATGGATCACATCCAGTTGGTGGGACAACTGGGAGAGAACACGCTTGTCGCTTGGGCCTGGATCAATGTACATGGCGTACTTAACCGACACTTCGCCCAGGCGAGCGACCGAGGTGCGCTGCCAGTCTTCGCGGCGTTCCCACAGATACCACTGTCCGTTCGGATCGAAATCTTTGAGTGTGTAGGCGCCCAGGCTGACCGGAGGATTGAAGGTGAACGCTACCGGATCATCTACCTTTTCCCAGATATGCTTGGGCATGATGTAGAGGGCGCCCCAGCGCACGGTGAAGGCAGCGTGGAAGCGCGAGTTGGCTTTTTTCAGATAGAAGACAACGGTATATTTGTCAGGCTGTTCCATACGGTCAACGTTGGTTTCGAACAGCCCCTGATTCCCCATTCCGGGTGTTTTCTTGATGAGATCAACGGTATAGTACAGGTCATCCCCTGTAAACTCGACACCGTCGCTCCAGTAGAGGCCCTCACGCAGCTTGACGGTCATCTGGGTGAAGTCGTCATTGTAGATCGGCGGCTCGGCGGCCAGGGCATTATCCCATACGCCGTCAACGCCTGCATTCGGGTCAATGTACCACAGCGCATCCAGGGCCAGCTGCTGGAGGCCGCTTACCCAGACGGCGCTGTAGCCGCTCCGCCAGCGGTTGAAGTCGTCTGCCGGCCGCACCGTCCCGGACGGGTTCTCCAGAATCAGGCACTGATTCCGGGGCACGCCTGGCGCAACTTCCTCTCCCTGGGCAGCAAACAGAGCTGCCGGCGTCTTACCCAGCATCTGCGGGGTCAGGGCAGTTACGGCGGTGAATGCGGTAGCCTGCTTCAGGAAATCACGTCTTGTTAATACGTACTTTTTCATTCTTTT
The DNA here is from genome assembly GCA_029975765.1 of Aggregatilineales bacterium. GTDB lineage: Bacteria > Chloroflexota > Anaerolineae > Aggregatilineales > Phototrophicaceae > CFX2. Next base: position 21,001 of record JARKOK010000277.1, read on the forward strand.
CCTCCAGAATAAACAGGACAGCCCTCTAAAGGTGAACTAAGATGTGATGGCGAATAGAGACAGTCAGGCCTTTGCCGGTTGCGTGCAATCTGTCTCGCCGGTGGACTTTCCTAAATTCCGAACTCTCACCTTTCTCCTGATATTCATTTACATCAGGCGAGAGCACTGACGAGCACCGTAACGGAGTGTGGTTCAAACGTATGAACGAAGCAGTTCCTTTCTACTCGCAGATCGGTCGTAAAAACACTTACCCTGTCCGGGTGATCGAAGGAGTTTTCAGCCCGGATGTCCGGGCCGTTAACCACATGCACCTGAACGGGGCCAGCGAACTGGCCGCTATCGAGCGTGATCCTGGTTTCGAGGGCATCGTGTTCGCTGCGGTTGACGACATAAACCGACAGTGATTTTTTCGCTTCGTCCAGCGTAGCGGCTACATCCAGCAGCCGCAGCCCGCTGTAACTGCCGCCGGAGAAGGTTTCACTGTCCCAGAAGGCGTCGAGCGCAATAGGACCGCATGTGCGGCCGTAGACCTCGAACGGGTGAAAGATCGTTTGGAGGAACAGGCCGGTCGGGCTGGTGATGATGGGGGCGATCACGTTAACGATCTGGGCGATGTTAGCCATTTTCACCATCTGCGCATGGCGGATAAAGGCATTAAAATGCATCGCCACTACCAGGGCATCTTCCAGGTTGTACGTTTCTTCCAGGTTTCGGTGTTCTTCTACTGTCGCGCCGCGCGCCCGGTACCAGACATTCCATTCATCTACGGCAATCGCAATCGGTTTGTGGATGCTGCGCTGGAGCTTCATCGCACGGATCAGGCCTTCGACAACGCTGAGGCGCTCCTCCACCAACTCGGAAGCGGTCATGTAGGCTGCGAAATCGTTGTCCGGGTTGCCGACATACCAGTGGATAGCGAGATAGTCAATATAATCAGCCGCCTGGTCGAGCAGCAGGTTGATGCGTTCAACAAATTCAGCGCGCCAGCTGGAAATCGCTGAAGCCAGCAGCTTGATGGATGGGTCCACCCAGCGCATGACCTTGGCAAATTCCTTGTAGGCGCGGGCGTACTCCTGCGGAGTCTTGTAGCCAATCTGCCAGTCGCCATCAACCTCGTTGCCGATGCCCCAGTACTTAACGTTATGAGGCGCGTCGAAACCATGCTGGCGGCGCAGATTGGCGAGCGCCGTATTCTGGGCGCCATTGCAGTATTCCACCCAGTCGCGTGCCTCGCGCATATCGCCATCGCCACAGTTGACGACCAGGTACGGCTCGGAATTAATCTTGCGGCAGAATTTTATAAATTCGTTGGTGCCAAAGTGGTTAGGTTCAACTGTCCCCCAGGCCAGCTCAGGCCGCGCCGGGCGGGTTTCAACGGGTCCCACACCATCTATCCAGCGGTAGCCAGAAACGAAGTTGCCGCCAGGATACCGCATGACCGGCATTTTCAGGCGGCGCAGCGCATCGAGGACATCCGTTCGCAGGCCGTCCTCGTCCGCCAGAGGTGAACCGGGATCGCAGATCCCGCCATAGATGCAGCGACCCAGATGTTCGGCGAATCCTCCGAACAGGTTCGGGTCAACCGAGCCTGAACGACGGTCGAGATCAATCTTAATCGTATTCATGGAACGTAATCTGCCTGGCAGGCGGGGTAAAGACACACCGGGCAGCCCTCTGTCAGATATATTTCGGGGTTTTTCGATCTGAAACAGTTGGGTACAATAATATTCCTGCACATACTACACAAGTGTTCACTAAACAAATAGGAATTCATTTTGTAAAATATCCAGTTCATATCGGGCGTTTTCAGTATTCATATTCATGAAATAACACTTTATACCCTATTTTACGGTGTTCGGGCTGGCTTGTCAATCAACCTGAACACCGCTACAATGGAAGTTGTTTAGTAAACAAAGGGGGTGTGACGTTGGGTAAAGCGAAACCGACCATGCGCAAGATTGCCGAAGCCGCCCAGGTTTCGCCAACGACGGTATGGATGGTGATCCATAACAAACCCGGCATTGCGCCTCAGACCGTCCAGCGGGTATGGGCCACCATTGCCGATCTCGGTTACAAGTTAAAACCAACGGCCAATGGCGTTCAGGCCGAATCCGTCGGGCTGTTGATCGAGCAGTATTCCGTGCCTGTGATCAGCGACGTTTTCTACGGTGAAATCATCCGGGGCTTCCAGACCGAGGCCGAGCGTCTGGGCTACCATGTTGTACTGTCTATGTTCGACCGTTCAACGGGTAATATTGACATCCTCAAGCGCGGGCTTGTCCAGAAAGTATCCGGGTTTGTCGTTGCCAACGATGGTGATATCACGCCCGAAATGGTACTCCAACTGGAAAGCCTGAGCGTCCCCATCGTCCTGGTTGAAAACCACATTGATAAGCAGCGGCTTCCCTGCGTCGTGGGGGACAATTTCATGGCAGGGTATCAGATCACCCGTCATCTGCTCAACCTCGGCCACCGCAAAATCGCCCTGCTGCGAGGCCCGACCAAGTATAGCAGCCTGGTAGACCGCCTGCGGGGTTGTCTGGCTGCCCTGGCAGAAGCTGGTTTGCTGATCCCGACAGAATGGATGCCGAAGCCCGTTTCCGGTCATCCCCTCAAAGGGTATGTCCAGATGAAGGAAATCCTTGAACAGGGCGAGCATCCGACAGCGGTGATTGCGATCAGCGACAAAACGGCCTTCGGGGCAATGGAAGCCATCCGCGAGGCTGGCCTGCGAATCCCGGATGATGTGGCCGTTGCGAGTATTGACAACACGCTGGAAAGTGCTTACACACGCCCACCCCTGACAACGGTCAATATTCCCAAATATGAGATGGGTGTGCTGGCACTCCAAAAACTCCACCGCCTCATTCAGGGCGAAGATACCATCCCTGTCAAGACGATTGTCTACAGCGAGCTGATCGTCCGGGAGTCGTGCGGGGCAGCCATTCTACCATCCAGACGATGAGTCAGCGCAGCCCTAAAAGCATATGGAGAGCAATGCCTGTTTCACAATCGCTGAAGCCTGCTCCCGTAATTCTGAGCTTTATTTCAAACGAAATTTGTTGGCCGCCAAATAGAAGGCATATTGTTCACGGCCCATATCATCCAGAGCCGCAAAAGTTCAGCTTGTAGAGCGAGGCAGATCACCGTTCTGCCCGCAAAGGTGAACGCCCCGCAGCAAGCGGCCAACGCCCTTGCCGCCGCTCCGATTTGATGAAGGCTGGTGAAATCCCGCAAAAAGAGGGCGTTCAGGCGGGGGTTGATAATCGGTTGTAAACCAAAACGGGCAGACGATCCAGCCTGCCCGCTTCAGTTTCTACAGATAAGTTTACGAACCGGCGGTCGCTTCCGCAGTGGCTTCCGTCGTCGCCTCAACGGTCGCTTCGGTGGCCGGTTCCGGTGTGGCGCTTGCCAGCGGCGTGGGGCTGGGTGTGGGTGTCGGCAGCAGGATTTGTACGTTCTCCAGCACCGTGAAGGTGTCCATCACCGCCGCCAGATCACCCGCCGCTTCGCGGCCTGCCGGTGTGTTCAGATCAACATCGGCCTGATCGAAGCGTACATTGGCCGTGTACAGCGTGCCGTCTGTGCCGTTCAGCAGCACGGCATAACCACTCTGCGGGTTGCCATCGGCATCGCTGAAACGGTACGCTGCCCCGAAGCCGGACAGGCCATCACGGGTAACCGGCTGCACGCTCACCGCTTCCGCACCGGAACGCGCCCTGGCTGCCCAGGCACGCGCGGCGGCTTCGTCGGTAACGCTGGTGTTTGGCTGCGCTTCCAGCCGCAGGATAACACCACTGCCCCCGCTGAAGGTCGCCAGCCGTCCGGTGGCGCTGTCGGTCAGCGTCCAGTTTGAGGGGAAACGGATCGCCATCCGCGAACCCGATTCAAAGTACCCCGACCAATCGGCAGGCACACCGGCCAGCACCGGATTGACCTGGATGGAGTCGTCCAGATTGTCCATCAGGTACTTCAGCATTTCCGGCGCGTTTTCCGGGGTGACAACCCGCAGCCGGTACAGCCAGCCATCCTGCACCCACGACTCCTGCCGGGCAATAAGGGTCTGGTCGCGGCGCGAGGTCAGTTCAAAGTCTATCACCAGTTTATCGGCTTCCTGTCGCCGGGTGAGTTCACGCCAGCTGTTGTAGGCTGACCAACTGGTGCGTAACACGTCGGGGCTGTAATAAGCATCAACCTGATCGAGCGTGCTGATGTCACCTGCCGGCTGCAGCACTGCATTAATGACGCTGATGCGCTCAGCGTTGTTCAGGTTGATTTCCGGCGCTGCCGGGTTGGCGGTCGTGCCGGTGGTGACCGGCGCGAGTGGCAGCCAGCCGCTGGGCTGGGCAATGCTGAACAGACCGGTCGGATGCACGATGTCGCTGTCAAACGTGATCACACTCAGGTCGGCAGGCGGGGCGGGGATTGTAGCAGTAGGGATGGCCGTCGGGGCTTCGGTTGGCTGGGTGTCGGTACGATTCCTAGGATTCAGGATCGGCAAAATGACGCTGCTGCCCATCGCAATAATCATAATAACACCCACGATCACCGTCAGGCGTTTGGTTCCTTGATTCATGTTTAATTTCGTCTCCGGTCAAAAGGTGACAAAGCCGCGTTATCATACCGCAAAAGCGCGCGGTTGTTAAG